>JACCTC010000275.1 GCA_013812655.1 Deltaproteobacteria bacterium | reverse complement strand
CCCCCCCCCCCCCCCCCGGGCCGCCCGCCGCGCTTCCTGGCACCGTCGACGTCGCCATCATCGGCGGCGGCTATGCCGGCTGTGCCACGGCGTGGGCCCTGGCGGCTCGTGGCGTGCCGGCACTCGTGCTGGAGCGCGAGGCCGACCTTGGCCGCTACGCGAGCGGGCGCGGCGCGGGGCTCGGGCGCCAGCTCTGCGAGGATGACGACACGAGCCGGCTCGCGATCCGCGGTGCCGCATGCCTGCGCGATCGATTCGCGGCGGTGTGGGCCCCGACAGGCGGCGTGCTGTGCTTCGACGACCCGGCGCATGCGGCGACCTACATCGAGCGCGCCGAACGCCTCGGCGTGGCCCACACGGTCATCGAGCGCGCCGACGTCCTCGCGCGGTGGCCGCAGCTGACCGAGCTCCCGATCGGGCAAGCGCTGGATGTCCCCGGCGATGGCGTGATCGACGCGACCGGGCTGCTCCACGCGCTCGCGGCGAACCTCGATATCGCGTGCGACGCGGCGGTGACCGACATCGAGGCAGGCCGGGTCGAGACCGCGCGGGGGACGATCGCGGCGCGCGTGATCGTCGACGCGACCGGTGCATGGGCCGGCGCGCTGACCGGCGATCCACCGCTCGACGCGTTCAAGCGCCACCTGTTCGTCGTCGAGGGCACGCCGGCGGGGGGCACACCGGCGACCGCGCCGTACGTCTGGTACCTCGGTCGCGACGAGGTCTACCTCCGCCGCGATCACAGCGGGATCCTGGTCTCACCGTGCGACGCGGACGTCACCGCGGCGGCCGACCAGCAGCCCGCCAGCGACGCCGATGATCGGCTGCGCAGCCGGCTCGTCACCGCGTCCGCGGACCTCGCGCGCGCCCCGATCGTGCGGCGCTGGGCCTGTCAGCGCGCATTCGCAGCGGATCGCCGGATGCGCCTCGGCCGCGATCCCGAGCGGCCATGGCTCGTGTGGGCGGCTGCGCTCGGTGGTCATGGCGCGACGGCGTCTCCTGCCGTCGGCGAGGTCGTCGCGGATGCGGTGATCGCCGCGCTCGGCTAAGCTGCTGGCAAACGTCGCGCATGCGTGGTCAGGTGACCACGAGGACAACGATGATTCATCGATGGCTACTGGTCTGCCTCGTCGCGTGCGGCGGCGCGCAGTCCGTCAAGCTCGAAGAGAACAACGTCACGACACTGCAGGTGATCACCGGCGACGGCCCCAAGGATCGACGGATCTGCGCGCGCGGTGACGTCGTCGAGGTCGTCGTGACCACGAAGGACGGCAAGGCGTACTACGAGGGCTCGTCCGGTGCCGTCGAGCACGACCGCTTCGATCCAGCGATCGTGACGCTGACCGCCTCGATCGGCGACATGAACGATCGCTCGTGGAATCCGCCGGACGACGCGATGGCGATGCTCGACAAGAAGCTGACGATCACGGCGACGCTCGTCGCCAATCCGTCGATCACATCGACGATCGAGCTCGAGCCCCACTGGAAGTGCTGGCCACCGACGGCCGTTGCGGGCGGGAAACCGGGATCCAGCGGCGACGCTGGCGCGAAGGGCGAAGCAGCCGGGAATGCCCCGCGCACGACGATCTCGATCGGCTACCTCCCCTATCGCGACGGCAAGCTCGTCGCGGTCACCGTCGAGCCGCAAGGCTCACCGATGCAGACCTATCTCCTCGATCCGACGATCACGATGCGCGTGTTCGCGGGCGGCGGCAGCGGCGGTGGCGGCGGTGGCGACGGTGGCGACGGCGGCGAGGTGACGGTGCTCTACGACGCGGCGAGTCCCGAGCTCGCGAAGTACGTGGTCATCGACAACGCTGCGGGGCCGGGCGGCGACGCGGGTGAGGGCGGACACATCGGGACCGCGGAGGACCTCGACAAGCAGGGCACGCCGGGACGTGACGGGCGACCAGGTCCTGAACCCCGGTTCGTGGCGCGCGCGGGGATCTCGCAGCTGATGGAAGCCGCACGCACCAGGACGGCTGCGGCAGCGCCGACCGAGCCGATCGCGAAGGCGCCCGATGACGGTGCCCGCACGTACGTCGGCACGGCGACCGTCACCATCGATGTGAAAGGACGTCCGCCGGTGACGCAGACAAATCGCCTGGAAGTGTTGTCGACCCGGACGCGGAAGCGTCACTTCACGATCCAGGTGCAGCCCGGCTGCGTGCTCGCATTCAATCGATCGGCGACCTCGACGGAGCACGTCTACGCCCTCGAGGCGCCGACGATCTGTGAGGATAACGGCTCCAAGCTGACGATCCATCGCGCCACCCTCGAGCTCGACAGCGTGCGCGAGTTGCTCTCGCTCACCTATGACGGCAAGTTCACGGGCACCGGCAAGAAGCCGCTCGCCGGTACCACGCATCTGGAGATGAAGAACGCCGAGCGACGTTGAGAGCCGAGCCGAGCTACTGCTCGTCGCACTTGCCGACGGCTTCGAGATCGGTCGCCGCGAGCGCGCACTCGACGCGCGACTTCGCCGTCTTGTCCTTGCACGCCGCGATGAAGTCGCCGGACTTGGTCTCGATGACCGCGGCCTTCTGCTTCGCGAGATCCGCCTTGAGGGCATCTCCCGAGGCCGCGGCACCTGCCTTCTTGAACTCGAGGTCGACGAGGTGCTCGAGGAGCTGCTTGCACTGATCCTCGGACGGGCCCTTGCTGCAGCCAGCCCAGGCGACCAGCACCGCGATCAGCATCACGCGCTTCATGGCGACCATCATATCACCGGGGCGGGTTTGACCGGGGAGGTGGTGAGCGCGGAACGCAGCGCGTCGATCCGGCGCCGGACCGTGGTGGTCGGGTGCAGCGTGGCCGCCTGGGCGAGCACGCCGACGGCGGTTCGCGGGGCGCCGTCGGCCGCCCATGCCGCTGCGAGGTGCAGGAGAATCTCGGGCTCGCGCGGCGCAAACCGGGCCGCACGGTCGAGCACGCGCACCGCGTCCCGCGTTCGACCCTGGCGGAATAGCAGCCAGCCCCAGCTGTCGAGGATCGCCGGATCACCGGGCGCGAGGTCGCGGGCGCGACGCAGGTAACGCTCGGCATCGGCGAGCCGCTCGTTGCGGTCGGCGAGCAGGTATCCCGCGAGGTTGAGCGCGGCGGTCGAGTCCGGCTTCTCGCGCAGGATCCCCTCGACGATCGCGAGCGCCGCGGCGGTATCGCCGGCGCGATCGGCGACCCGCGCCCGGGCGAACCGCGCGGACGGTCCCTCGGGCAGCTTGCTCAGCACCACGTGTGCGTCGGCCGGCTTGCCGAGATCGACGAGCGCGAAGGCCGCGAGCGTCGCGAGGTCGACGTCGGTGGGCTTGCCGATTCGCACCTGCACGAGGACGTCGAGCGCGGCCTGCGGCTGGTTCGCGGCGAGGTGCGCGGCGGCGGCGATCCGCCGGGCGTCGACGAACCGCTCCGACGAGCCCGGAACCGCGAGCGCACGCCGGACCGCGGCTACGTGATCGCCAGCGGCGAGGTCGGTCTCCGCGAGCGACAGCGATCCGAGCTCGGCATCGACCTTCGCGATGCGCGCGGCGATCACGCGTGCCTCCTCGAGCCGGCCGAGGCCGCGGTCGAAGCGGGCCACCGTGGCGAGCGCGTCGGTATCGCTGCGATCGTCGTCGAGCAGCGTCAGCAGGTCGACCGCGGCGGTGCGATCGTCGGCCTCGCAGAGCAACCAGAACAGCTCCTCGGCGACGTCGAGCGCCTGGCCACTGCGATCGAACGCGCTCCGGGTCTGCGCGATCGCCTCGTCGAGCCGGCGGTCATTTCCGACCGAGAGCCCGACCGAGAGCCCGACCGAGAGCCGCAACGCACGCGCGAGATCGAGCCGCGCATCGATGTGGTCCGGATCGCGCTCGAGCACGACCTTGAGCTGCGCGATCGCGCCCGCGAGATCGTCGATCGCGGTGAGCTGCTGGGCGAGTCGGTAGCGGCCGTCGACTGACTCGGGAATTCGCGCGACCAGCCGGCGCAGCGTGCCGAGCGCGGCCTTTGGCTGCTCGAGCTTTGCAAGCCCGAGGTAGCCGCGCTCGTCGGACGGCTCGAGCTCGATCGCCCGGCGATACGCGCGGATCGCATCTACCGGCGTGACGCTCGCCATCGCATCGCCCGACGCGAGCCACACCTGCGCGTGCTTCGGCCACCGCGTGCGCGCCGCGGCGAGCGTCGCCCGGGCTGCACCACCGCGCTTCGCCTTGTGCTGGGCACGCGCGAGCTCGACCGCGACCATCGGCTGGTCAGGCGCGGCTGCGGCCGCATCCGCGAGCGCATCGGCCGCCGCGGCCCAGTCATCGCGATACGCGGCGAGCTTGCCGTCGAGGTAATGCGCGTACGCGGCGTGAGGCAACGGCGGCAGCGGTGCCGGTCGCCGCGGCGAGCCGCACCCGAACACCGCGACCAGGAGCGCGATCCGGAACACTACAGCGGGATGTTGCCGTGCTTGCGCGGCAGGTTGGTTTGCCGCTTGTTCGCGAGCGTGCGCAGCGAGCGGATGATCGTCCACCGGGTGTCGCGCGGGCGGATGATCTCGTCGATGTAGCCGAGGGACGCCGCCTTGTACGGGTTCGCGAACCGCTCCTTGTACTCGGCGGTGAACCGCGCCCGTGCCGCCGCACGCTCGGTCTCGTCGGTGATCTTGTCGAGCTCGCTGCGGAAGATGATGTTGACCGCGCCCTCGGGTCCCATCACCGCGATCTCGGCCGCGGGATACGAGACGTTGACGTCGGCGCGGATGTGCTTGCTCGACATGACGTCGTACGCGCCACCGTAGGCCTTGCGCGTGATCACCGTGATCTTCGGGACCGTGGCCTCGGCGAACGCGTAGAGCAGCTTCGCACCGTGCTTGATGATGCCGCCGTACTCCTGCGTCGTGCCGGGCAAAAAGCCCGGGACATCGACGAACGTGACGATCGGGATGTTGAAGCAATCGCAGAACCGCACGAACCGCGCGGCCTTGATCGACGCGTCGATGTCGAGGCAGCCTGCGAGGTGGACCGGCTGGTTCGCGACGATGCCGGCCGGCCGGCCGTCGAAGCGCGCGAACCCGCAGACGATGTTCTTCGCGTAGTCCTTGTGGACCTCGACGAACTTGTTGTCGTCGACGACGGCGTTGATGATCTTCTTGATGTCGTACGGCCGGTTCGATTCGACGGGCACGATGGTGTCGAGCGCGGCGTCGGCGCGGTCCGCGGGATCCTGGGTCGGGCGGTGCGGCGGATCCTCCGAGTTGTTGCTCGGCATGAACGCGAGTAGCTCGCGGATCCGCGCGATGCACGACAGCTCGTCGGCCTCGGTGAAGTGCGAGACCCCGGACTTGCTCGCGTGCGTCGATGCGCCGCCGAGCTGCTCCTTCGTCACCTCCTCGTGCGTCACCGTCCGGATCACCTCGGGACCGGTGATGAACATGTACGAGGTGCGCTCGACCATGAGGATGAAGTCGGTGATCGCCGGCGAGTACACCGCGCCACCGGCACACGGGCCCATGATCGCCGAGAGCTGCGGCACGACCCCGCTCGTCAGTACGTTGCGCAGGAAGATGTCGGCGTAGCCTGCGAGCGACTCGACGCCCTCCTGGATGCGCGCGCCACCGGAGTCGTTGAGCCCGACGATCGGGCAGCCGATCTTCGTCGCGAGGTCCATGACCTTGCAGATCTTCTGCGCGTAGGCCCCTGACAGCGAGCCGCCGAACACCGTGAAGTCCTGCGCGAACACGCAGACTGGACGGCCATCGACGGTGCCATGGCCCGTGACCACGCCATCACCGAGGATCTTCTGCTCCTGCATGCCGAAGTCGGCGCAGCGGTGGGTCACGAACTTGTCGAGCTCGACGAAGCTGCCCTCGTCGAGGAGCGCCTCGACGCGCTCGCGCGCCGTCAGCTTGCCGGCTTCGTGCTGCTTCGCGATGCGCGTCTTGCCACCGGCAAGCTGGGCCTTCGCCTCCATCTCTTCGAGGCGACGGAGGGGCTGGAGTGGATCGACGGGATCGGCAGGATCTTGGCGGCTGGACACGTTGGCGACGTATAGTAGTGGCGTGGCGAACGTCAAGGGAAGCGCGCTGGCGTCGCGCATCCTCTGGGTCCAGCTGGGGCACGGGGCTGCGGGAATGGAGAGGTTGCTCGGGGAGGTCACCCCGGAGCTGCGCTTCTCGATCGAGCGCGGCATCGAGAAGGCCAAGTGGTATCCGTTCGAGCAGTTCGTCGAGCTCAACACCGTGCTCGACCGGCTGTTTGGCAAGGGTGACCTCGGCCTGATCAAGGCGCTCGGGCGGTACGGCGCCGACGCCAACCTCACGACGATCTACCGGCTGTTCTTCAAGGTCGGCACCGTGCACTGGATCCTCGGCCGCGCGGTGCGGCTGTGGAGCGCGCACTACGACAGCGGGTTCCTCGAGGTGATGACGCGGGGCCCGAAGACGACCGTGCTCCGGATCCGTGGCTTCGACACGCCCGATCGCACGCACTGCCTCTCGGTGATGGGCTGGTGCGAACGCTCGATCGAGCTGTCCGGCGGCAAGGCCGTCGTGCTGACCGAGCCGCTGTGTCGGACCCGCGGCGACGAGCTGTGTCAGCTCGAAGCCACCTGGGAGTAGCTCTCATTTGCCTTGGTGCTGACATATGATCGTGGAGTGAGGGAGCGGGCCGGCCTGGCACTTGCGATCGTGGCGTTCGCGACGACGGTCGCACGCGCACAGCCATACGACGATCCGGAAACCGAAGCGGCGCTGCGCGCGCTCGACCCGCCGGACCCGGTGACCGAACAAGAACCAGCGCGAACCGACACGCGAACCGAGAGCGCACCTCCGGTGCTCGCGCCACGCGCCCCCGGAATTGCACTGCCGCGAGGTCGCGTCACCATGACGCTCACGGTCGAGGCGGCGTTGTCGAGCGGCGCGGCGTTCGAGCCGACCTCGATCGCGCCCGACGTCTCGTACGGCGCCACCGATCGGCTCACGCTATCGATCGTTCATTCCGGTTTTGCGACCACCGGCTTTCGAGGTAGCGCCGGCGGTGGGTTCTGCGTCACCGGCGCGGACCGCGGTTGCGCGAAGATCTACAACAACGCGGGTGGCGAGGCGCTCGTCGACGTCGTCCGTGGCAAGCTGGCCGTCGCCGTCGTCGGTGGTGTTCACGCGCTCGCGTTCGACACGAGCTTCTTCGCAGTCAAGCTCGGCGCGCAGGCCAGCTACCGCGACGGTAACGTGACCGCCACGGTCTCTCCAAGCGTCCTGGTCGGCGTCACCGAGCGCGAGGCCGGCAACAAGGGTGGTGGATTTCTGCCGGTGTCGATCGGCGCGCAGGTCGCGACGCCGCTGTTCCTCGCGATCGGTGGTGGCGTCGCAGCCCCGCTCGACGGTGCGAGCGAGCGCTGGACCGCGCGGCTCGGGCTGATCGCCCGATACCGCGTCGCGCGGTCGACGACGGTCGCGGCCTCGATGTTCTTGCCGCAACTCGCCGGAGGTGACGCGGTCAGCGACACCGGCACCGAGCGCCGCACCGCCAACGTCTGGATCACGTACACGCGGTGAAGGAGCGAGCGCGATCACGTCGGGTCAGTTCGCGGCGCGTCCCATGCCGAGGTTCGGGCGGAAGTTGCGGCCGAGGGTGAAGCGGGCGGCCGCGCCGCGCTGACCGACCGACGCGCGACCGTCCCAGTGCTGCATCCCCGAGTACATGCCACCGAGCTCGAGACCGGCGAACCACTTGCCAAGCGCGAAGCGCGCGCCGGCAAACATACCGCCGTACGGAACACGATCGTCGCCGTCGAGTGGGATGCCGAGCGCAGCGCTGTAGCCAAGCTCGAGGGTACCGTAGAGGTCCAGGTGCGTGCTCACGTGACGATGAACGCCGCCCTGCAGGCCACTCTTGAACGTGCTCGTCGTGTCGGTGTCGCGGCGGGTATCGCCATCGAGGATCCGCAAATATTCGGCCGTGAGCCCGATCGACAGCGCGCCGAGCTGCCCGCGAAACAGCGCTCCGGCCCCGGATGCCAGATGACGATCGCCACCGACGAGGATCTGGCCCGAGGCGCCGTAGACCAGAAGCTCCATCCATTGCGGTTTGCCGCGACGAAGTAACAGGTCGCCGGTGCGAAGCTCGTCGGTGGGTGCGTACGGCTCGACGACGGCTTGCCTGGCATCGACGCGGTGTACGTACGCCAGGCTGCCCTGCGCGCTCGGAACGTTGCGAACCTCGTAGAGATCACCGACCTGCATGTTCCTCGGGGCATCGACGAGCCCGCGCTGACCGTCGAGGCGTGTGATCGTGGCGCGGGCGGGAAACAGGTCCGCGGTCTTGTTCTCGATCTTCGCTTGCAGCGCCACGCCGTCGGGAACCGTCCTGTCGGTTCCTCGCTCGATCGTGAACTGTCCGCCAGTCGCGAGACATAGCTCCGTCGTGAACACCTGCGCGTTGACGGTGACCGACCAGCCGTCACCGATCTCGACGGAGGCGAGGCACTTGTCCGGCGACGCCAGTGGAACATCGACGACCGCGATCTTGTTCAGCCATGGGATGGGAATTGGCAACGGGAGCACGATCTTCGAGAGCAGATTTGTCCCGACGAGGCAGACGCGATTGTCGAGCACCGAGATGTCCGCACTCGTCACCACGACGTAGTCGGCGCCGAGGTTGCGCGCCTGCATACACGCCTCGTGGGGATCTCCACTCGGGACCGGCACGTTCGACGGTGCGGGCGCGAGGACATCGACGTCACCGAGCCGGCGCAGCTGGTCATTCACGACGGCTGCTACCTGCGCATCGGTGACCGTGCCGCGCAGCGGCATGACGATCACTCTTTGACCTGGCGTCCAGACCTCGACCTTCGACACGGTCGGGAGGCTGAGGCGACAGCCGGTAGACACGACGAGGGCGGTCGCGACAGCGGTCGACAGCAACATGCGTCCCGCCATCATGGCCACTCCATACACCTCGCCGCGACGTGACGCTCCGGAACCGCGTGGCAATGTCCGTCAGTTGCAACCGGCTCGAAGGCACCTGAAGTGAGTGCGCACGCGTCGCAGATGCGAGAAAGTCCGAGGCGGTGCGGGACGAATCCTCCTCGCCTGTGCGCCCGGAGCGTGGAAAACCTCCGCATGGGGAACTCGCTGCACGACGTGCTCGCGACGCGGCGTAAGGACATCATGGCGAACTGGTGCGCCCTCGTGCACGGCACGATCGCCCCGGAGGCGATGGCGCCGACCGAGCTCATCGATCACCTGCCGAGCTTCGTCGACGAGGTCATCGCCGCCCTGCGGATCGCGGCGGGGCTGCCGAGCGTCGTCGAGGAGCCCGAAACCAGCGAGACCGCGAGGGACCACGGCGAGCAGCGCCTGCGGCTCGGGTTCAGCCTCGACGCGGTGGTCCGCGAGTACGGAGCGCTCCACGACGCGATCATCGAGACGGCGCGGAACGCAGGCTGCGAGCCGACGGCGTCCGAGCGCCAGAGCGTCTTCAGCTCGTCGATCGTGGGCATCTCGAAGGCGGTGTCCGAGTACGCGCGTCAGCGAGATGCCGAGCTCCAGCGACAGCACAACGAGCACGTCGCGTTCCTCGCCCACGAGCTTCGCAATCCGCTCGCGTCGGCGACCTACGCGACCGAGCTGCTGAAGACCAAGGGCTTCATCCCGACGGACCAGCGTGCCGGCGAAGCGCTGACCGGCGCACTGGGCCAGATGACCGAGCTGATCGAGCATGCACTTCACATGGCGCGTGCCGCGACGGGCATCGAGCTCAAGCGCGAGCTGACGCGCACGAGCTCGCTGCTCGATGACGCCGAGCTCGTCGCCGCGTGCGAGGCCGAGGACCGCGACATCGATCTGCACACCCACATCGACGAGGACGCCGAGCTGTTCATCGATCGCCGGCTCGTGCTGTCCGCGCTGAACAACCTCGTGCGCAACGCCGTGAAGTACTCGTGCCGCGGTGGCCACGTCGAGCTCCGCGGCAGTGTGCGGGGCGGACGCGCGATCGTCGAGATCGAGGATGCCTGCGGCGGGTTGCCGCCCGGGAAGGTCGAGGAGGCGTTCGCGCCGTTCATCCGGCTCACGACCGGCGACGAGTCCGGATTCGGGCTCGGGCTCGCGATCGCAAAGCAGGCGATCGACGCCCACGCCGGCACGATCCGCGTTCAGAACCTGCCCGGCAAGGGCTGCATCTTCGTGCTCGAGCTGCCGACGACCGCGGCCGTCGCCGTCGCCTGATCACGGCCTACCGGAAGACGCGCTCGAGCCGCGAGTCCATCGTGATCGCGACGCGGCCAACGATGGCGCGTCCGTCCAGGAGCTCGAACGGCAACGTGCGCTTGGTCCCGAGCACGCTGATGTCGAGCGAGCCGCGCACCGCGCCCGTGGCGTTACCGTTGCGGGTGACCTCGAGGAGGTAGTTGCCACGCTTGAGCGAGCGCACCGCGATCTGCTCGCGCTCGCTGCTCGTCGCGTCGGTGACGACGACGTCCTTGCGGCCGCCCATCCACGACACCCGCGAGCCATCCGGTGCGATCAGCGAGACATCGAGATCTGCGCCGGTATCCCAGCGTGCGCCGACGACGAGGTCGCCACCGGTGCGGGCGGGGATCGCTGCCACGGTCGCGGCCTTCTCGGCAGCCGTGCGGTCGGCATCGCTCGGCAGACCGCGCAGCACGAGCTCGGCGTCGCGGTCGCGGCCGATGCCACGGAGACAGCGCGCCGCGGTGCCCGCCGCCTTCACATCGGCGAGCTGGATCGAGGCGATCGCGATGCGATGGCTGCATGCCTGCGCGAGTCGGCCCGCATTCTCGTAGGCGCGGACCATGCGCTCGTGGAGCACGACGCGATCGGCGTCGAGATCGACGAGCCCGGAGAGCGTGCGCAGCGCGAGGTCACGCTGACCCTCGCGGCCGAGCAGGTCGGCCTGGTAGCCGAGCGCCTGCGGATCCAGCTTGTCGCGCTCGAGCCAGCGGTTCGCGACGTCGCGCGCCCGCTCGATCTCGCCGGCATACGACAGGGCCTGGACGAGCGAGCGATGCTTCTCGCGGCTGTCGGGGCTCGCGGCGAGCGCGGTGTCGGCGGCGTCGATCGCCTTCTCAATGCTCGGACTCACGCGGTCGTACGGCGTCACCGACGGCACGCGGAACCACACGCGACGCATCGCGATCATGCCGGGCCGCCGCGAGCGGATGTCCCTCGCCGGCTCCATGATCATGCCGCCGCCACCGCCGCCCTCGTCCATCGCGGCGTCCGCGCTCATCGGCATCTTCGGGGAGGGAGCCGCTCGGCCCGCGCCGGCCATCCCCGGAGCGGCCTCGCTCTTGGCCAGCTTGTCGTCCGCGTAGTCGATCGCGCCCCTGGCGGTCGTCTCCTCGAGCGCTTCCTCGCCGGTCCACTTCGCGGCCTGCACGCTACGATCGACACCAAAGGCCTCGAACATCGCTGCCGATTCGAGGACGAGCAGCGAGGTCTCGCGCGACATCACGCCGTAGCCTTGCGACAGCGCGACGATCCGCGCGCGGTCCTCGCCGCGGCCACCACGCTCGAGCTGGTCGATCGCGAGCGACGCCCACAGCCGCGGCACGAAGCCGTTGCCGGCTGCCGACGACACCGCGAGCTTCACCGGATAGCGCTGCTCGTAGGGCTGCCCCGCGACGGTACCGCGGATCACGATGTCACCCGCGACGTCACCGGTGACGCGTGCGGCGACCAGGATCTCCTCGCCGGCTCGCACGGTCGGCAGCACGCTCGGCGCGACATCCGAGAGCCCCGCGGGGAGCTCGAGCTTCACGTCGCGCAGCGCGGTGCCATACGTCGACTCGAGGCCGGCGATCGCGGCCGCGTGCACGCTCTGGCCGGGCACCCACGCGAGGTAGCTGCCGCCACCACCGCGTGCGACCGCGGAGAGCAGGCTGCTGTCGGCGTCGCTGCCGATGCCGACGGTGGTGACCCGGATCTCCGAGCCAGTCGTGCTCGCGATCGCCTTCTCGACGTCGCCGATCCGGCGGAAGCCCGTGGTCGCGAAGCCGTCACCGACGTAGACGACCCAGCGCTCGCGATCGGTGCCCTTCGTGAAGTCACCGCTCGCCGCGCGAATCGCGCCGACCACGTCACTCGCGCCAGCCGCCGTTTGCGTGCCGAGCCACGTGCGTGCCTCCGCCGCGGCGATCGTCGACGGTGTCCGCATGCCACCGTCGAACCGGCGGCACTCGCTGTCACACGCCATCACCGAGAACTGATCGCGGCGATCCATCTCGCCGATCAGCTCGCGCGTTAGCTCGCCGGCCCGCGTCAGTCGCTCGCCTGCCATCGACTGGCTGGTGTCGACGACGATCAGGTAGTCGCGCGGCTTCGCCTGATCCCAGCGCGGCAGCTTCGGCCGCAGCGCGAGCACCGCGGTCGGCCGCACGTCGCCGGCAACCGCGCGCTGCGCCTCGATCACCTTCGGGTCGTTGCCGACCTGCTTCTTTGCCGCGAGCTTCTCGTCGGGCGCGACCGCCGCGCCACCCGCGTACGTCCACGCGCGCACCTCGGCATCACCGTCGGCCGCGCGATAATCGATCACGAGGTCGCCGCGCGGCACGAACGCGCTCTGCGACATGGTCAGCGCCTCGACGCCCTGCTGGGTCGCATCGGCACTCAGCTGATAGCCTGCGGCCCTCACGCGACCGGGCGCCGCGCCGCGAACCTCGATGTCGACCGAGAACTTGTCGGCCACCGTCGAGCCATCCTTCGAGTGCGCGAGCGGATAGACGTACTGGCGCCACGGACCGCGCGGCGTCACGACCTGCGTGTACGCGATCTTGATCGTGCGCGAGCCCTTGCCGGGGATCGGGAAGATGCGGAGCTCGAACCGGCCGCCACGCTTCCAGTCGAGCAGCGCGGGATCACGCCATGGTCCCTGCACCCAGATCAGGTCCTCCTCGGGGCGGCGTTTCACGACCTTCGGGGTCGCCTTGTCGATCACGCCGCGCCAGATCTTCGCCGCGCGTTCCTTGTCGATGAACGCGCCATCCTCGAAGCCGCCCTCGACGTCGAGCGACAGCGAGTCGATCTGCGCGTCGGCGGGCAGGGGGAACTGGTAGACGCCCTCGAGCGTCTCGCTCGCGTCGTTGCGGAACGTCTCGGTGATCTCGGTGCGCGCGATCGGGCCGGAGATCCGGACCTTGACCTCGTGGTTCGCGAGCGCGAGGTTCCAGTCGCGATCCCGCTTCTCGCCGGGCTTGTAGGCGCGCAGCTGGCCGAGGCCCGCCGATGTGGTGTCGTGCGCCGCCGCCGGCGGATTCAGCTCGGACCACTCGACCTCGCGCGAGATGCCGGGCGCCGCCGACACCGTGAGCACGCCGTCGTCGATCAGGCCTTCCTCGCCCGCGCGGACATCCTGCCTGGAGCCCGACTTCGTCGCGTGCAGCACGATCGCGCCACGCACGACCTGCACGGTCGTCAGCGTGTCCGTCGCGGTCACCGCGAACCGGGTCCCGACGACGTCGATCTTGCCGGTGGGCGTCGCGATCGAGGCCGGACGCTTCTCGACGTGCGCGACATCGGCGACCAGCCGGCCTGCCGTGATCCGCATGCGCCGCGCCTCGCCGGCATCGAACGCCACGCGCGTGGCGTGATCGAGCACGAGCCTGGTGCCGTCGACGAGGACGAGCGAGGCGCGCGTACGATCGTCGGTCTGGATCTCGGCGCCGGCCGGCAGCGTCTCGCCTGCACGTAGCGGACGCGCGGCTCCATCGACGTGCACGGTGACGCCATCGGCGCCGTCCTTGGCGGCGCGCTCGACGCGCTCGAGCTTGCCGATCGAGCCATCTGCCGCGACCGTCGGGT
This sequence comes from Deltaproteobacteria bacterium, assembly GCA_013812655.1. GTDB lineage: Bacteria > Myxococcota_A > Polyangia > Haliangiales > Haliangiaceae > JABFXX01. The sequence goes on along the minus strand of JACCTC010000275.1, from coordinate 22,487 downwards.
TCGTCTGCGCTGTCGCGCCGGGGCGCTGCGTGAACGCATAGATGCCGACGCCAGCGGCCGCGACGGCTGCGAACGCGGCAGCCGCGACGAGCGTGCGCGACGGCCGCTTCGAGGCGATATCGACGACCTTCGTGTCGGCCTCGACCCTCGGCGTTGCGGTCTTGGCCGGTGAAGCCGCGATGGGCTGCGCGATCGCGGCAACGGGATCCGCCGTCGCGAGCGGCGCGGGCGCTGCCTCGACCCTCGTGGGCGCGGCCGCCTTCGGGGGAGTTGCTTCGACGACGTTCGCGGCGTTCTGTGGCGGCGAGACCTCGACTGCCTTGGCCGCGCCCTCGCGATCCGCGGCGGCGAGCACGCGATCGACGAGATCCGTCAACGGCGCGTGATCGGCGCCGGCCTCGCGCACGAGCGCGGCGAGCGTGGTCGCCTCGTGGCGCGCGTCGCGACAGTCGTCGCAGCTCGCGAGGTGATCGGCGTGACGCGCGATCGCGTCGGGGTTACCGGCAACGAGCAGGTCGAGCTCGTCGAGCGTGCTGTCACATGCGGTCGACATCTATTCAACTCCCTCTTGCGGCATGACGGTGCGCAGCCGGGCGAGCGCCCGACTGATCCGCTTGCGCGCGGTGGCTTCATCGAGGTTGCACGCGAGCGCGATCTCGCGATGACTGAGGTCCGCGACGTAGCGCAGGACCACGGCCTCTCGTTCACTGGGTTTCAACTGGGCGAGCGCGTCGCGAATCGCGCGCGTGCGTCGCCGGGTCGCGAACAAGGTCCGCGCGTCATCCGACATCTCCTCGGCAGGCACGACCTCGAGGAGCTCGCGCCCCTTCCGCCGCGTCTCGAGCGTGTGCGCGCAGACGTGCCGCGCGATGCCGCACAACCACGCCTTGATCGATCCCTCGCCCCGATACGTCGCCATCGCGCGATGCGCGCGCAGCAGCGTCTCCTGCGTCGCCTCGTCGGCATCCGCCTGCGAACCGAGCAGTGCCATGCACAGTCGGCCGAGGATCGTGCCGTGCACGCGTGCGCACGCCGCGAGCGCCTCGCGAAGCCGGCCCTCCTGGACCATCGCGGCGATCGGATCCGCCACGGGCTCTGGAATCGTCAGATCCGCCATCCGCTCTCGGGCATACGCCTGCATCTCACCCTCCACGTGCGGCCGCGCGGTCATTTCGTGACCATCCGCGAGAGGAAACTCACAACCTCATGACAATTCACAAGTTTCCGGAACGCGTGATCTCGCGGCATCTCCTAAGGACGTCCGAGCGCGACCTGCGATCTGTGGCTACGACAGCAGGACGCGGGTGATCGCGAACGCCATCGCAGCCATGATCAGCGCGCCGACGACGAGCATCCACGGCTGCAGGAGCTGGCGGCGCGGACGGTTGAAGCCGGCCACGGGCGGGACATGGTGCTGCGAGTACATCGGGCGCTGTTGCATGTCCTGCGACGGCGACAGGTTGCGGCCCGGTTGCGCGCCCCACGTCGGATAGTTGCCGGGACCTTGCGACGGTTGCTGCGGCGGCAACGGCAGCGGCGACGGAAACATCGGCTGCTGCTGCTGCGGTGGCATCGGATAGCTCGGCTGCATCTGCAGGCCGTGCTGCGGCAGGATCACCGGCTGCGGTGGTGGGAACCCGGGCGGTGCGGCGACCATCGTGGGCAGTTCGTGCTGCGGCGACGGAGCTGGCGGCGCTCCGAGCGGCATCGGCTGTCTGCTACCGCTCTGATCCGCGGCGCGCGTGTTCGGGCGCTGCGACGGCGAGCCACCTCGCGCCCCGGTCGGCGGCGGAACGGTCGCGGGTCGTGGCATCCGCTCGGGAAGCGGCGTGCGGCGATCGCGGGACAGGACGAGGCGCGTGCTCTCGTCGGCCTCGAAGCCCGAGCCGGTGGGCATGTGCTCGTCGGAATCGGGATCGATCGGCGCGCGGGCGACGGTTGGCTCGTCGGTCGGCCGGCGTCCGCGCGGTGGACCCGGCATGCCCGGCTCGCGTGGTGGTGGCGCGGTGAGGCTGGAGCTATCGCGGCGCGAGCGCAGGAGCTTGAGCTGATCGTCCGAGAGCTGCGCGAGCCGGGTCTCTTCCTCCTCGAAGGCCTCGATCACCGAGCGCGCCTTCGCCATACCAGCGCTCTTGTCGGGGATCGAGAAGTCATCCGCAGTGCGGATCCGGATCACGGTCGCTTCGGTGTGATCGAGCTGATCGAAGCCGGTTCCAGGTGTAGCGCCCATGCGGGGCTGCTGCTGCGCGACCATCTGCTTGCTCTCGCGCTGCACCTGATCGGCGGCGTCGATGATCTTCGCGAGCTCGGTCGCTGGATCGCCGGCGGTCACCTCGATCGCGTAGCGCAGCGAGCGCAGCTTCGCGCCGAGCTGTCCCGCGGTCGGGCGGTTGCGCGGTTCGCGTGAGAGGGCAGCCATCACGAGCTTCTCGATGTCGGGGGCGATGCGCGGATTGACGTCGGCCAGCCGCGGGACCTGAGCCTCGCGGACCGCGCGCAGCGCCTCGAGATCGCCCTGGCCCGAGAACAACCGGCGGTTCGCGAGCAGCTCCCAGAGCAAGATGGCGACCGCGAACACGTCACTGCGCGGCTCGATCTGCTCGTTGCGCGCCTGCTCCGGTGAGATGTACGCAAACTTGCCGCGGACCGCGCCGTGCTGGGTCTCCTGCTCGGCGCGCTTCGCGATGCCGAAGTCCGTCAGCTTGACCTCACCGGCGCGCGACAGCAGCACGTTCGACGGCGACACGTCGCGATGCACGAGCGTCATCGGCTTGCCGTCAGGCGCGCGCGCCGTGTGCGCGTGCTCGAGGGCCTCGCAGATCTCGGCGCCGATGTGGAGCGCGAGGTCGAGCGGCATGCGGGCGCGACGCGCTTCGAGGCCCGCCTGGATCGCGCCGAGGTCCTTGCCGTCGACATACTCCATGACGAGGAAGTACTTGCCGTCATCGCCGAGGCCGACGTCGAAGATCTGCACGATGTTGCGGTGCTTGAGCAACGAGAGGATCTTCGCCTCGGCGATCAAGAGCTCGACGAAGCGCTTGTCCTGCGAGAGATGCGGGAGGATGCGCTTGATCGCGACCGGCTTCTCGAAGCCACCGGCGGCCACGGCCTTGCCCCGGAAGATCTCAGCCATGCCGCCGACGCCGATACGGTCGAGCAGCTCGTAACGCGTCACGTGGGGATCAATCTACCATGCCGACGGAGCCAGCGTTCGCGGGAGGTACGATGGCAGCGGTGAGCGAGATCGAGCGCGAAATCACGGCTCTCGTCGACGGCGCGCTCGGTCGTGGTGTGGGCTCGGCGGCCGCGGTGTCGGTTGGCGACGCTGGCGTCGAGATCGCACGCGTGCTCCGCGGTCACACTCGTCGCGTGCCCGACCGCGGCGAGCCGATCGATGCGCGCACGTGGTTCGATGTCGCGTCGCTGACCAAGCCGATGGCGACCGCGGCGTGCGCGATGGTGCTGGTGGGCGATGGCCGGCTCGACCTCGACACGTCGATCCGGCGGTGGATCCCCGACGCCACGAGCACCGGCACCGTGGGGCAGCTGCTCGGTCACGCGGCGGGTTGCGCGGCGCATGTCGAATTCTTCCGTGTGCTGCAGCACGGCGTCTCCGATCCGCGGCGCGAGCTCGTCGCGATGGCTGCGCGCGAACCAGCCTCCGCGCCCGGCGTCACCGCCGTCTACAGCGACCTCGGCTACATCATGCTCGGCGCGATCCTCGAGCGTGCGGCCGGCGCGCCCCTCGAGGACGTGTTCGCCGACCACGTGGCCGGCCCGCTCGGGCTCGCTGCGCGCTATCCGGGGACCGTCGCACTCACCGGCGCCGTCGCGACCGAGCTCGACGACACCGCGACGGCGCGTGGCCTCGTCTGCGGCCGCGTCCACGACGAGAACGCGTACTTCGGCGGTGGCGTCTGTGGCCACGCCGGCCTGTTCGCGACCCTCGATGACGTCGCGCGCTTCGCGGCCGCGATCGTCGACACCGCCGCGGGTACGCCGCGCGGCCGGTTCCGCACCGACGTCGTCAACCACTTCGCCACCACCGCCGCGACGCCCGCCACCTCGTGGCGCCTCGGCTGGGACACGCCATCCACGATCGCGGGCGTCTCGCATGCGGGCGACCGCTGGCCGCGCACCGGCAGCATCGGTCACCTCGGCTTCACCGGCACCTCGCTGTGGCTCGACCTGCCACGCCGCCGCTGGGTCGCGCTCCTCACGAACCGCGTCCACCCAACACGCCACGGTGGCAGCGCCGATCACGTCAAGGCCCTGCGCCGCAGCGTCAACGACGCCGGATCGGGGACAGCCACAACTTCCCGCGCGTAAGTCGCGTCACCTCGGATCCGGAATTGGTGCACCCGTCGCGGCCGTTCCGGAAGCGCCGATCCGCAACCCGCGCCGCCGCCCGCGTGCACCCGACCTCGACGATTCTGGTGTGATCTCGCAAGTTCTTCGCCTCCGCTTCGCTCCGAGCTGCGGATCTGCAGCACCGTCATGGCGAGGGGCTTGATGATCGAGCTCGACGGCGCGACCCGCGCGGGGGTGAACGAGTACCGCACGCGGTCCGAGGTTTTGCTCGCCCGCAGCGGCGCGGCGATCGAGGTCGGGCGCGCCGGCGGCGTGCGCTACGCCCTGAAGACGCTCTAACGGCGGCCGTTGCGGATCGGCTTGCGCTTCTTCGGCGTGCTCGCGGCGCGGGCATCGGAGCCGGGCGAGCCGAACATCCCGTTGACGCCGCGATCGGCGCACGCCCACAGCGAGATCAGGATCGCGAGATCGGCGAGGGCGCGCCGGCTCATCGAGGCGGGGATCACGAGGCCGTAGGTCTCGGAGACGAAGCGCAGATCGCGAAGCACGCGCGAGACGTCGTCGCGGCTGACATCGCCGTGCCAGTACACGACGCGGGTCAGCAGCAGCTCCTGGTGGCGGCGCAAGAACTCACCCATCGAGAGCGGCTCGGCGATGCGCACCGACGGCGGCTTGCAGATCTCGAGGAGATCCTCGAGGTACTCGTTCCAGTGGCGCGCGAGGCGACGGTTCTCGGGGCGGCGCAGGAACTTCACGCGCTCGACCGAGAAGTCCGCCTTGACGGTGGTGCGAAACCGCGGCGAGACCGCCATCAGGTCGTAGAGCGTTGGCGGCTTGTCGGTCGCGTAGTCGGTGTCGTGGTAGCGCCACCAGTTGCGGAGCTGCGGCCAGGTGCGGACCGAGAGCAGCGGATCGTCGGTCGAGTCGACGACCACGAACCGGCTGTCCTCCGCGCGGAGCACGGTGATCCAGTGCGACCACTCGTCGACACAGAGCAACACCGGTGTCTGCTCGCGGAGGTGCTTGACGAGGACCTTGCGCGCGTCCTCGGCATCGCTGCGGCGCTCGAGCACGAGGTCGCACTCGAAGGCACGCGCGGCGCGCGCGAGCTGGATCTCGTTGGTCCCCGACCACCAGTGTGTCTTCGCGGTCGACGCGATCTGGGTGACATCGACCATGCGGCCGAGTGCGAGCAGGGCGTGCTTGAGCGCGAACGGACCGCAGGTCCATTCGTTGGGCTGGGGATAGAACCCCGGTCCTGCTAGTTGGCGTGCCGGCGGCACGCCGTGAACTCTAGCAGAGGCAACCTCGCCAAGCCCTGTGGCAGGCTACTCCTAACGAAGTAATTTCAAACGCTTGGCTGCCACACCCAACGTCGGCCGAACTGAACGGAATCGCGGGGATGTGCCGCGATCAACTGCGCCCAGCGGAGCAGGACGCGGGAGTGGGACGATCCCCCTGCAGCACGCGCGATAGCGTCGAGGACGAAGTGACGCTGGCGGTCGAAGTACTCGGGAGACCAGGCAATTTCGGAGACGTCGGTCACTCCGGTCGCGTCGTCGACCCGGCTGGCGCGGTCCTCGAGCCAGCGCACCAGCTCGTGCTCCCAGCGGCTGCTCGCGGCCGTGCTCGCGGCGGCTGCCGTCTGCCGCAACATGGTCGTGGCGACCGGCCCGGAGACCATCAGCTCGACGGCAGGCCCGAGTCGATGGTTGGAGAACACCATCATTGCGCGGACCCTAACCCGCTGCTCTGACACGACCCGCGTGTCCCGCGCGACGCGACCCGCCTGATGCCGCCACGTTGGCGCCGGTACGGCCGATGCAGCAGTGCCCACCCCATGGAATTCAAGCCGAGCATCGAGCATCCGCGGTTCCGGTTTCGCAAGCTGCTCGTCGGCGCGGCCATCACGTGCAGCGCCGTGGCCGCCGCCTCGCTCCTCGCGAGTCGCTCCGCGTCCACCTCTCCACCGTCACCGCCACCCATCACCAAGATCTCCGTCTCGCCGATCGCTGTGCCGATGGTCGTGCCGATCACCATCACGCTCCCATCACCACCCGAACCGATCATCGAAGATGCGCCCGAGCCGTCGCCGCCACGTGCGATCGCTCCCAAGCTCGATGCCGAGTGCGTCGGCGTCGAAGACCCCAGCGACGCATGCGCCTGGGACGACGGCTTCCCCGCGATCTCGGCCGACGGCAAGACCATCGCGGTGAAGCATCACCACGAGGACGCCGGTCGCGGTCATCCTGGCCTCTCGATCGAGCTCGTCGACGCCCGCACCTCGCGCATCACTCGCACGCTGCGGTTGCTGTCACCCGACGAGTACGATCCCGACGTCGGCCTCCCCACCTCGAAGATCGCCAGGCGTGTCATCGCGGCGCAGCGCGTGCTCGACGCTGGTCACTTCCGTTCGCTCGTCCGCGTCGTCACCACCGACCTCGAATCAACGGCGAGCCCACTTCGCGTCGAGCTCGTGGACGCCGCCGTGCGTGTCATCGACACGAGCACCAGCAGCGCCGTCTGGCAGCATCGCTTCACCGTCGAGGCCGCGTTCCCAGATCAGGGCCCATACCCCGAGACCGACAACTGCAACATCAACCGTGTCGGCGACATCGCCGTGTGGTGGGACGCCCCCTCGCGCAGCCTCCTCTCGCTCGTCGATTACGAAGCCGGCCCCTGCTACTGCAACGGCGCCACCCGCGCCCACGTCATCCAGCTCGGGGACCACTGACCGTTGCCGGTGGGATCCCGAGGTTTTCGAGGAGGGTCGCGCAGGCGAGGCAGGGCGCGACGTGGGTGCCGTCGGGGTAGAGCGGTGACTGCTCGGCGCCGATCGCGATCGCGCCAGGGCCGAGCTCGGCGAGCGCGGCGCGAAGCGGTTCGCCGGTGATGGTCCCGGGCTCGAGGCCGAGGCGCTGCTCGCAGAGGCCGAGGTAGCTGCCGAGGGCGTGAGCGAGCGCGCAGACACCGGGCGGGACGTGGGCTTCGGGAAGCCGATCGTGAGCGAGACAGTCGATCCAGTGGAGGTAGAACGCGGCGAAGCTCGGCGCGATCGGCGTGACGATGCCGAGGGCACGAGCGTCGAGCCAGATCTGGCCGTGGGCGTCGCCGTCGAGGATCACGCTCGCGGCGTAGCCACAGCCGAGATGCGAGACCGGGATGGCGCGGCCGGGCCTCGCGGCGTAGACGAGCTCGGCCGCACGCGCGAGCGGAAGCCAGCCGTGGTACGGCCCGACGCCACCGTCGCCCGCGGTGCTCGCGAGCTCGCGGAGATCATCGGGGAGCGGTCCGAGCGCGCGCTCGATCGTGACGAGAGCGGCCTCGGTGATCGGCGGCGCGAGCTCGTAGCGATGGTGCGCAGCGCCAAATCTCATCAACCTGCGATCGCCGGCGGCGAGGGCGGCAAGGGTCTCGCGCAGGTTGGCATTGAGCTCACTCACCGATGACCGAGACGGTGAGGCGTCGACGGTGCGATGAGGTGCGGTGCTCCCACAGATAGAGTCCCTGCCAGGTGCCGAGGACGAGCCGGCCGTCGGCGATCGGGATGCCGATCGAGGTCTGCGTCAGCACGTTGCGGACGTGCGCGGGCATGTCGTCATCGCCCTCGTCGGTGTGCGTGAACAACCGATCGCCGTCGGGGACGAGCCGCGCCATGAATGCCTCGAGATCGCGGCGCACCGCCGGGTCGGCATTCTCGCAGACGATCAACGACGCACTCGTGTGATGGATCCACACCGTCGCGAGGCCGATGCGCGCACCACTCGCGGTGACGACGCGCGCGACATCCTTGGTCACGTCGTGGAAGCCGCGGCCCGCTGTCGCGACGGTCAGCTCGCCGTTGTGAATCATGTAACGTTGCGTCGCAGACGCGCGTGGACCTGTCAAGGCGCCCTCAGGACATCCCGATGACGTACGCGGCGGCTGCGGCGATCACGATCGCGATCGCGATGACGACGATCGGCAGCCAGCGCGATGCCGGATCGACCGGCTCTGCCAAGGCCGGCGCGGTGACCGGACGACCGAGCAGCGGGATCTCGGCCGGTAGTGGCTCGAGAGAGACACGCTCGAGGGCAGCAAGTGCCCACGCGGCCGATGGCGTGCGCTCGTCGGGGGCCTTCGCGAGCATCTTCGCGATCACGGTGTCGAGCTCGAGCGGCAGGTTCGGCGCGCGATCGCGCAGCCGTGGCGGCGGCTCGTAGATGTGCATCGCCATCGTCTCGCCACCACCCTCGGCGATGAACGGAGGCCGACCGGTCAACATCTCGAACAGGATGCAGCCAACCGCGTAGAGATCCGCGCGTGCATCGATCTCGACGCCACCACGACACTGCTCCGGCGCCATGTACGCGGGCGTCCCGAGGATCGCGCCCCCCTTGGTCTTGAGCCGCGGCGCGCCACGACCGATCGGATCGCCGATCAGCTTCGCGATCCCGAAGTCGAGGATCTTGACGCGGATGCCACCGGGCGCGCTCGCGTCGCGGACGAGGAAGATGTTGTCGGGCTTGAGGTCGCGGTGGACCACGCCGATCAGGTGCGCGGCCTCGAGCGCGGATAGCATCTGCAACGCGATCTGTGCGGCGACCGCCGGCTCGACGATCCCGTGGCGATCGATGAACCCGGTCAGCTCCTCGCCGCGCAAGAGCTCCATCGCGATATATGCCTGCTCGTTCGCGAGCCGGCCGTAGTCGAACACCTGGACGATGCCGACGTGGCGGATCGCGCTCGTCGCCTTGGCCTCGTGAAAGAACCGATCGACGACGATCGCGTCACGCGTGAACTGCGGCAGCAGGACCTTGATCGCCGCCGGCCCGCCGAGCACGACGTGCTCCGCGCGATAGACGATGCCCATACCGCCTTCGCCGATCTGGTCGAGGATCTTGTACTTCCCGACGACGCGGCCGATCACGCGAAGACCCTAGCACTGCTAGCGAACCGGCGGGCTGGCCTCGAGGATCGACGCGCCCGACGTATCCGAGCACACGAGGATGGCGAACCGCTCGACGTCGTCGAGCTCGGTGGTCGACAGCGTCGCGTAATCGAACCACCCACGCAGATCGGTATAGCCGTCCTTGTAGAACGTCACGGTACCGCCGCGCTTGCGGGCGTAGACCTTGACGTACGTCGAAGGTAACGCCGCCCGGTCCGACGCGCGCTGGACCCGCACTTGACCGACCTGGTTCGCGAGGCTCGTCACGAGGTCGTTCGCGTAGTGCACCTTCGCCTTGCGCTGGCCCGCGCCGACGGCCTCGACCACCACGTTCTTGCCGACGAGCGGCGCCGGCCACCGCACGCGATGCTCGGGCGCGAGCTCGGCGAGCTGCTCGCGGTGCCCCGGCTCGATGAACGAGAACCGCGAGACATCGCTCTGCACGAACGGCTGGCGCGAGAACAGGAGCTCGATGTCCATCTCGAAGAACCGCAGCTCGAGCGCGCGAACGTGCTGGCTGTGGATCGCGATGCCCTCGCGGTCGAGGGCGAGCTCGAACGTCGGTTGCCTGGCCGCGAGGTCCGCGTGTTGCTGCTCGCGGCTTCGTGAGTCGACAACCGCAGGTGCGGCGCCTTGCACCTCGTCGAGCATCGCGACGAGCGCGCCGAACTTGTGACGCCAGCGATCGACCGGATGCTCGCGCCACCGGGTCGCGAGCTCGCGGGCCCGCCCGACATCGCCAGCGAGACACGCGACATATGCCGCGAGGTAGTCGTGCTGCATCCGGTCGGCGATCGTCGCCGGGTCGACGCGCGCGAGCATCGCCGTGCTGGCGTCGACGCGGTCTTGCGTCATCAGGTATGCCGCTGCGGCCAGCAGGTCCTCGGGCGTCGGAGCCGGCCGATGAGCGACGAGATCGAGGAAGCGCTGATACTGCGCGGCGAGCCCGTCGTTGAGGATCCTGAGCTTGGGCCCGAGCCGGTGCGCGCGCGCGTTGATCAGCGGCGCGAGCTCGAGGTGCTCGTAGGTGCCGAGGTCCTCGGCATCGATCCCGAGCACGTCGAGCACGGGGCCGGCGGCGAGCAGGCGCCCGCCGAGCGAGCGCAACCAGACCCGGATGCGTGGCGCGTCGCGGTGGACCAGCGCGTAGCCCCACAGCGTCTCGTCGTACGCGCGGCGCGCCTCGAGCGCACGCACGATCAGCTCGTAGGTCGGCCGATCGCGCATCCGCCACGCGATCCGCCCGAGGTCGGTCGCCGCGAGGTTCGCGGTCGCGAGATACGCGACGACATCCGCTGCCGAGCCGCGCTGCGCGACGTGCGACCACGAGCTGGCATCGGGCGCGCCCCCGCCGCTGATCACCTCGAGCGGGCGCGCCGGCGCGACGGCGACGATCGTGTCGCCGCGGCTGACGTTGACCGGGAAGTGGCTCCACGTGCCGGGCGCCGGGAAGTAGAACGACATCTCGTGGCCGTGCGTGCCGTACGGCGCGAGCAGCACGTCGATCGTGTCGGTCGCACGCCCGCCGCCGACGGTGATGCTCCCCCGCGGCACCTGGACGAGCGCCGAGATCCGCTGCCGCGAGCTCGACGGGTTCGCGATCACGATCTGGCACGTGTAGACGACGCCGGTCGCCAGCGGACCTTCGACGTACTTGTCGACCTGCTCGCCGCTCGACCAGTCGTGGCGATCATCGGCGCGGACGTACGACATCCCGACGACCAGCGGCGGCCCGCCCGTGACGAGCTCGCCGTACGTTAATTGTGACGAGCCTGCGAGCGCGTGGCACGCCGCGGTGATCATCATCCGTGGCCCGTCGGTGGCGATCGCGTGTTGCGCGGGCACGCACGGCACGTCGGTCACCGCGAGCGCGCACATCGCCTCGGCAAAGCTGCCGGTCGCGAGCCCTAGCGACGCGGACAGGAACGCACCACCACGATGCAACGCGAGGTCGCGCCACAGCCGGTTCGGTGCGATCAGCGCGGCACCGCTCGCCGCGGGCGTCAGGTGCCACCAGTTGTTCTCCGCCCACTCCTGGGTCTTGTCGGCCGCCCGGTAGTGCGGAGCCGGCGCCTCGTCGCGCCGATCCATGTCGTCGTCGAGGTCATCGGAGTAGAGGTCGGCCTTGTCCATCGGTGCGCCGGACTTCTTGCGCTTCACCGTCGCGGCGAGTTTCGGGGCGGGGCGCGCAGCGCTCATGCGACCTCCTTCTGCCCGCGGACTGGCCACGCCTGCAGCGGGTGCATACGCCGCCGCGCCCATCGGAGGCGGCATCGTGCCCGGACTGCGTGCGAACGTCTCACCCGTCGTCTCGCTGTCGTAGGCGATGCTCTGCGCCTGGGCGACGCTGTCCTCGATCGCGTCGTCACCGTCGAGCGTCGACGCGCCGATCAGCGCATCGATCAACCGCATGTCGCGCGCGGGATCGGGCGGCAGGATCGCGACCTGATCGCCGAGGATCCGCGCGAGCCGGTCGTCGGCGGCGACCCGTTGGGCGAGCAGCGCGAGCTCGACGGCGTTGAGCCGCAGCAGGCGCGTCGGCTCGAGGTACGACGCGAGATCGGCGTCGAGCAGCCAGTGATCGACGAACGTCTTGACTCGCTTGTGCGCGAGGTACGGCCGGATCACGTCGTCGAAGAACGGCCGATCCTTGTGGAACACGAACAGATGCAGCTCGTGGCACGCGTACTTGCTGTAGAGCTCGCGGCGCTCGGCATCGACGAGCGTGTGCCAGCGGGTGACGAACGCGAACTCGCGCAGCGTCGGGTCGTCGCGCAGCGCGAGCAGATAGGCGTGGGCGCGCTCGACGCTGTCGATCAGGTGCAGCTTCGCGGTCGCGAGATCCTCGATCACGAGCGTGGCGCCCGGCGCGAGCGGCGCGATCCGCTTGCGCTGCGCGGCGTGGCGCGCCGGATCGAGCGCGATCCGGAGACGGAGATCGCGCGGCGCGAGTGGGGGCTCGCCGAGGTACACGCGGCGCACGATGGTACCCGCCGGATCGTCGACGATGATCGTCACCACCGCTGCCGCGCCGAGCTCGCCGCGCGGCACGTGGACGACACCCGCGGCGTCGGGCTCGAGGTTCGCGAACACGCCCGGTGCGTCCGGCAAGAAGTCGTGGCTGGCAAACGCGGCCGCATCGCCGGGCCGGCCCCGCGTCATTGCCGCCTCGCGCATCCGGCCGCCAGCCATGCCGGGTGCGGGTGGTGGCGCCGAGGCGCGGAAGCTGTCACCGGCGCGTGCACTGGCGATGTCGGTCGTCGTGGTGCGCCGCGACCACGGGTTGAGCAGCAGCGTCGGCTTGTCGAGCAGCATGCTCGGATGACGCTTCGCGCCGCGGCGCTCGAGGATGTAGCGATACTCGTCGCCGAGATCACGGCCCGAGACGTAGAGCGCGCTGCGCCGGTGATCGGCGCGACGCCCGGGCGTCCAGCTCGGGCCGAGGTGAGGCGGATCGACGAGCGCCGACGCGAACCGCGTGGCGATCACGTGCACCACGGTTCGCGCGGCCGCGCCGCGAAGCGTGACGCGCACGCCGTCGGTGGTATCGATCGCGGCGATCGCGGGCACCGCGCGAGGCAGGTGCATCAGCTCGCCCGGCGTGATCACGATGCCGGGCACCTCGGCGATCGCATCGGCGACCACGATCGCGAAGTGGATCCCGGGCGCGCGCAGCTCGTACTCGCCAGCCGGTAGCCCGCGGAACACGATTGCACCCTCGAGCGCCTCGATCTCCACGGCGGGATGGCGCGCCGGCACGCCACCACACAGCTCGACGAGCGACGCGCGGCGCAGCACGTCGGCGGCGGTTCGCCCGGGCGGCACGGGGATCGTGACCTCGCGGCCGCTCGGCACGTGCAAGGTGCCGCCGATCCCGACGTCGCCGGCGAGCCACTGCTGGCCGAGCCCACCGAGTGTCGAGCTGATCCACTCGACACCGGGAAGCTGGCCGAGCTCGACGCGGCCACGCGCATCGGTCGCGAGCTCGGCGTTGAGCTGCGTGCGCGCCCAGCGGTGCACGAGCGCGATGGTGATCGGACGCGCCGCACGCGGCTCGCCAGACTTGCCGAGCGCCGAGACCGCCCAGCCGTCGAGGCCTCGCGACAGGTAGAGCGCCTCGATCGCGGTGCTGCCGTGGATCGTCGCGATCTCGAACGCCCGCTGCTCGGCGAGCTCCTGCTCGCGCTGCTCGCTGCGCACCTCGACGACCGCGCGAATCCCGATCGCAACGTGCGCGGTGTCCTCGCCGAGTGGCCACTCGAGCAACGTCGCGGTGCCATCCTCGACGACGAGCGGCTGCGACTTCGTGGTCGTCACGCCGTGGCGGTCGGTCAGCGTGATCTCCCAGGTCGGGCGCTTGAGCAGCGCGAGCGATGCGGGCACGCCGGCAACGCTCAGCGCGATCCGCGCGATCGCCTGCACGGTCCGACCGGCCGCGAGCGCCTGGCGATCGAGTACCAGGTTCATCGCGAGGTGATAGGTCTCGCGCACGAGGCCGAGCTCGCGCACGGTCGCGATGTCACCGCTGGTCAGCAGCATCGGCGTGACGCCCGGGTTCGTCGAGAACGGGACGAGGATCGTGCCGCGCTCGTCGGGCACGTACTCGCGATCGCCGATCCACGCGCGTGCGCCGGGCTGCGGGATGCCGGCCTCGTCGAGGATCGTCACGACCTGACCGGCCGCGCTCGCGCGCATCGTGTGGCGCAGCCGACCCTTGTAGATCAGCGCGCGACTCGCGATCCCGTTGCCGATCAGATCGACGACGTACGTCCCGGCGCGCGCGCACATCGGCAGCTCGATGCGATGGCGTACCCGGCGAATCGGCGGCTCGGCGAAGCGGACGACAAATTCGTGGCTCGCGGCGAGCCCGTCGAGATCGAGATCGGTGTTGACCTCGCGGCGGTGGTGCTGGAAGTACGCGATCGGATCGACGCGGAACACCTTGATGACGAGCTCGCCGACATGCTTGACGTCGGCCTCGAGCACGATCGGCTCGCCGACGGGCCAATCGACGCCAAACCGCGTCGGGTTGTGCAGGCACCACGCGAGCTCGACGCGCTCGCGCAATGCCGCCGCCCGCGCCGGTCCGAGCGCGAGCGTGGCGCGATCGGGATCGCGGCCGCCGAGCAGCAGGATCGCGGTCGCGATCTCGGCCTCGAGCCAGGCGCGGTCGAGCCACGCCGAGTACTGCTCGGCATCGTCGAGCCGACGCTGGATGAGATCGCGGACGAGCTCTTCGTCGCTGCCGGCCGGCGGCAGCCCGGTGACGTTGCGGAGATCGACGCCGAGCTGCGCGACGTGATCGCGCTGCACGCGATCGATCCACGTGCGCGAGACGTAGCTCGCGGTGCGCGGCAGGCTGAGGTACGCGCGCACGAGTGCGGGCTCGATCGGCTGACCGAGCCGGCGCGTGGTGTCGAGCAGGTGCCACAGCACGTGCGCCTTCAGCGAGCCGACACTCGGCGGCAGCTCGCCGACGAACGCCCACAGCGCACGGAGGTACGCGATGCGGGTCTGTCGATCGGTCTCGAGAGCGATCGAGTAGTGCGGCCGCATCCGGCGGATCAGCGCGTAGACCCAGTTCGCATGGCCACGCAGCTCCGGCACGCGCCCGGCGACCGCGACGAGCTGCTCGAGCGTGAGCTGCTCGTGAATCGCGAGCGAGCCGAAGCCGCCACTGCCGCGCACGGCGAGATCGTCGGCGACGAGGCCCACGATCTCGGGCTGCGGCGTGTGGTGGATGCGCGACAGCAGCACGCGACGGCGCGCCGGATCGAGCGGCTGCGCGATCAGCTCGTGCAGGCCTTCGTCGCTGACCATCGACAGATCGGGATCGTGGGCCACCGCATCGGCGAGCAGCTGCACGCCATCGAACGCGCCATCCGCGAGGCGCGTCGGGCGCGTCGGGTCGACCTCTTCGACGTCGGCCTCGTGCCAGTGATTCACCCCGAAATAGTCGCGAACCCGATCGGCGGTGCGTGCCGGATCGCTCGCGTTGCGATACAGCAGCTGACGCAGCTGCAGACGCTCGTATCGCGCGGTGCTGCCATGACGCTCGGGCCACGCGCGCAAGATGTGTTCGGCGTCGTCCAGAGCTCCGGCATGTTGTGCGCGAAGACACCGATAATAGTCGTGGTCTTCACTGCCCGGCAGCAGCAGCGCCAGCGCTCCATCGCGGTCCGCGGACAGGGCTAGCGCCTCGTGGATTTCCAGGTCCATCGTCGGAGCCTACCTGCTAAGGTCATCTTCGTGGCCCGCTCGCTCCTCGCCTCCGTCGTCCTCGCGGGAGTGGCCGCGCTGGTCGTCGGTCGCGTCGACGCCCAGCCGGTGACGACCCCGGCCCAGGCCGACGCGGTGGCGCCCGCGACGAAGGCCGCGGCCGATGCGAAGCCGACGTCGAAGTCGGCCGCGAAGTCGAAGACCGTGTCGAAGTCGAAGACCGCGTCGAAGTCGAAGACCGCGTCGAAGTCCAAGACGGCCTCGAAATCGAAGAAGCTGAAAGGCGCATCGAAGTCGAAGTCAGCATCGAAAGCCAAGAAGCGATCGAGCGCGAAGATCGCGTCGAAGTCGAAGAAGCAGCGCTCCAAGAAAGCGACGCGGGTCGCCTCGAGCTCGCGCGCCGACAACATGCCGCGCGGCTTCGCGTGGCCGCCGAGCGAGCAGATGATCGCTGCGAGCAAGGCGTGCGAGTCCGAGCTCGACGAGCTCGGCATCACCTGGACGCGCGCGGCCGCCGAGGGACGCATCGTCGATCCGATCACGGTGCCGTCGATGGAGCTCGGCGGAATCCTGTACACGAGCGTCTACCGCAAGGGACCGCACAAGCTCGACTGTCACTTCGTGCACACGCTCGCGATGATCGGCCCGGAGCTCAGGGCGCTCGGCGTCCGCGAGGTCCGGTTCGGCAGCATCTATCGCAACACGAACGTCCGGGTGAACGGCGTCACCAAGAACATCCTGTCGCGCCACGCACTCGGCATCGCGATGGACGTCAACGCATTCGTCGACGAGTACGGGCGCGTCGCCGTCGTCAAGGATGACTACCAGCTCGGTGATCCGCTGCTGCTCGGCATCGAGCAGGCGATCAACCGCACCGGCAAGTTCCGCATCGTGCTCACGCCGAAGAACGATCCGATCTCGCACGACGATCATTTCCACATCGAGGCTGCGGTCGACTACACCGCTCCGATGCTGTCGCGGCGATGAAGCCGCTCGTGGCCTGCGCGCTCGCGGTGGCCGCATGTGCCCCCGCCGAAGACGGAACCGCCACCGACGCGGGCACGGGCGACGCGCGCGCCGACGCACCACCCGGATGCACGCGGCCGGCGCTCGAGCAGCCGTGGCTGCGGCCGCTCCTGACCGGCACGATCGCGCAGCTCGCGAGCACACCACGCTCGACGACCACCCAGCGCGAGGCGGCGCGGACGTACCTGTCGCAGCAGCTCCAGATGATCGGCTGGACCCCGCAGCTCCACGCCTATCCGGGCGGCGCAAATGTGGTGACCACGGTCCCGGCGACGGTGATGCCGCCCGCGAACACGATCATCGTCGGCGCGCACTTCGACTCGGTCGCTGCCAGCCCGGGTGCGAACGACAATGCGAGCGGCACCGCCGTCGTGCTCGCGGTCGCCCGCTACCTCGCCGAGACGCCGTGCCGGACCGCGCCGGTTCGCGTCGTGTTCTTCGATCAGGAGGAGGTCGGCCTGTTTGGCGCGCGTGCCTATGCTGCGATCGTCGACCCGGCCACGGTCCGCGCGGTCCACACGATCGATCAGGTGTCGTGGGATGGCGACAGCGACGGGCGCTTCGAGCTCGAGCTGCCCACGCCGGAGCTCGAGACCGAGTGGCGCGCGGCGGCGGCCATCGTCGGTGTCACCGTCGCCACGACCTCGACGAGCGGCACCGATCACGAGGCGTTTCGCGATCGCGGGTTCGCAGCGGTCGGGCTGACCGAGGAGTACGTCGGTGGCGACACGTCGCCGCATCGCCACCTTGCCGGCGACACCCCTGCGACCGTGGACAACGACTATCTGACGCTCGCCGCGAAGCTCACCGCGCAGGTCGTGATCGAAGAGGCCGCGCCGTAGAACTAGAGATTCGGCACGTCCACCGGTACGATCTGGCAATCGACGCGCGTCGTGCTTCGGGGGAAGCAACGCACGTTAGGCTGCATGTTCGTCCATGGAGGACTCATGAGGGTGTCTCGCATCGCGGTGGGTGTCGTCGTGTCGATCGTTGTTGCATCGTCCGCGTTCGCGCAGCCGGATCCCGCGCCGCCGCCGGATCCTGCGCCTGCCGACCCCGCGCCGCCCGCGCCGGTCGATCCCGCGCCGCCGCCACCGCCGCCAACGTCGCAGCCCATCGATGATGCTCCGACCGCGCCGCCTCCGCCCGGCACCTCGGTGGCCGTCTCGACCGGCGTGCAGTCGGTCCTGCCGAACCTGATGTCGACGGCGCTCGGTGGCACGCTCGACTTCAACCTCGACTACACGCACTTCTCCGATGACGACGCGTTCTTCTCCGAGATCACGATCTTCGGGTTCCGCGCGCATGGTCAATACATCAGTCCGAAGGGCTACGGCGGCTACCTGACGCTGCCCGGCTTCTACGCGAGCATCGACGGCGGCAGCGAGGGCGGCGTCGACAGCCAGAACGGTGTCGGCAACATCGAGATCGGTGGCCTCTACGTGATGCGCCAGGGACCGTCGACCGATCTCATGCTGCGCGGCGGCCTCGCGCTCGATACCGCCGGCCAGGTCGCCTCGTTCTTCGGACCGTTCTCGCACATCGTGCCGCGCCTCGCCGATGCGTACCAGACGGGCTTCTCGACGACGTGGGGCCGCGCCGGGGCATCGGTGCGTCACACCGCAGGTAGCATCGTCATCGGCGCCGCGGCCGGCTTCGACGTGCCGTTCAGCAGCGGCGATGGCGAGGACGGCTTTTCGCTCGGCATCGATGCGCTCGCCAGCCTCGTCGGCTCGATCGGCTTCACGCAGGGCGAGTTCGGTGCCGCGGCCGGCGTCGTGCTGCTGCAGGCGATCGGCACCGATGACGACAACACGAACCTCCTCGGCGCGAATGCGAACCTCGACTTCTCGGTCGGCCCGAACAGCCGGATGTACGTGCTGCTCGGCCTCAGCCTCGAGGAAGAAGCCAACGAGGCGTTCTCGGTCGGCATCGGCTTCCGTCACGCGATCCACTAGGAGCTGCCATGCAACGCATCGTCCTCGTCACGACGCTCGGCCTCGCCATCGCGACACGTGTTGCCAGTGCGCAACCGGGTGCCGAGCCACCACCGCCCGCACCCGAACCCGCACCGCCACCCGTCGAGCCGCCGCCACCGGCCGAGCCACCGCCGCCGGCGCCGGCACCCGCACCTCCGATGACCGTCGCGCCACCGGGGGTCGCGCCCGTCGTTACCGTGGCGGCTGCGGCGGGCGTGCTGCCAAATCTGTTATCGACCGCGGTCGGTACGACGATCGATCTGCAGGCCGATTACATCTCGATCGACGGTGCCGACGGCATCACGTTCCTCGCGATGAAGGCGCACGGCCAGTTCATCTCGCCGGGCGGCGCGGGCGGCTATGCCTCGCTGCCGTTCACGTACCTGACCGGTGACGGTCTCGAGGAGAGCGTGCAGGGCATCGGCAACCTCGAGGTCGGCGCGCTCTACGCGATGCGCTCGAGCCCGCAGACCGACGTCCTGCTGCGCGGCGGCATCTCGCTGAACACCGCCGACATCGAGGACGCCGAGTTCCTGCTCTACGGCCACATCTTCCCGCGGCTCACCGACGTGTTCACGCAGGCCGGGCTCGACACGACGTGGGCGCGCGTGCAGGGCAGCATGGTGCACTCGTCGGGCACCCTCCGGATCGGCGGCATGGCCGGCGCCGATCTCCCGGTCTCCGGCGAGGTAACCGAGGAGATCGATGCGCTCGTCAATGTCGCGGTGTCCGCTGGCTTCCAGCAGGGCAACGTCGGCGCGGCGATCGGGTTGACGATGGTGCAGACCGTCGGCGTCTCCGGTGACGAGGAGAACTACTCGGGGCTCAACCTCACCGGCAACGTCGCCGCGGGCCCGACCACGCGCGTCATCGGCTCGCTCGGCTTCAACGTCGGCGGAGACTCGCTCGAGATCGACGGGTTCTCGATCGGCATCGGCCTGCGTGTCGGCATGTGATCACGCGTCGGCACCGAGATAGACGACGTAGCTCTCGGCGCCGCGGCTGAGCACGAGCTGGCGTGCACCGCGATTCGCGATCACGCCGACCGGCGCGCCGGCGAAGCGGCCGTGGTTGCGATCGCCCTGCTTGAGGTACGTGACCCACCCGCGGCTGCCATCGAGATAGAACGACACGGTCTCGAAGTCGGTGCCGTGAATGCGGCGCACCGAGAGCATGCGCGGATCGCGAAGCTTGACGCCGGTCGCGGCGAGCCAGGTCGCGGCCGCGGGGCGTGTGGTCTCGGCGTCGAGCGAGATCCAGCGAGCATCGGCATGCGCACCTTCGATCGCGATCTCGAAGCGTGCGCCGCGCGGGGCCGGAACCTCGAGCGCGGACATGGCGCCATCGAACTCCCACGACTGCGCGAGGACGACCTGCCGCGAGCTCTTGACCACGCGCGCGCCGGTCGGCCCGAGCAACGTGAGTGCCACCGGTTGCTCGAGCGCCGCGGCGTCGGCGATCTTGGTCGCGTCGTACGAGCGTGGCGCGAGCAGCCGCCACGCCAGGCCCTCGGAGGCGGCCGGGCCGAAGAGCACGAACGAGCGGGTCTTCGCGCCGGTCGCTTGCGGCAAAAAGTGCGTCGAGAGCCGCATCACGCGGGGCTCCGGCCTGTAGTTGCCGCAGGCGTCGGCGCGCTGGGCAGTGAGGGTGGTGACCGCCAGGGCGGCGATCAGGGCTGAGACAGTCAGGTTGCGCATGTCCCGGGAACGGACGCCGCGCGCGACCGGCGCACGAAATCGTGCAAGTCGGCGTGTTCGCTCAGGTTCGCGGGCCGGTGGTGGCACGCAACGCCTCCCACAGCCGTGTCCCATCTGCGGCATCGTAGAGCCTGACCTCGCGATGGCGAAACAGCGCGGGCAGCGCGAGCGCCTCGATCTTCTCCACCCGGTAGCCAGCTGAAACACCTGCGGGATCGACCCAGTCGGAGCTCGTGCCGCGTCGCAGGTTGACCATCACGACCACCGTCACATCGCGCGGTTGCGGTGCAGCTGCGAAGTCTGCGCCGAACATGATCGAGAGGTTTGGTGGTGGCGCGAACCCGAAGTGGAACCTCGAGATCGGCGGGCAGCGTGGATCACCGCAGACGAGCACGACGTGACGGTCCGGATCTTCGACGAGCTCTCGCACGATCGCGTAGGCCGTGGTCTCCGGTCTGACGCGCACGATCATGAAGCGGATCGCGAACGCCGCGGGGATCACGATCGCTGCGAGGAGGACGGCGACGATCGCGGCGCGCCACCGCGAACCCTGCAGACGTTCGATCATCTGATCGGCGCCCAGCGTGGCGAGCACGAGGATCCCCGGAAGAATCGGCAACATCATGCGCGGCGACAGGGGCAGTGGGCTGTAGGACGAAAAGCTCGTCGACCCGAACCAGAACAGCGCGACGAACGAGGCGGTCGCCACGACCCAGATGCGGCCAGACCCGCGCACGAGCCACGCGGCCAGCACGGCGGGAATCAGCGTGGCGCGAAACAGCTGGGCCAGCATCAGCGGCGTGCCCCAGACCAGGCGCTCGATCCACTCCGCGCTCGATCGGTCGATCATCGACCACGCGTGGCGCTCGGTGAGCTCTTCGATACCTGCGAACCGCGCCCACGGATCGCCCCACACGTGGGCACACAGCAGGAGATAGCCGGCTGCGAGCGCCGCGCCGGCGGCGATCGCGGGGGCGAAGCGACGAGCGGTGACCGCGAGGCCCGCGCCGCGAAGATCCGAGACGCCCGCGTAGATCCAGACCGGGGCGCACCACAGCGCCGATTCCTTGACGAGGAACGCGGCGAACCACGTGACCATCGCCGCGACGAGCCAGGCGGCCCCGCGAGGCCGACCGCGCCACGCCAGGAACAGGATCGATGCCGCCATCAGCGCCGCGCCCGGAAGATCGACGTTGAGCATGCTCGCGTGGCGGAGCAGCGGCGTGCACGCGAGCACGATCAGCAAGCCGAGCAGCTTCGCGCGTGGGGTCGGCGCAGCCGCGTAGACGACGAGCATCACACCGAGGGCCGCCAGGAGGCATGGCAAGTTGGTCGTGAACACGGACACGCCGAACGCGCGATAGATCATCGCCAGCGGCACGGTGAGGCCGATCCGCATCTCGAACGGGTGGTTCGAGGGCGCCGCGAATACGTTCGAAGGATCGATCGCGATCAGGTTCGCGAGGTCCGCGTACCACAATGGATCAG
Source organism: Deltaproteobacteria bacterium (assembly GCA_013812655.1). GTDB lineage: Bacteria > Myxococcota_A > Polyangia > Haliangiales > Haliangiaceae > JABFXX01. The sequence goes on along the minus strand of JACCTC010000275.1, from coordinate 837 downwards.
ACGCCGCGAAGTCGCTGTGACTCGCCACGATGATGACGGCCTCGAGCACGAGCGCCAGGATCAGTGCGTGGCGAGGTCTCTGGACGAGCCACGAGAGCCTCGACGCCTGCATGCGACTCACGTCCTAACACGTTCGCCGGAGCGCAAAGGTGCGCCGATCGCCCGACCCGCCCGTTACCGTCCTGGATGAGAACGCTCGACCGAAGCCAGCAACCGCTCGACGCTGAGCTCGACGCGGCTCCGCACGAGCTCGAACATCTCGTCGAGCTCCTCGGGCGGCGCGCCGATCGTCTCGGCGACGTGCGTGCGGGTCGCGCCGAACACCGCCTCGCGAGCGCTCGCGAGCCAGCGCACGATCGTCGCGCGGTGGACGCCGTACATCTGGGCGAGCTGCTCGAGGGTGACGCCGCCGATGAAGTGCAGGCGCAGCAAGTTGCGATCGCGGCGCGACGCGGCGGCGACGGCCTGCGCGAAACCCGCACTGAATGCTTCCCGGTACTGTGCCTTGATCAGCGACAGCTCGACGTCGACGGGCGCGGCGAGGTCGCGGCCCACAGGCAACTCGACCTCGCGGGCTTCGTGGCGGATCCGATCGATCGCGGTGCGGGTCGCGGTGACCTGGACGAGGCCACGGAGCCGACCGCGGCCGGCGTACTCGACGACGCGCGGTGGCCGATCACCGTCGGCGAGCAGCAGCTTGTCGCGCACCGTCGCGCGCACGTCCTCGACGGTGGCCGCCGGGAGCTTCATCCCGGCGAGCGCCTTGGGGACGACGTCGAGGTAGGCACGATCGAACGCGGTGATCGCGCCGGCGTCACCGCGTGCGCAGGCGACGGC
>JACCTC010000262.1 GCA_013812655.1 Deltaproteobacteria bacterium | reverse complement strand
TCGCCAGCGTCCGCTGGCTCGCTCCATCTCGGGCCCCCGAGCGACTTGCCGCTCGCGCCCGGGATCTACGCGGTCACGCTCGCCGTCGAGGGCGCGGCGCCGATGCCGGCGGTCGCGAGCCTCGGCCGCAACCCGACGTTCGTCGAGGATGGCGGGCTCGTGCTCGAGGTTCACGTCCTCGACTGGGACGGCGATCTCTACGATCGCCGCGTCAGAACCACGTTCGTGGGGCGGATCCGCGACGAGCTCAAGTTCGATTCGGTCGACGCGCTGGTCGCGCAGATCCGCGCTGACATCGACGTCGCGCGTCAATTGCTCGCGCGCACCTGATTGCAGCGTGGTGATACCCGGGCGCCTCGCCGGGCCGACACGCCGCAGTCTCGCCGCGGTCGTCGGATGTCATGGCGGTGCCATTGGCCCGCGCACTCGAGGGGTGTGTGATGCGCCGCAAGGGAGGATGTTCATGCGCCTGCGTACCCTCGGACTCGCCGCTGTCGTCTCGGCCGGCATGTTTCAGACCAGCTCCGCTCTCGTGCGCCCCAAAGGCGCCGAGGCTCCCATCGTGTCCGCCGAGCGAGGGCCTCGCAGCCATCGCACCACCGCGTGGGCTGGCGGCAACCAGCTCGCACCGGTCGGGCTCGCCGGTTGGACCGCGATCTACGATCGCGACACCAACGTCCCGCTCAGGCTGTGGGGCGCAGGTCAGCTCGCGAGCGGCTCGGTCGGCAATCCGGCGACCGCCGAGGCCGCGGCGCGCCACTTCCTCGCGGCGCACCTCGCCGTGCTCGCGCCGGGCGCGTCGATCGCGGACTTCGAGGTCATCGCAAATCGAGTGTCGCCGGCGGGTGACATCCGCAGCGTCGGCTTCGCGCAGCGTGCGAACGGCATCCGCGTGCTCGGTGGCAGCATCGGGTTCTCGTTCAAGCGCGATCGCCTGGTGATGGTCAGCTCGACCGCCCTGCCGAACATCGCGGTCACGGTGCCGGCGACCCGGATCGCGGCCTCGGTCGTCGCGAACAAGGCAACGGCGTGGCTCGCCGATGCCGGCCACGCGGTGCGACCGACCGTGACCTCGGCGTTCGCGCCGAGCGAGCGCGTGATCGTTCCGATCGTGCGGCCCCGCCGCGGCGCGACGCCCGACATCACGTATCGCGTCGCCGAGCAGATCGCCGTCGAGACCACGGCGACGCCTGGTCGCTGGGACGTCTGGCTCGACGCCACCGACGCGAGCCCGATCGCGCGCAAGAGCACGATCCACTACGCGAGCGGCAAGGTGCTGTTCGACGCTTCCGATCGCCATCCGGCCAGCACGCGCAGCGCGAAGCCGGCGGCGTTCACGTCGCTCACCATCGACGGTGTCGCCACGACGTCGACCGCAGACGGCACGGTGACATGGGCCGGCACCGCCGACGGCAGCGTCGCGCTGAACCTGTCCGGACCGTTCGTCGCGATCACGAACAAGGCCGGCGCTCGCGCGACCGAGACGCTGCCACTCGCACCGAACGGCACGCTGACGTGGAGCCGCGCGGCCGACGAGATGGTCGACGCGCAGATCACCGCGTTCGTCCACGCGAACATCGTCAAGCAGTTCACCAAGGAGCGCATCGATTCGACGATGGCGTGGCTCGATCAGCCGCTCAACGTCGTCGTCAACGAGGCGCAGACGTGCAACGCGTTCTCGACCGGCGACGACATCCACTTCTTCCGCCGCGGCTCGCAGTGCGAGAACACCGCCCGCCTCGCGGACGTCGTCTATCACGAGTTCGGGCACTCGCTGCACGCCCACGCGATCATCGACGGCGTCGGCGCGTTCGACGGGGCGCTCTCCGAGGGCATGTCCGACACGCTCGCGTCGCTGCTCACCCGCGATCACGGCATGGGCCGCGGCTTCTTCTTCGGCGACGAGCCGCTGCGCGACCTCAACCCGGTCGGTACCGAGAAGCGCTGGCCCGACGATGTCGTTGGCCAGGTCCACGATGATGGCGAGATCATCGGTGGCACGATGTGGGATCTCGGCGTCGCGCTGCAGGCGAAGCTCGGGGCCACCGCGGGTCACGACAAGGCGATCGAGATCTTCTACGGCGTGCTCCAGCGCGCTTCCGACATTCCGTCCGCGTATGCCGAGGCGCTCGTCACCGATGACGACGACGGCGACCTCGCGAATGGCACGCCGAACCAGTGCGAGATCAACGCGGCGTTCGGCGCACACGGGCTCACCGATCCGTCGATCACGCTCGGCGTGCGCGCGCCGGTCCGCGAAGGCTACGACGTCTCGATCACCGTGAACCCGGCGACCACCAGTGCGTGCCCGGGCCCGTCGGTGGCGAGCGGCGAGATCCAGTGGAAGCAGCGCGGCGGTTCGTTCGCGACGGTGCCGCTCGTCCAGGGCGGCAACACGTTCGCCGGTGCGATCCCGGCGCAGCCCGACGGGACGGTCGTCCAGTACAAGGTCACGTTGACGCTCGCCGACGGCACGTCGGTCAGCTATCCGAACAACGCCGCGGATCCGGCGTACGAGTTCTACGTCGGCCCCGTCACGCCGATCTGGTGTGCGGGCTTCGAGACCGGCCTCGATGGCTGGACCACCGGGGCGTCGCCGTCACAGCGCGCCGAGTGGGAGACGGGTGAGCCGCTCGGCCTCGGCGGTGACCCCGAGGTCGCGCACGGCGGCTCGAGCGTGCTCGGGATCGATCTCTCCGAGGACGGTGTCTACCTGCCAGGGACCCAGGCGTTCGCCGAGAGCCCCGAGATCGATCTCGCCGGCAACACGCACGTCCGCCTGCAGTACTACCGCTGGCTCGGTGTCGAGGATGGTTTCTACGACAAGGCGAAGATCCGCGCCAACGGCATCGAGGTCTGGAAGAACTACGCGAGCGTCAACGAGCCCGAATCGTCCGGCGTCAACCATGCAGACAAGGAGTGGCGCTTCCAGGATGTCGATCTCGCGGCGCATGCAGCATCCGGCAAGCTGAAGCTGCGCTTCGAGCTCGCGAGCGACGAGGGTCTCGAGATGGGCGGCTGGACGATGGACGACGTGTGCATCGTCGCCGCGACCGGACCGGCCGTGACGTGTGGCAACTCGTCCGTCGATGACGGCGAGACCTGCGACGACGGCAACCGCGTCGACGGCGACGGCTGCTCGGCGAACTGCGTCGATGAAGCTGGCGGCGACAGCGGTTGCTGCTCGGTCGGGGCAGGCCCCGAAGGTGCGCTCGCGCTATCGCTGATGACGCTCGGTCTGCTCGCGCGTCGCCGTCGCCAACGCTAGGCGCGCGCGGGTAACGCGGATCACGCGCGGCGGCGATGTATGCGCCGCGCGCCGTCCGGACACCCGCACACCGTGCAGACGACATTGGGGCTTGCGCTCCCCGGTGGCTGTGATGCTACGAAAGTTCGCATGCATCGCAAGCTGTACGCGATCGTCGTCGTCACCGCCGTGGCACCCGCTTGCGGCAACGATGTCGGCATCGAACCTGACGCCGCGGGTGGCGGGCCGCCGGGTAGCCCGCTCGTGACGGTGACATCACCGCGCCTCAACGAGTCGTTCTATCCGTCGCAGACGGCGCAGATCGAGTGGACGGCGACGGATGACGACTCCGCGATGGTGACCTGCGACGCGGCTGCGGTCAGCGGGACGAACCGGATCGCGATCATGACCGGCACGGCGCAGGCGTCGGGGCAGCTCGCGATGGTGACGTGGACGCTCGCGAGCGTCGCCCCGGCGGACTACCGCGTGGAGGTGACGTGACCTGCACCGATCAAAACGCGCTCGCCGGCGTTGGCGTCTCTCAGGTGTTCACGGTCAGCCCACCGGCGCAGGCCGTGAGCTTCGCGACCGTCAAGGACATCTTCGTCGCGAGCTGCACGAGCATGGCCTGCCATGACTCGACGCAGCCGGCCGGCGCGCTCGATCTGACAGCGACCCGCGCCTACGCCTCGCTCGTTGGCACTGGCGGTGGCGTCCCGAGCGGTGACTGCCCGGCGACGCTGCTCGTGAAGCCCGGTTCGCCCGACCAGAGCTACCTCGTACACAAGCTGCAGGGCGACGGGCCGTGTTTCTTCGGCAGCAAGATGCCGAAAGGCGCCACGCTGCCCGCCGAGAAGATCCAGCAGATCCGCGACTGGATCGCGACCGGCGCCCCGAGCAACTGAATCAGCCGTTCAGCAGCCGTACTGCTCTTTGAGCTGCCGGCGCGCCCGCATCTTGTCGTTCTCGCACTGCTCGCGCTGGCCCGGTGTCGGCTCCTTGTTGCACTGGGTGTTATTGAGCTCGGCGCGAGCCTGGTTGCAGTCGAAGCCCGCGGGCGCCGCCGACGGCGAGCCGGACTGCTGCGGCGCGCCGCCCTGCGGTACGGCCACAGCACAACCGAGCAGACCGAGGAACGCGATGCCGAGGAGCTTCTGCATCACACCAATCTACTGCGAAACCTCACGGCCTGGGCGCGCGTGACCGCGCATCGATCGGTGGCGCGGCATCGGGCAGCGGCGCATCGATCGGCAGCGTCGCGTCGATCGGCGTCGCGTCGGGGATCGCGGCCGGCGCCGGTTCGTCGTCGGAGGACGAGGTCGACAGCAGGAGGATGCCGGCGATCACGATCGGCAGCGCGACCGCGATGATCACGTAGACGCGGCGGCCGCGCGGCGCGAGCGACATCACCTCGCTGCCCTGCGGTGCCCACTCCATCGGCGATCCGGTGATCGGACCGGGTTGCGCGCTCCAGCCACCCGCAGGCGTCGGCAGCGGCGCGCTCTGCACGGTCGCGGTGGCTGTCGGCCCGTGCATGGGAACCGCGGCGGGCATGCCGAGGAGCGTCGTCGGCGCAGGCGGCGTCGGCACGGGCTTCGGGGTCAGAGCGCGGCGCGGGGACGTGGTGGCCTCGCGTGGCTTGCCGCTGCCGTCGATGCGGCTCATCTCGACGAGCAGCGCGGACGCGTCGTCGTTCGCGATCGCGGTGGGCTCCTCGGCCTCGAAACCGTCGCGCGGCGCGACCTTTCCGGTGACCGTCGAATGATCTTCGAGCTCGGATTCGGCCTGCTGCTCGGCGCGCGCCTCCGCCAGCACCGCCGCCAGCGCGGACTCGTCCATGAGCTCGGTGCCGGCCTCGTCGGTCGTCGCGTCGAGGGGGTCGTCGGCGAGCGGATGACCCGAGGGCTCGGTCTTCGCGGCCTGGTGGCGCGGGTTGCCGACCGTGGGCGCGAGCGCGGTCGGCATCTCCAGATCGAACTCGTCGTCGCTGCTCTCGACCAGCACGTCGGTGTCGACGAGCCACGGCTCGGGACGCGTCCCGAACAGCTTCACCATGTAGTCGGCGAGCGCGGTCGTCGACATCCTGATCCCGGCGGCTGCCGCGTAGGCCTCGAGGGCCAGGCCCATCTCCTCGGCCGTCTGGAACCGGGTGTCGGGGGGCGGTGCGAGCGCCTCGAGGATGATCTGCTCGAGGCCAGCCGGTAGGTCGGGACGGAACTTGGTCGGCGGTGGGAACTTGCCGTTGACGACCGCGTTCATCGTCAGGAAGTCGGTGGTCGCCTTGAAGAGCCTGCGCGACGTGCACAGCTCGTAGAGCACGATGCCGAGCGCGAACACGTCGCTACGCCGATCGATCTTCTTGCCCATGCACTGCTCGGGCGCCATGTACGCGACCTTGCCGCGGAGCGTCCCCGAGCGTGTCTGCGAGGTCCGCAGCGCGGCCTTCGCGATCCCGAAGTCGACCACCTTCACGTTGCCGTCGTATCCGACGAGGATGTTCGCCGGTGACACGTCGCGGTGAACGATGTTGAGCGGCTTGCCGTCGGGCGCCTTCTGCTCGTGTGCATGGTGGAGCGCGGCGGCGACCGCGAGCACGATCGTCACGATCTGATCGAGCGGGATCGGGATGCCGTCGCGCAGGGCACGCAGCAGGAGCTTGCGCAGGTCCTCGCCGTGCACGTACTCCATCGCGAAGAAGTAGTCCTCGCCTTCGCGGCCGATGTCGTGGACCTGGACGATGTGGTGGTGGTGCAGCGACGCGGCGACCCGGGCCTCGTCGAGGAACATGTCGAGCACCTGCGGATCCTGATGGGGCTGCGCCGTCAGCCGCTTGATCACGACGTGGTGCTCGAAGCTGTGCATGCCGGAGGCACGCGCGAGCAAGACCTCGGTCGTCCCGCCGGTCGCGAGCTGCTTCAGCAGCGTGTAGCGGCCGAGCTTGGTGCCCGCGATGTTACGCCCGTGTGCCACGTGGTCTGGATCGTCTGTCAGGTCGGGGGAGCGATCAAGATTCGCGGCAGCGGCCTTGCGGCTTACACCGCAACCGGGAGGACTCGGCGCCGCACCAGCTTGATGCTGAGCAGGCGGTACAGCATCTTGCTGACCTCGAAGGAGCCCATGCGCGACTTGCGGATGATCTCCTTGACGCTGTTCTTGCCGTTGACGAGCTCGAGCACGGCGAGCTCCTCGCGGGTCAGCCGGCCGCGGCCCATCTGCGCGACCGAGTCCTCGTTGCGCAGAAACACGACGTCGAAGTTGTCGATCGCGCGCTCGATCAGGTGCCACTCGTCGACGCGACGGTAGCCTTCCATCAGCACGGCCTCGACATCGAGCCCGAGCGCGACGTCGATCACCGACGGCGGCAGCTCGAGCCCGGCGGCGAACCGGAAGCGCCCGTGGCGCCAGCGCAGGATCTCGTAGATCAGCTCGCTCGACTGCCGGGTCAGGCATGCGCGCAGATCGGGCTCCGCGAGCAGCCCGAGCTTCACCAGGTGCTGGCCGATCAGCCGCTGCTGCGGCCCGGACTTGTGCGCGCGCGACTCGAGGAACGACTCGAAGTCGGGGCGCTGCATCAGCTCGGCATCGAGCACGAACCGCCCGAGCAGGAACTCGTCGGGGACGCCATCGGCGACCGCCTGATCGACGCGCCCGCGACGGAAGAAGATCTCGACGCGCGCGCCGGTGCGCTCGACGGTGAGCACGCCGGATTGCTCCTGGACATCGAGCAGCTGCAGCACCTCGGCGAGCGGCACGACCCGCAGATCGCCACGCAGGCCTGGCACGCCCTCGGCGAGCAGCCCGAGATCGGTCGCCGCGAGCATGCGCGCGAGGGCCTGATCATCGAGCGCGGTCTTCACTGCCTCGGCGATCGCCGCTGGATCGGTCGGTACCTCGGCATCGGGACCGTTCGTGCTCTCGGCGAGCGCGAACAGCGCGCCGACCCGTGCGCTCACGACGTCCGTGATCGCGGTGCGCAGCTCGGCGAGCGCGGCGGTGCGCGCGTGCGTGCGATCGGCATCGTCGGTCGCCGCCAGATCCTCGCCGGTCACGAGCGACGGGTTGTCGTCATCGCCACCACCGCCGGCGATGCCGTACTTGCCGATCGTGTGCTGGACGACCGCGGTGATCGCCTCGGGCGAGAACGGCTTGGTGATGTAGTCGACGATGCCCATCACCTTCACGAAGCGCTCGCCGACCTGATCGCCCTTCGCGGACATCAGGACCACCGGGATATCTCGCAGCTTCGGATCGGCAACCAGCTCTCGACAGAACTGGTAGCCGTTCATCCGCGGCATCACGAAATCCAGCAGGATCACGTCAGGGCGCTGGGCCCGTAACGCGGCCAGCCCGGCCTCGCCATCGGGTGCGGTCTGCACCTGATAGCCCGCCTTGGTCAGCACCAGCTGCACCACCTTTGTGATGGTGGGACTGTCATCGATCACGAGGACCAGCTCGCCGGCCATGTCGGTTAACCCCTCACTCCGCAGCACAGCCGCGGGGGATCGACATACTAAATGCTCCGAATCACACCTTCAATCGGACGGCCGAGTGATTTGGATGGGCTTCGAGCCCCATGGTACGTTCCTGATGCGTGCCGCTCGTCGAGGGAGACCTGGAGCATTACCCCAGGAAATTCGGCAAGTATCACTTGCTGGGCCCGCTGGCGCAGGGGGGCATGGGCGCGCTGTATCTCGCGGTCACCGGTGATCGCGGGCTCGAACGGTTGATGGTCATCAAGACCGTCCTGCCGCACCTCGCGGACGCCGAGTATGTCGCGCGATTCCGCGACGAAGCGAAAGTTGTCGTGAAGCTGTCACACGGCAACTTGATCCCGGTCTTCGACGCCGGACTGGTGGGTGGCGAGCTGTTCCTCGCGATGGACTTCGTGGAGGGTCGCGATCTGCGCGCGGTGTGGAACCGCTGCGCAAAGAAGCAGGTCGCGTTCCCGATCGACGTGGCCGTTTATATCGTCAAGGAGCTGTGCCGCGGGCTTGCCTACGCGCACTCGTTTCCGGATCTCAACCTCGTCCATCGCGACATCTCGCCGCCGAACATCCTCGTCTCGTACACCGGCGAGGTCAAGCTGACCGATTTCGGTCTCGCCTCGTCGACGTTGAAGCTCGAGAAGACCGCGCCCGGCATCATCTACGGCAAGGTCGCGTACATGTCGCCCGAGCAGGCGCGTGGCGAGAAGCTCGACGGCCGCAGCGATATGTACGCGACGGCGATCGTGCTCTGGGAGCTGTTGACCGGTCGCCAGCTGTTCCCGCCGGGCAAGGATCAGCCACAAGATCTGCTGTCGCGCGCCAAGAACCCCGAGGTGATGCGGCCGAGCAAGCGCGCGCCGCGCGTGCCGATCGAGCTCGACGAGATCTGCCTTCGCGCGCTGGCCTCCAACAAGGAGGATCGCTACGCGAACTGCGACGAGATGCGGATGGCGCTGCAGACGTGGCTCGCGCACAACGCGCCGACCACCGACGGCATGCGGATGTCGACGTTCCTCGCCGAGCTGTTCGCGGACGACATCGTCCGCGAGCGTGACGAGCGCGTCGAGCTGATCTCGCGAGTCCGCACGCGCGCGCTGACGCTGCCGCCGACCGACGAGCTCCGCCGGATGATCGAGGAGGCCGCCGGCAAGACCGGCGACGAGCTCACCGCGAGTGGCTCGAGCGACACGCCGGTCCGCAAGCCCGGCTCGATCGGCCGGCGCGCGACCGATCGCGGGGACGAGAGCGACGATCGCCGCCGCGAGCAGGACCGCCGCGCATCGGCCGCACGGCTCGCACTCGCGAACGGTGGCAATGCCAGCGCCGCGCTCGCGCAGCAGCTCGATCCCGAGGCCGAGCCCGAGCTGATCGGCTCCGAGGTCGATGATCGCTATCGCGTGATCGAGCTGATCGGCGAGGGCGGCATGGGCAAGGTCTACCTCGCCGAGCACATCGAGATCGGCAAGCGCGTCGCGCTCAAGGTCCTGCACCCGAGCTACAGCCGGATGCCAGATCTCGTCGAGCGGTTCCGCCGCGAGGCGCGCGCGGCCTCGAAGATCGGCCATCCAAACATCGTCGACGTCACGGACTCCGGCACCACCGGCGACGGCAGCGTCTACTTCGTCATGGAGTTCCTCGAGGGCGTCGAGCTCGGCAGCGTGATCGAGCGCGAAGGTGCGATCAATGTCGCCCGTGCCCTGCGGATCGCCGGCCAGATCTGCCGCGCGCTCGCCGCCGCGCACACCCAGGGCATCGTCCATCGCGATCTCAAGCCCGAGAACGTCTTCCTGATCACGCGCGATGGCGCGGCCGACGTCGTCAAGGTGCTCGACTTCGGCATCGCGAAGACCACGGAGGCCGAGGCCGCACGCGAGCGCCGGCTGACGAGCCCGGGCATGGCGATGGGAACGCCCGAGTACATGTCACCCGAGCAGGCCGCCGGTCGGCCCGCCGATGCGCGCTGCGACGTCTACGCGCTCGGCGCGATCGTCTACGAGATGGTCACCGGCATGCCGCCGTACTCCGGCGACAACCTCATGGAGATCCTGACGAAGAAGGCGACGCAGGATCCGCCGCCGCCGCACACGGTGCGCAACGATCTGCCACCTGCGATCTCGGATCTCGTGATGGCCGCGATGGCGCGCAGCCCCGACGATCGTCCGCAGACGATGGAGACGTTCGAGTACGAGCTCAACAAGTGTCTCGCCGGCCGCGGCGTCGCGGTCGCGCAGATCCTCGGCATGACGACCGATCCGAACGTCGTCGCGACGCTGAACCCCGGCCTGTCGATGCGCAACCTCGAGGATGGCGCGGTCGTGCCGCGGACGTCGACGAGCTCGCCGGTCATAGGCATCCAGCGCGCGGGCACGCTGAGCGGCGTCACCGAGATCCCGTCGATCACCTCGGGGCCGGTGTCGATGTCGACCACCGGCCAATACCAGATCCCGGGGCGGCCGATCAGCGAGCCCAGCGCGGCGTCGAGCGGCAGCATGAGCGCCGCCGCGTCGTTCCGGCAGCCGTCGGGCAGCGACTACGCGTCGCAACCGGTCATCGTCAAGCGCAGCGCCGCCGGCGCACTCGGCTGGCTCCTCCTCGGGGCGCTGCTGTTCGGCGGCATCGGCACCGTGCTCTACATCGCGCTCGGCGAGCGTGGCGCGCGCGCGCCCTCCCAGGTCGACGACTCCATCCAGCCCGCGGGCAGCCCGGCGGGCGACAGCGATGGCGTGGGCTCGGGCAGTGCCGAGACCCCCGATCCCAAGAGCGTCGTGAAGCCCGATGACAGGACGAAGAACGCCACGACGAACAAGAAGCCGCAGACCGTCCGCACGCCGCCAAAGAAGTTGGTCGCGGTCGCCGACGAGAAGGATCCGAAGGCGCTGATCAAGCAGGGCAAGGCGCTCGAGAAGAACGGGGACTGGGAGCTCGCGCGCGGCCTCTACATGAAGCTCGAGAAGATCAAGGGCTACGCCGGGCAGGCGCTGTACCTCCAGGCGTGGGCCGCGTTCCAGGCGCAGGACACCGACGCCGCGGTCGCGTTGTCGAAGAAGGCCGCCGAGCAACCGGGCCCGCACAAGACCGACGCGATGTTCCTCTACGCCGACGCGCTGTTCCGCAAGGGTGACCCCGAGCGCGCGAAGTTGATCTACCTGAACCTGCGCAAGAAGCTGACGGGCGACGAGCGTGCCACCGCGACCAAGAAGATCGCGGCGTGCAACAAGGCGCTGAAGCTGCCCGAGGCCGACGGCATCACCAATTAGCCCACGGTCGCTCGGGACTCTAGACCATCGAGCCGGCGAGCCAGTCGGCGAGCATGTCGACCGACGACAGCATCTGGTTCGCGCGCCGCAGCCGCTCCGACAGCGTCTTGACGACCTGGACGAGCAAGATCGACGCGGCATTCGCGTCGTTCGTGATCAGATCGCGAAGCGCGTCGTGCGGGAGCCGGAACAGGAACGTCGGGGACATCGCCGATACGCTGGCGGACCGCGGCGCGGGCTCGACGAGCGACATCTCGCCGAAGAACTCGCCGCCCTGCAACGTCGCGAAGGTCTGCGCGCCGCGATGGACCGCGACCTGGCCCGACAGGATCAAGAACAGCGCGTCGCCGAGGCTGCCCTCGATGACGATCGGTTCGCCTGGGTTGTAGCTCTCGATCTCGCCACTCCGCGCGAGGTTGGAGAGCTGCTCCGGTGCGAGGTGCACCAGCAACGGATGACGCTCGAGCAGGGTCGGAGAGGTCGGCACGCAGTCCGAGTATCGCCCGAAACCTCAGATCGATGATCCAGATGCGCGCCATCTGCTACCGTCGCGCCGATGCGAACCGCCGCTGTCGGGGCACTGGCTCTCGGGGTCCTAGCCGGGATGTTCGCCGACATCGGGCACGCGGACGATCGCAGCTATGCCGAGGAGCCGACCGACGGGATGGCGCTACCGACGGCGGCGCTCGCCGGCGAGCACGATGGCCGCGTCGTCGCGACAAACCCCGGTGGCCTGCCACTCGTGCGCGGGACCGAGCTCGCGCTCGCCCTCAACATCGAGGATCCGGATGTCGCGACGAGCGCGGGGCAGGGCTTCGGCGCGTTCCTCGCGCTGGCGGGTGGCGGTGGTCTCTTGCCGCGGTTTGGCCTCGGGCTCGGCCTCGAGTGGCTGCGACCGTCCCGCGCACACCTCGAGCCCGATCCGGGCGAGCCGTTCCGGTTCACGCTGGGCCTCGGCGCCGCGCTCGGTGACGCCGCGGGGCTCGGGGTGTCGTGGCACCACTTCCACGCCAGCGGCGTGCTCGACGGTGTCGACACGTTCGACCTCGGACTGTCGATGCGATGGGGCCGGCGCCTCGCGTTCGGCGCGACCGTGCGCGATCTCGCATCGCACTCGATCGGTGGGACGCCCGTGCAGCGACGCTACGAGGTCGAGACGCTGGTGCGTCCGCTCGGCCGCGACGTGCTCGAGGTCGCGCTCGGCGGCCGGCTCGGCGAGACCCGGCTCGACGCCGATGGCTGGATCCGGATGTCTGCGCGGATCGCGCGTGGCGTGACGTTCGTGGGCGCCCTCGAATCGCGGACGGTTCACGCGCTCGTCGATACGGCCACCGGCCGCGTCCAGGACGATGGCCGCGACACCCGCGCGACGGTCGGGTTCGAGGTCTCGTTCGGCAGTCTCGGCGTGACCACGCTCGCGACCGGCCTGCGCGATGACACCGGCGCGAACCACGTGCTCGGCGGCCAGCTCGTGCTGCGCTCGTCGTCGCTCGGCCCGGCATCGATCATGGGGCCCTCGGATCACATCGAGCGGCTCGAGCTCTCGGGCAAGGTCGGGCTGCGCGAGCTCACGGCACTCGTCGCGCGGCTGCGGTCGATCGCGCGCGACTCGACCGCGAAGGCGCTCGTGATCACGTTCGATGGCGTCAGCGGCGGCTGGGCGACGCTGCAGGAGCTGCGCGACGAGATCCTGCGGGTCAAGGCGGCGAACAAGAAGGTCTACGCGTACATGGTCTCGGGGACCGGCCGCGACTACTTCGTCGCGTCGGCGGCAAACAAGATCTACGTCGACCCCGCAGGCGGCGTTCGCCTCGTCGGCATGGCGGGCTCGACGATCTACTTCCGCGGCGCGTTCGATCAGCTCGGCGTCGCGCCGCAGTTCGAGAAGATCGCCGAGTACAAGAGCGCGCCCGAGCAGTTCACCGAGACCGGCCCGTCGACGACGGCGGCGAAGATGAACAACGAGCTGTTCGACAGCATGTGGAACCAGTGGATCGCGCAGGTCGCGAGCTCGCGGAAGCTCTCGCACGACGAGCTGCGCGCGATCGTCGACGGTGGGCCATACAACGCCGGTGACCTCGCGAACCGGTCCAGCCTTCCTGGCAAGCTCGTCGATGCGGTCGCCGCGCCCGACAAGGTCAGCCAGCTCGTGCTCGCCGATCTCGGTCGCTCGCTCGAGGTCGGCAGCCCGACGCCGGAGCGGCCCGATCGCTGGAAGCGCCCGGGCATCGCGATCATCTACGTCGACGGTGACATCACCGACGGTACGTCGAAGTCGATCCCGATCCTCGGGCAGTCGCTCGCGGGCGGCGAGACCCTCGTCCAGGCCCTCGCGTCGGCGCGCGCGAATCCCGCGATCGGCGCGATCATCATCCGCATCGATTCGCCGGGCGGCAGCGCGCTCGCCTCCGAGCTGGTCTCGCGCGAGGTGTTCGCGACGCGCGGCGTGAAGCCGATCCTGTGCTCGATGTCCGACGTCGCGGCATCGGGCGGCTACTTCATCGCGGCCGGCTGCGACGTGATCTTCGCCAAGCCGATGACGGTGACCGGGTCGATCGGAATCTTCTACGGCAAGTTCGATGTCTCGGGCCTGCTCGCGAAGCTCGGGATCACGACCGACACCTACAAGCGCGGCAAGCGCGCCGACGTCGAGAGCCTCTACCGGCCGTACACCGACGAGGAGCGCGGCGTGCTGATGGCCCAGCTCCGCTACATGTACGGGCGGTTCGTCGGCGCGGTCGCCGAGGGACGCGGTATGAAGAAGGACGAGGTCGACGCGGTCGGGCGCGGCCACGTGTGGACCGGCGAGATGGCGAAGCAGGTCAAGCTGGTCGACCGGTTCGGCGGGCTCGGCGAGGCGATCGACGAGGCGAAGCTGCGGATGGGCCTGTCGCTCGACACTCGCGTCCAGCTGCACGAGCTGCCGGCTCTCCCGGGCAGCTTCTTCGGCACGATCGGCCGGCTGTTCGGGCTCTCGGCGGACCCGCCGGTCTCGGTCGCGGATCTACCGGTCGTGCGCGAGCTCGTGCGCGGCATCCCGGCCTCGGTGCTGGTCGATCCGGGCGCGGCGCAGGCCCGGCTGCCGTTCGATCTCACCTGGCCGGAGTAGCGTCGCTCGCAGTGGCAGCGGCGTCCGCCGTCCCGCTGGCGTCGGGAATCACTTCGGGCGCCACGCCACCGTCACGCGCGTACTGCGACCGCGGGATCACGAGCTCGATGCGCTCGGGATCGCCGCTGGGCGGGTCGTAGGAGCAGAACCCGATGCCGAGGTTGATAGCCCCGATCAGGATCATCCCGCCGGTGATCGTCATCCAGTACCGCCGATGCTTGCGCGAGAACGGCGCCGCGCGATCCTTCGACACGCGCAACGTCTAGCACGGAAGCCACGTGATGGCGTCGCGGGGCCAGGCGTGCTTATAACGCGAGGGCGTGGGGCGATGGCAGCGCTACTGGTTCGCGGACGGCGGCCGCTACGGGCTCGCGATCGTCCGGATCGCGGTCGCTGTGTCGGTGCTGATGTCGCTGGCGCGGCTCGCGACCCATCCCCAGCTCGTCGCGCCCGCCGGCATCTACCGCCCGGTCGGGATCTGGATGCTGTTCGGATCGTCGCCGCCGCCGGCTGTGATCGTCGACGTGCTGTGGGTCCTCGCGTGGGCGGGCACGGTCGCGATGTTGCTCGGGCTCGCCTCGCGCGTGTCCACCGTGGTCAGCTTCGCTGCGGCCGTCACGCTGGCGGCGCTGTCGTTCTCGGGCAGCGCGTCGTGGTCGCATCAGTACAACGTCGTGTTCCTCGCGCAGCTCGCGCTGCTCGGCGGCCGCACCGGTGATGCGCTCGGCGTCGATGCGCTGATCCGCAGGCTACGCGGTCGGCAACCCCTCGATGTCGCGGGTGCCTACCAGTGGACGCTGCGGCTCGTGCAGCTCGCGGTCGCGCTGATGTTCGTCGGCGCGGTGTTTCACAAGCTCTTGCACGGGCACTTCACGCTGCGCTGGGCGTTCTCCGACAACCTGCGCCATCACCTGCTCGTGCGCTTCGATCTCGCGGGGCTGCCACGGCCCGAGCTCGTGCAGTGGATCATCGACGACGTCTGGCGCTACCGCACCGCCGCGGTGCTGAACCTCGTCAGTCAGCTCGCGCCGCTGTTCGCGGTCATCTTCGTGCGGCGTCCTCTCGTGCGCGCGATCGCCGGCATGTTCTTCGTGACCGAGGTCATCGCGCTCGGGCTCGTCGTCAATCTGTGGAACCTGCACTGGCTGCCGCTCGTCGCCGTGTTCATCGACTGGGATCGCGCGATCGCGCGGGTCGCCCAGGCCTTCGGGCGAACACCGACGCCCTCCGCGGTCGTCGTCGCGCCACACATGCCGCGCGCACGCCAGGCCTTCATCGGCGGCTTCGTCGTGCTCGACATCCTCACCGCGTTCATCCCGACGCTCGACCGCCGGCTCAACAGCTATCCGTTCTCGAGCTTTCCGATGTTCGCGACGATCCGCGCCGCGCGGCCCTATGACCAGCACCTGCCGTACACGGTCATCGGCGATCACTTCACGGTGACGACCGCGAAGCCGCTCGAGCCGTACGCCCAGGCGTGGTTCGATCACACGAACCGCAACCTCCACCTCCAGCGCGACCCGGGGAAGCTCCGCGCGCGCCTCGCGTCGATCCTGGCGATCTCGCAGCAGCGCTACCCGTGGTTCGGGATCACCGGCGTCCGCCACCACGTGACGCTCTTCGAGGCGCCGGCGTATCCGGCACCGGCGCGGTTCGCGATGCAGCCCATCGCGATCACCGGCGAGCTCACCCCCGACGGCAACCTGCGCACCGTGCTCGGCCGCTGGGATGGCACCACCGTCGAGCTCCGCCCGCAGCACGTCGACACCACGGGCGCCCGGCTTGTCGCGTATAGCGGCGAGCGCGCGACGCCGCAGGAGCTCGCGGCGACCCGCACCGGCGAGACCTTCACGCTCGCCGCACCGATCACCGCACGCCCGGCCTACATCGTCGCGATCATTGGCGATACGCCATGGCTCGTCACGAGCAAGCGCTGAGCCAGCTCGCGGCACCGACATCCGCGCTATGATCGAAGCGTGGCACTCCGTTCGCTGGATCGCGATGCACTTCGCGCGTATATCGCGCGCGATTGGCAGGGTGCACGGACTCGCAAGCGCGAATACTGGCGCGCCCGCCTCGAGCATGGTGGCCTCGGGGAGGCCCTGCGGATCACCGACCAGCTGCGCAGCTGGATGAGGCTCGCCGATCCATCCTGGCCGACTGCACGACACCGTGAAGAAGACCTCGAAACCCACCGCCGCGTCGCGGAAGCGCTCGCCAGGACGGCCCCCGCGCGCCCCGGCGCCCGAGCACCCTCACGTCCGCGCGCTCGTCGCGTTCGCTGACGTTGCCAGGCGCGCGAAGCTGCGCTGGTACGTATTCGGCGCCCAGGCCGTAAACCTGCACGGATTTCCGCGAGCGACCGCTGATCTCGACGTCACGATCGATCTCGGGAAGCGGACGATGTCGATGCTGATCGGCCTCCTCGTGAAGGCCGGGTTCGAGCCCCGCTTCGCCGACGAAGCGTTTGCGAAGGCAACCCGGGTGATGCCGGTCGTTCACCTCGCCAGCGGGCTCCCCATCGATCTCGTGATCGCCGGGCCGGGCCTCGAACAGCGCTTTCTCGACGAGGTCGAGCTCCACACGATCGGACGGCGCAAGATCCCGGTGCTCTCTGCCGAGAACCTGATCGTGACCAAGTTGCTCGCCGGTCGCCCCAAGGATCTCGAGGACGTCCGGGAGCTGCTCGCAGTTCGCACAGCTGGTCTGGAGTACGCGCAGATCGACGAGTTGCTGACACTGATCGAGCAAGCACTCGACCAGCATGATCTGAGGCCGCTCTTCACGCGGCTGCGTGATGAGGCATCGCGTGGCGCGCCGGCTGCTCGCCGCACGCGAACGCCGCGCCCCTAACGTTGCGACGAGCTCACAGCAAACCGGCGAGGTCCAGGGGCAGCGGCGCCTCGGCGGTGATCAGCCGGCCGCCCTCGGGGTGCGGGAAGGTGACACGCGCGGCGTGCAGCGCGTGGCGCGGCAACACGAACAGCGTCGCGAGGTCGGGGACGAGGCCCTGATCGCAGAACCGGATGAACGCCTCGTCGCCGTGCGCGTAGAGCTTGTCACCGACGATCGGGAAGCCGGCGTGAGCGAGGTGCGCGCGGATCTGGTGCTGGCGGCCGGTCAGCAGCAAGCAGCGCACGAGGGCACGCGCCGCGGTCCGGCGCTCGACGCGGACGCGGGTCAGCGAGGTCAGGCCGCCAGGGCCCGGCAGCATGCGGACGTGCGGCAGCCGCGTCGGATCGCCGGGCTGCGAGAGCCGCAGCGGCGTGTCGAGCAGCGCGTACGCACCGTCGCCGTCGGCGCGCGACTCCGGCCACGGCGGCTGGCCGTCGACGACGGCGAGGTACTCCTTCTTGACCTTGTCCTTGGTGGCGAAGTCGCCCTTGATCGAGATCGCGGCCGCGCGGTCGCGCGCGACGACGAGGCAGCCCGAGGTCTCGCGATCGAGGCGGTGACAGATCTGGAGGCCGGGCTCGTCGGGGAACCGCTCGGCCATCACGCGGGTGAGCGTGTTGAAGTAGAACTTCGCCGACGCGTGCACCGGCAGCAGCGCGGGCTTGTCGATCACGTAGAACCGCGGATCGGTGGCGACCACGGTGAAGGTGCGCGGGCACGGTGGCTCGGGACGTGCCGGCCGCCGGATCACGAAGTGGTCACCGGCCGCGACGGTCGTCGATGGCTTGAGGCCACCGCCAGGCGTGACCCTGGTGAGCTGGGTCTCGATCACGCTCTGGATCCGCGTGCGCGAGAGCCGCGTGATCTGGGTCTTCACGAAGTGATCGAGGCGCAGGCCGGCAAGCTCGGCGGGCACGACGAGGTGGCGCTCGACGATCCGCGGCGAGCCGTCGGGGTGGAGGTGCGCGTTGACACCCCAGTCGATCGACGGGTCCGCGCCGGGCGGGAGATCGAGCGGACCGACGGGCTCGGCAGCATCGAGCTCACCGGACACGAGCGCATCGCGCTCGTCGAGCGCCATTCCATCGACCTCGTCGGCCGCGAGGGCGAGCTCGCCTGCGTCGACCAGCTCGGGGTCGACGGTCACTCGTCGTCGACTTCGTCGATCCCGGCAGCTTCGATGTCGTACTTCTTCATCAGCTTGCGGAAGTACTTGCGATCGATGTCGGCGGCGCGCGCGGCATGCGAGATGTTGCCGTTATTGCGCCGCAACAGCTGCAGGATGTAGTCGCGCTCGAACGAAGCGACCCAGCGCTCCTTCGCATCCTTGAACGTCACGCCCTCGGCGAGCAGCTCCTCGGGAGGCGTTGGCGCAGGGGCGTTGGGATCCATCGAGACGACGGGGTTACCACCGGTGGTGCGCGACGCTACCTTGCGGACCTGGCCTGTGTTCGTCGAGGCGCGACCTGTGGTGTTGCTCGGCGGCCGGGCGGAGCGGAGGTAGTCGGGCAGGTCGGAGAGCTCGAGGGTCGGGCCGTCGGAGAACGACACCGCGCGCTCGATCACGTTGACGAGCTCGCGGACATTGCCGGGCCACGGGTAGGTCTGCAGGGCGGCCATCGCCTCGCGGGTCAGCCCGCGGATCTTCGGGACGTTGTTCAAAGGGTTGTACTGACCGTGGTCGAGGAAGTGCTGCACGAGGAGCGGGAGGTCATCGCTCCGCTCGCGCAGCGACGGCAGGTGCAGGCGCACGACGCTGAGCCGGTAGAACAGGTCCTGGCGGAACCGGCCCGCCTTGACCTCGTCCTCGAGGTTGCGGTTCGTGGCGGCGATGATG
>JACCTC010000256.1 GCA_013812655.1 Deltaproteobacteria bacterium | reverse complement strand
CGCCGGCCACGACATGAAGGACATGAAGTAGCTCGCGTGTCCGGATCGCCGGCGCCGCGGTCATTGCCCCACTGGGCTGGAGCCGCCGGCGTCGCGATCGCCCTGATCGGCCTTTTCGTGCTGTCGTTCACCGAGCGGTGGACGATGCTCGCGTCGTCCCCGTTTCCCGTCGGTGTCGACGGGTACTTCTATCCGGTCGAGCTGCGCTCGCTGCTCGAGCGTGGCGAGCTGCAGTATCCGGCAGCGCCGTTGACCTTCTGGTTGATGGCGCCGTTTGCCGCCGCGACCGATCCGATCACCGGCGCGAAGCTCGGGGCGGCGCTCCTCGGCGCGCTGATCGCGTTCCCGGCCTACGCGGTCGGCGCGCGGCTCGGCCGCTCGCGGGGTGCCGGGCTCGTCGCGGCAGTGCTCGCGACGACGAGCGCGGGGTCGGCCTTTCTCACGATCGAGTTCGTCAAGAACGGCGTCGGGATGACCGTGCTGCTCGTCGCGCTCTGGCTCGTGCTGCGCGCGCTCGAGACACCGACGCGGCTACGGATCGGGATCGCGCTCGCCGGCGCGGTGCTGCCGCTGCTCGCGCACAAGATGTCCGCGGTGCTGTTCGTCGCGGTCGCGATCCCCGCGGTGATCGGCGAGGCCGCCGGTCGCGGCAAGCTGCGCGGCCGCCGTCTGCTCTACGTGATCGTCGTGCTCGCGATCGGCAGCGTCCTGTTCGGCGTGCTCGGGCTCGCGTTCCCCCTGCCCTCGCCGACCGATGCCGGGCTCGTCGACGGGCTGTGGGCGGGCGAGCTGCGGTTCACCGCGCCGGCGCTGGTCACTCGCCACGCGACGCTGACGTTCGGCCACGAGGCGCTGATCGGCGGGCTCCTAGGGATCGCCGGCGCGTTCGTGCTGTCGCGCGCCGGCCGGGCCGCGATCCGCTCGGGCATCGCCCGCGTGCCTGCCGCGTATGTCGTCGAGCAGCCGCCGCGCGGCACCTCGGGTGAGACCGTCGCGTCCTGGGCGATCGTGGTGCTCGCGATCGCGATCGCGGTGCCGTGGCTCGCCGTCGACGACGCGCAGGGCCTCGGCTTCCGGCTGCGGATCGTCGCGTTCGTGGCGATGGCGCTGGCCGCCGCGATCGTCGGTGGGCGCGTGCTCGCGCGGATCCACCACCGCGACCTCGTGCTCGCCGTGCTCGCCGGCGTGCTGGCGACCCGTACGCCCGGCGCGCGCGACGAAGGCCGGATCGTCGCGCATCCCGCGATGGTCACCGCGATCCATTCCCTCGCCGGCGCGGTTCCCGCGGGCGACACGATCGTGATCCCCGAGCGCCACATCGTGTTCATGGTCGCCTGGTACACGCAGGCGCGCGTCAGCATCCGTCCCGACGGCATTCCGCCCGAGCGCCGCTGGCGCCTGCTGCCGCTCGCGTGGATCGGCATGGGCTCGCCGCTCGACGATGCGCTGCTCGCGGCGCGCACCGAGCCCGGCGTGCGGCCGCCGCTCGGGCTTCATCCGAGACATCCCAACGGCCTCGTGCTGGTCGCCGAGCCGACGTGGCAATGGGTGCTCGATCAGCTTCCTCCCGAGCTGCGCACGCGATGGGCGCGCTGGCGAACGATCTGACGACGACGAATCGCGTCATGGCTCCGACGGTTTCCGATGCGGCGATGTGCGCTTTTACAGATGTTGCAGCGACCGCGCGATCCGTGGACCATGGCGACCAATGATCAAGATGTTCTTCTTCGCTACCGCCGTCGCCTTCGTCATGTTCGCCTCGCAGGAGGAGACCCCCGCGCAGCTGATCGACGATCCGAACCTGAACTGACATTGACCGTAGGGGAGCGACCGCGAAGGTCATAAGTGCCTAACGCGCACGCAACACGAGGCGTTGCAGGGTGGTCTGAAACTCCTCGATCGAGACCGCGATGTGCTCGACGACGCGGCCATAGAGCATCGTGGTTGGCACGCTGCCGCCGCGCTCGCGCTCGGCCTCGCGCAGCTGCCAGAGGATGATCCGCTCGAGGCGCGTCAGTCCGTCACGCGCGTCGGGTAGATCACCCACAGCTTCAGTCCTCGCCGACCTTGGTGTTGTCCTTGACGATCCGAGCGCTTGGCAGCGGCTCGGGCTCGGCCTTCTCGCTCTTGTCGGCGGGACCCTTCGCGTGCTCGTTGGCCGCCATCATGCGGCGGATCTTCGGAGCCACGAGGAACAGTGCTCCGGCGACCACCAGCGACGAGATGAACAGGAAGATGAACAGGAAGTCGAAACCGCGGCCGGACGAGATCGAGGTCGCACGGCCCGCGAGGTAGATGCCGACCGCGGTGCCGAAGAACCACATGCCCATGACCATGCCGGCGAGGCGCCTGGGCGCGAGCTTGCTCATCGACGACAGGCCAACCGGCGAGATGCAGAGCTCGGCGAGGGTGTTGAACAGATAGAGCCCGGTCAGATAGAAGCCGCTGAACCGCGTGCCCTCCGTAGCACCGAACGTCGGGACCATGACGACGAACGAGAGCGCGAGCAGCAGCATGCCGATCGCAAACTTGCTGACGCTGCTCGGCTCCTTACGGCGCCTGGCGAGCGCGACCCACATGATCGCGAACACCGGCGCGAGCGCGACGATGAAGATCGCGTTGATGCTCTGGTAATAGCTCGGCTCGAAGAACCCGAGGAAGTCCGGCTCGGTAAAGTCCTTGGCGAAGATGCTGAGCGTCGTGGGCGCCTGCTCGAAGATCGCGAAGAACGCGACTGCGCCGAGGAACAGCGGGATCATCGCGAGGATCCCGCGACGTTCCTTGGGGTCCCGCGCGAGCTTGTAGAGGCCGACGAACATGACGATCGAGCCGATCGACAGTCCGATTCCCTGGAAGTTCGCAATGGTGTCCTCGGACGGCGTGGTGGCTACGACCAGGCCGCCGATCCCGAGCAGTGCGAGCCCGATCGCGATCAGGACGTGGCGATCTCGCTGTGCGCGCGCGGGCTCCTCTGGAATCGTGGGCTGCGCGCCCGCATCGCCCAGCCAGTGCTTGAACGAGATGAACTGGAACAAGCCCAGCACCATGCCGATCGCAGCAGCGCCAAACGCGAAGTTCCAGACGAGGTTGGGATCCATGCCTCGCTCGATCACCCACGCGCGGAACGTGTCGCTCTGGGCGAGGAAGCCGCAGACCAGTGGCGCGATGAACGCACCGATATTGATGCCCATGTAGTAAATCGTGTAGCCGCTGTCTCGTCGAGGATCGTCCTCCTTGTAGAGCTGACCGACGAGCGTCGAGATGTTCGGCTTCAAGAACCCAGTGCCGATCGCGATGAGCAGCAGGCCGAGGTAGAACACGTTACCGAGCCCGGGAATCGCGAGCAGGGCATTGCCGGCGGCGATGCCGATGCCCCCAACGATCACGCCCTTGCGCTGGCCGAGAAAGCGGTCGGCGATCCAGCCGCCCGGGAGGGCGAGGAAGTAGACGCTCGACGCGAACACGGCGAACACCGATCCCGCCGTTCCCGCCGTCAGCCCGCGCCCACCAAGAGTTTCGGGCGCGAGCAGGTAGTAGATCAGAAACGCTCGCATCCCGTAGTACGAGAAGCGTTCCCACATCTCGGTGAAGAACAGGTTCGCGAGGCCTCGAGGGTGGCCGAAGAATGCGCGGTCGGGGTCGCGTGCCATGGCGGCGGACCTTAGTAGAGAAACTTCGCAATTGGGAGCCCCGAGGGCGGGTGCGACGCTGTCTGGTCGCACCCCTGAGGCCAGGTCGCCTCGACGGTCAGCAGCACCGTGTTGCAAATCGTGGCCGTTTGGGAAAGATCCCGGTCCATGACGAAGACGTCCCGGGTGTGGGCGGTATTGGCCGCCGTGTTCCTGTTTGTTGCGTGCAATCAAACGACGCCGAAGATCGCGTTCAAGCACGCCGAGAAGCGTGGCCGGCTCGAGAAGAACGGGTTGCGCTTCGTCGTGATGCCTGATTCGTCCACGCAGCTCGTCGAAGTCGACGTTCGCTACGAAGTCGGCGCGAAGGAGGATCCGCCCGGCAAGGCGGGTCTCGCGCACCTCGTCGAGCACATGATGTTCCAGCACAAGCCGGATGGGCCCGACACGAAGCCGATGATGCACTTCATCGGTCAGCTCGCCGTGTTCTTCAACGCGTACACGAGCAACGACACGACGCACTACATGATCAACGCGCGTGCCGAGCAGCTCGACTCGGTGATCAAGATCGAAGCGATGCGCATGCACTTCGGCTGCAAGATGATCGCCGAGGAAGAATTCGTCCGCGAGCGCGAGGTCGTCCGCAACGAGATCCGCGGCAGCATGCGTACTCCGGAAGGTCAGATCTTCCCGATGACGCTCGCGGCGATTTATCCGCAGGGTCACGCGTACGAGCAAACCGTCGGCGGTAACGACGAGCAGCTCTCGACGATCACGTTCCAGGACGTCTGCGACTTCATGAAGAAGTACTACGTGCCCGAACGTGCGACGGTGATCGTCGCCGGTGGCGTCACGGTCGAAGAATCGGTCGCTTCGATCACGAAGTGGTTCAGCGTCGTCGAGAAGCAGGCGCCGGGGCCGTTGCGCGAGGTCCAGCCGGTCGTCGTCAACAAGCAGCGCAAGAAGACGGTCGAGCTCGACATCGAGCGCCCGTACATCACGGTCGCATGGGCGCTTCCCGACGCGACGACCCCCAAGGGTGAGGCAGCACAGTTCGGAATCTGGTCCGCATTCTTCGACGCCGCGAACAAGGCGGACGAATACGCGTGCGCAACATCAACCGAGCCGTTCATCGGCGGCGGCCAGTATGCGCCGGTGTTCGGCATCGCGATGGAGCTCAAGAACATCGGCGCCGCGGATGAATGCCTCGAACACATCTGGAAAGCGGCGAAGAAGGCGCACCGCGGCTGGGACTTCGGCACGTGGGTCCAGCACGAAGAAACGAAGAACCGGCGCAAGGCGTCGTTCATCTCGAGCCTCGAGTCACTGACGGGCCGCACGCAGCAACTCGGAGACATGATCCAGTTCACGCGCGACTTCGAGTTCGACTCGCAGGGTCTCTACATGTTCCACAGCCTCGACAAGATCGGAAAGTTCGAGATGGAGACCGTCGGTAACGCGGTCAAGGGCCTGCTCGATCCCGACAAGGCAAGCATCGTGGTGTTCAAGCCGAACAAGGCCGGCGTCAAGGGCGACCGCCGGTCCAAGCTCAAGTTTACGACCAAGTCGCACGACAAGAAGGAGATCCCCGAGGTCGATCCGGCGGAAGCGCGGCGCCCGATCAAGGTCGCGACCGAGCTCAAGGGTCTTTCGGGTGCGAAACGCTACAAGCTCGGCAACGGCATGCGCGTCGTGCTCTTGCCGATCGACGTCTTTCCGGTGATTTCAGCGGCGCTGATCTTCGACGTCGGTGATGTGAACTCGCCGGGCAATCCGTGGCTGGCCGATCGCGCGGCCGGGTTCATCAGCGCACCGATGGATGGCAATGCGACGGGACGCACCGGCGTCGGCATGGGTTGCTACACGACGCCGGATCACACGATCTGCTCGGCGCGCGGCATGAACATCTATCTCGACGTCGTGGTCCAAGGCCTCGAGCGGTTGATTCGCGCAGGCGTTTACAAACAAGAGTCCGTCGAGAAGTGGCAGAAGTCGATGAAGATCGCGTACAAGCTGCGCCGCCCGCAGCAGCGACTCGAGTTCCAGCGCCAGCAGCTCGCGGCGCTCTACGGTCCGGATCACCCATACACCAAGACCGGCGTCGGTCTGCCCGAGTACGTCGGCAAGGTCGGTCAGGACGCGCTCTCGTCGTTCCGCAACAAGCACTTCAGCGCCGCGAACGCGACGCTCGTGATCACCGGCATGTTCGATATCAAGCAAGCCGAGTCGCTGATCTCCGACCACTTCGGCTCGTGGGACAAGGGACACAAGGACCAGCCCGTCTCGCGCGACATGCCGAAGCGCGTCGGGCCGATCTACGTCGGTGTCGTCGGCGAAGAGGATCCGCAGATCGACGTGCGCATCACCTATCCGACCGCGCCCGGCATCGACGGCCAAGAGGCCGCGCGCATGGTGATCACCCAGATGCTGAACGATCGGATGTGGGACATCCGCGCGAAGCTCGGCTCCACGTACGGTACGTACGCGCGTCGCGATACGCGCCTTGGTCCGTCGAGCTACTCGATGGGCGGCGCGATCGACGCTCCGCGCGCAGGTGAAGCGCTCCGCGTGATGCGCGACAGCGTCGATTCGCTGCGCAAGTCCGCGGACGACTTCGACGTGCTGTTCGTGCGCGCGCGCCGCAAGCTGATCCAGGACCTGCTGGGCCAGTCGACGATGACAAGCGAGGTGCTCGGGCGGCTCGGCGAGATCGCGATGCACGACCTCGATCCGGATCACTACAACAAGCTGCTGCAGCAGGTCGCCGCGGTCTCGCTCGCGCAAGTCAAGGCGCTGATCGGCAGCGAGCTCGATCCGCGTAACGAGATCATCGTGACGCTCGGCGATCGCGGATCGATCGACAAAGCGTTCTCCGACGCCGGCCTGCCCGACGTGAAGCTCGTCGAGCCCGACTACAAGTGAGTCGAAACGGTCGCCGAAAGGTCGGCGCGTAGCGACGACCGCGAGCACCTCACGGCGAACGAGTCCTGCGGACAGGTGAGCCGATCAGGATAGGAGGCCCGGGTTTCACCCGGGGCCCCCTCCCGGCGCAGCTGCGGACCGAGCTCGACCCCAAGAACGAGATCATCGTGATCCTCGGCGACAAGCCCCACCTCGACAAGGCATTCGCGGACGCCGGCATC
Organism: Deltaproteobacteria bacterium; assembly: GCA_013812655.1. GTDB lineage: Bacteria > Myxococcota_A > Polyangia > Haliangiales > Haliangiaceae > JABFXX01. Next base: position 26,260 of record JACCTC010000256.1, on the reverse strand, counting down.
AAGGACGTCAAGATCGTCGAGCCCGAGTACAAGTAGAGGTAGGCTGCGGCGCATGTTCGATGTGCGCCTCGCGACCGACGCCGATCGCCCCGAGATCGAGGCGCTGATCGCCGAGATGATCCCGGGATGTGACGTCGCGGCGCGCTGGCGCTGGCTCTACGCGACGAATCCCGGCGGCCCCGCGCTGACGTGGATCGCGAGCGAGGGCGGCAAGGTCGCCGGTTGCACCTCGTTCTTTCCGTTCCGGATGTGGCTCGACGGTGCGATCGTGCGCGGCGCGCTCGGCGGCGACGGCTACGTGCGGCCCGAGTTTCGACGGCGCGGCCTCGGCGGGCTGCTCCACGATGCGTCGCGCCAGGCGATGCCCGAGCACGGCATCGGCTGCATGTATGGCGCCCCCGGCGCGTTGAACCTGACGCCGCTCAAGCACGGCGGCTCGCGCGAGGTCGGCCACGTGTCGCGGTGGGCACGCCCGCTCCGCGGCTCGGCGATCAAGCTCGACGCGCTCGACGGTCTTGTTGCCGTCGCGCTCAAGCCGCGGCGCACCGGGAAGCTCGAGGCGATGGCGCCGCTCGACGATCGGCTCGAAGCGGTGTGGGCGGGTGCGAGGCAATCACTGCGGCTCGCCGCGGTTCGCGATGCGTCGTTCTATACGTGGCGGTTCCTCGCGGCCCCAGCCGGGCGAGAGCCACCATTCGTGATCGTCCGGCGTGGCAAGCCGATCGGCGCGTGCGCGCTCGAGGCCATGCACGGCGGCAAGACGCTGCGTATCGTCGACCTGATCGCCATTCCGGGCGAGTGGCACGCGTGCCTGCGCGCGATCGCCCGCCACGCCACCGACGAGACGTCGGCACATACGCTCGACATCAAGCTGTTCACCCTCGACGGCCGCAAGCGCGGCATGTGGCGCAGCGGCTTCACCGAGCGCGACAGCAAGCCCTTCCTCTGCATGATCCCGAAGGGCGGCGATCGACGCTTCGTCGACCCCGATCGCTGGTTCTATTGCGGCGCCGACTCCGATCTCGACTCGCTCACCTGACCGCGATCACAGGAGGTCGACCCAGATCTCGTCGCCGATCACCGTGATCGGATACCGGCGTAGCTCGAGGCCGGCGTCGTGCCGGCAGCGTCCGGTGTGCAGATCGAAGCGATATGCGTGCGCCGGACAGATGATCGCCTGGCCGTCGAGGTAGCCGTCGGCGAGCGCGACGTCCTCGTGCGGACAGACGCCGGGCACCGCGACGAGCTCGCCGTCGACGTAGACCACGATCACCGGCCAGGTCACGCCACGCACCGTGAACGCACGGATCTCGCCGACCGGGACGTCGGCGATGCGGCAGACGCGAACCCGCAGCGGCATTGTTATGCGGCTCCCTCGCCGAGGCGCGCTCCGCAGGTCGTGACTCGCACGCGCACGTTCGCCATCAACTGCGCCCGCGCTGGCGAGGATCGAGGCGGTCGCGCAGGCCGTCACCGAGCAGATTCGCGCCGAGCACGACCCACATGATCGCGATGCCGGGGACCAGCGTGTAGAGCGTGACCCAGTCGGACTTCCAGAGGAACGTGCGCGCCTGATCGAGCATCGCGCCCCACGTGTAGTCGACCTGCGGGCCGAGGCCGAGGAACGACAGCGCGGCCTCGACGAGGATCACGCCGCCGAAGCCGAATGTCATCTGGACGAGCGCGGGCCCCATGAGGTTCGGGATCAGGTGGCGCCACATCACGCGGCGGTTCGAGGCCCCGAGCGCGACGGCGGCGGTGACGTAGTCGCGTTCGCGGAGTGCGAGCACCTGGCCGCGGGAGACGCGCGCGTAGCCGACCCAGCCGTTCGCGCAGAGCGCGACGATCATGACGCCGAGCCCGGGACGCGCGACCGTCGCGACGATCGCGATGTTGAGCAGGATGCCGGGAAACGACATCAGGACGTCGACGATGCGCATCAGGATCTCGTCGATGATCCCGCGGTACCAGCCGGCAACCGTGCCGACGACGAGGCCGATCGTCGACGAGATCGCGACGACGATGATGCTGAGCTGGAGGGCCGACCGCGCGCCCCACAAGAGCTGGCTCAGCGTGTCGAGCCCCTTGCTGTCGGTGCCGAGCCAGTGCGCGGCCGATGCGCCCTGGAAGCGATTCGGCAGGTCGAGCGCGTGCGGGCCGACGTCGTACGGCGCGATCCACGGGCCGAGCACGCCCGCGAGGATGAACACGGCGAGCATGATCCCGCCGACCCAGGCGCTCATCGAGAGCTTCATGCGCGGCGGATCCTCGGATCGGCGATCCCGTAGGCGAGATCGACGAGGATGTTGACCAGCACGTAGATGCCCGCGATCACGAGCACCGTTCCCTGCACGACCGGATAGTTCCGCTCGAGGATCGCCTCGAGGAGCGTGGTGCCGAGGCCCGGCCGCGCGAACACGTTCTCGATGATGATCGCCCCCGACAGCAGCGACCCGAACTGCAGGCCCGCGATCGTGATCACCGGCAGCAGCGCATTGCGCAGCGCGTGGACGAACACGACGCGGCCCTCGGGCAGCCCCTTCGCACGCGCGGTGCGCACGTAGTCCTCGCCGAGCACCTCGACCATCGACGAGCGCGTCATCCGCGCGAGCATCGCCATCAGGTGCGTGCCGACCGCGAACGCCGGGAGCACGAGAGCCATCCACCCGGTCTCGGTGGGGCCGGGGAACCAGCCGAGCGTGACGAAGAACAGGAACACGAGGAGCGGCGCGAACATCATCTGCGGGATCGCGATCCCCGAGAGCGACGTCGTGGTGGCGAGCGTGTCGATCCAGGTACCGCGGCGGACCGCGGCGAGGATCCCGAGCGGCAGCGCGAACACGATCGCGGCCAGCATCCCGGCGAACGCGAGGGCCGCGGTGTGCGGAAACACGAGCGCGATGCGCGCGGCCACGGTCGGCTTGCCCTTCGGATCGGGGCACTGATGGCCGAGCGTGCCGTCGAGCACGTGGCCGAGGAAGCTCACGAACTGCGATGGCATCGACTGATCGAGCCCCATGCACTTCTCGATCTTCTGGCGCTGCTCGACTGTCGCCTCGCCACCTGCGAGGTGATCGACCGGATCACCGGGCACCAGGTGCAGGAACGCGAAGACGAGAATCGACACGCCCAGGATCGCGAGCAGCCCCGAACCGAGGCGCCGCAGCAGGAACGAGCCGATCGACACGCACCGAGCGTATCAGATCGATCGATCGCGCCTCAGTTGCCGCGCGGCGCGCAGAACTTCGGCGCGCTGTCGTCGATCGGCGTCCCGGGCGAGAGCACCGGTTCGCCGCCGTGCAGCTTCATGAGCGTCAGGTCGCGGCACTCGTAATTATCGCGACAGTCATCGGCCGAGCCGCACGTCCGCATGCAGTACCGCAGCTCCGATGCCCGCGGAACGCAGTTGCCGACCAGCGAGCACAGCTCGTCGAGCGTGCACTTGTCGTTCTCGCCGCCGTCGCCCGTCTCGGTCGCCGGATCGCACATCCGGTTCGAGAAGTTGCCGGTGAAGAACCGGACGCACGCCGATTCCTCGGGGCACGTGTCGAAGTCGCAGCCCTGGATCGTGCAGTAGCCACCCGGCGACGACACGTCACACGTGCGATCCCCGTTCGGGCTGCAGTCGGAGCTCACCGAGCAGTCGTCGCCGATCTCCTTGCCGCAACCGAGCGCCGCAACCGCGCCAAGCGCGACAACCAAGGCAAACCTCATGAGCGCCGGCATCCTAGCGGCCGATACGACCCACAGCAAGCTGCGGGGGTTGCCTGACGGGGACGGTCTCCACTTACTCAACTTCCGCCGCGCAACCATTGGACTTACAGGTCGTAAGTTGAGTTAGTGGAGACCGTCCCCATGCGAGCTGTGGTTCAGCGCGTGACGCGAGCGAAGGTGACGGTCGAGGGCCGGGTCACCGGCGAGATCGAGCGCGGGCTCCTCGTGTTGCTCGGGGCGGGGGCTGGCGATGGACCGGCGGACGTCGGGTACATCGCCGACAAGATCGTGAACTTGCGGATCTTCGCGGACGACGCCGGCAAGATGAATCGCTCGGTGCTCGACGTCGGCGGCGGGGTCCTGATCGTCTCGCAGTTCACGCTGTACGGGGATGCACGGCAGGGCCGCCGGCCGGCGTTCACGGGGGCGCTCGAGCCGGTGGCGGCGAAGGCGCTCTACGAGGCGGCGCTCGCGGCGGTGGGAGCGGCGGGCGTGATGCGGGTCGAGGCGGGCGAGTTTGCGGCGGACATGGCGGTCGACCTGCTGAATGACGGGCCGGTGACGATCCTTCTAGATTCGCGCAAGGGCTTCTAGCTCCCGGGCTTACAGAGCGTTAGGTTCAGCTGGGCGCGTCGAACGCCCCACGATGAAGGTCAGGTTCTGGGGAGTGCGTGGATCGATCCCGGTACCGGGTCGGTCGACCAGCCGATACGGCGGGAACACCTCGTGCGTCGAGGTGAGGCCACGCGGGGCTGCGCCGATCATCATCGATGCGGGCACCGGCCTGCGCCGGCTCGGCAAGTCGCTCATGGAGGAGTCGTTCGGCGACGGCAAGGGCAAGACGTCGATCCTCATCAGCCACACGCACTGGGATCACGTGCAGGGGCTGCCGTTCTTCTCGCCGCTCTATCGCGCGGGCAACCAGGTCCACATCTTCGCCCGCCAGCGCGACATGCACCTCGAGGCAGTGTTCTCGCAGCAGCACGACTCGCCGTACTTCCCGGTGCCGCTCTCGGCGATGCATGCGGACATGCACTTTCACGAGCTGATCGAGGGCGCCCGCTTCGACATCGGCAAGGCCCGCGTCACCTGCACGCGCCTCAACCATCCGTGGATCGCGATCGCGTATCGCATCGAGGTCGACGGCGCCGCGGTCGTCTACTGCGCGGACACCGCCCCGTTCGCGGACATCCTGTTCGGCCGCGAGTTCATCGTCACCGCCCCGTCGCTCGACCAGCCGCTGCCGGCGGACGTGCTCGCCGAGCTCGCGCAGATGCGCGCCGGCGTGGTCGCGCTCGCGAAGAATGCCGACCTCCTGATCTACGACACCCAGTTCACGATCGACGAGTACCGGCTGCGCCCGCACTGGGGGCACTCGCACCCCGACGATGCGATCGCGATCTCGCGCGACGCCGGCGTCAAGCGACTCTGCCTGTTCCACCACGCGCCGCTGCGCTCCGACGACGACAACGACGCGATCCTCGCGAAGTACCGCCACGTCGTGCAGCAGCAGGGCGATCGCTTCGAGCTCGCGAGTGCCTACGAGGGGCTCGAGTACACGCTGGGGGACGAATGAAGATCCGGTTCTGGGGCGTCCGCGGATCGATTCCAGCGCCGGGTCCAGAGACCATCCGCTACGGCGGCAACACCGCCTGCGTCTCGGTTCACCCCAAGGCCGGCGGCCTCATCATCATCGACATGGGGACCGGCCTCATGCACCTCGGCAACACGCTTCTGCCAGGCCCGTTCGGCAAGGGCGCCGGGCGCGGCACGATCCTGCTCTCGCACACCCACTGGGATCACATCCAGGGCCTCGGCTTCTTCGCGCCGGTCTTCATCCCCGGCAATCAGTTCACCGTGTGGGGCCCCGGCACGTCGCCGAACTTCCTCGAGGAGATCCTCGAGGGTCAGATGGATCCCAACTTCTCGCCGCTGCAGTCGCTCAAGAACCTCGCGGCCGGCTTCCAGGTCCGCGCCGCACCGTGCGGCGAGCCGTTCGAGGCGGAAGGCCTGACGATCACCGCGCGGGAGCACGCCCATGGCGCGACGACCGCGCTCGCGTTTCGCATCGTCGAGGATGGCCGATCATTCGTGTACGCGTCAGACGTCGGTCAGCCGTTCGCGGACACCGGCCCGACCCCGGAGACCATCGCGTTCTTCGCCGATGCCGACGTGCTGCTCCACGACACGACGTATCGGCCCGTCGATCAGGCGACCCGTCGCAACCGCGGCTTCTCGTCGTACGAGGACGCGGCGATCGTGGCCACGGCCGCGCGCGTGCGCCGGCTCGTGATGTTTCATTACGACCAGGACTACACAGACGATGACGTCGACGAGATGGCCGCGAGCTGCCGGTCCGCGCTCGACGCGCACGGCGGCACCGCGATCGAGCTGGTTCCCGCCCGCGAGGGCGAAGAGCTCGAGATCTGAGCGGCTCAGATCAGGTAGATCAGCGCGACCGTCGCGATCGAGACCGCGCCGGCGACGAGCGCGGCGTACATCGGGCGGTGGCCCTTCATCTCGCGCGCGAGCGTTCCGAGCGCGAGATCCTGGGAGCCAGAGTCGCTGGCGTGGATCTGCCGCAGCGTGGTGGTGGTGCCCGTATGTATGCCAAACGTGAGGCTGTCGGTGGGAGTCACGCTGCCGTCATCGAGGTAGCGGTCCTCGACGGGCAAGCTCGTGTTGGAGGCGGCGTCGTCAGCAGCCTGCTCCGACACCTTCGACTCGCCCACCTTGAACCACATCGTCTCGCGAAACTGGGCGGGCTTCTTGTCCATGACTACCGGGTCGACCGCATCGGCGAGACCCGTAGCCCCGCTCGGATAGCGGTGGGGTCCCTAGCGCAACCCGCCGAACGCACGCGTGTTGGCGCCCAGGAACACGCCGCCCATGTAGGCACCCTGGTCGATCACGCTCGAGCCGACGACGACACCGGCGTTGATCACCGGCGACAGCCAGATCGAGGCACGCGCCCGAGCCTCGAGCACCGGCCGGCTCGTCGTGATCGACTCGGTCTGCAGGCACGCGAGGTACCGCGATTCGTAGTTGTAGATGACGCCGCGTACGCCACCGACGAGCTCGACGCCGAACGTCGCACGCCGGGTCGCGCCCTGTGCCCCGAGCACGCCGAGCGCGCCGAACGCGAGGGTGCTGGTCTGTTCGATCGTCGGGGCTCCGACCTCGCCGCGCGTGATCATCTCGGCACGCGACGAGTCCGACACCAGCCCGCCGAGCTCGACCTCGGCCGCGCCATAGATCCCGCGCGCGCCGCCGCCGACGCGCAACGTCGTCATCACCGCGGTCGACTTGGACGGCGCGCTCGCACCACCGGGATCGACCACGCGGTACGAGAAGTCCTGGTCGCCATGCTCGACGTGGCCATCGCGCTCGCCGAGCGGGCTCGCGAACGCCTGCACGTTCATGCCGACCTCGAAGATCAGCAGCGGGATGCCGAGGTGCGCGCCCCACTTCCCGTAGCCCGTGCACTCGCGATAGCCGACGACGTCCGTCGAGTCGTGACACGCCGGCGTGCTCGACGACGAGCTCGACGAGCCCGAGTCGCTCGAGCCGCCAGACGATCCGCCGCTGCTACCGCCGCCACTGCTACCGCCGCCGCCGCCGCCACCACCGCTGCCGCCGCCGCAGCTCCCCGCATGCACGGGCTCGGCGCGCGCCGCGATCACCAATAGCAGCGCCGCCGCGAGCGCACGCGCGGTCACGGCGCCACCTCACCATCGCCGTCGGTCAGCCTCGTCATCCCGATCGCCTCGTCGTCGGCGATCTCGTCGGCCTCGGCTCGTTCGGCCTCGCGCGCCGCGGCTTCGCGCTCCGCCAACCTCCCCGCGACCGCGATCACGTTCGCGTCGCCGAAGCACAGCCAGCGCGATTCGGTCACCTGCTCGACGAGGCGCGCGACATCGACACAGACCTGGGCCACCGGCTGCGACGTCGTGTAGCGCAGCGCCTCGCCACCCGCCATCCGGCCGTCGAGCCGCACTGCCGTGATCTCGAGCTTCGGGTCATAGGGCGTGAGCGCGACCTCGTTGCCGTCGACCAGCCGGCCCACGACCCACGCCCGCGAGAGGTCGACACTGACCGGTCGCTCACAGCGGTTGCCGAACTGGTAACCGAGGACCGGCGCACCCTCGAGGTCGGCGCGACGGTCGACCGCGATGTCGAGACAGCCGATGGTGATGCGCTGGCCGGGGAAGCCCTTCGACGGGTACGAGAACGAGCCCGGCTTGTAGGTGCAGCCGGCGAGCATGCAGCAGAGAACGACGACGATCCGCGATCGAGACATCGGGCGCTTGCTACGCAATTCAGCGGCCACCTCGGCCCCACGCCATCGCCTCGGGATTCTCGCGGCTTACCAGCGGGCTGCCAGCGCGTGCGTGGCCCGGGCGCAACACGCCGACGACTCGTCGACGCTCTGTCGCAACGCCTGACGCAACGCCTGACGCAACGCCTGACAGGTCACTTAGCCGTCAGCGCGTGATCTTCGCCATGATCGCACGCACGAACGGGCTCCGTCCGGGACCGGCCAGGATCCCGAGCAGCGTGCCGGTCCCGTAGGCCACGTGCATCGTCGCCGTCGCGACGCCCGCACATACGCCCACCGCGACACTGCGCTCGCGGATACCGGCCGAGATCACCGCCGCCGTCAGTAACCCACCGTAGGCGACCAGCGGCGCGAGCGCGACCCAGCTGAGCGGCGGTGGCGCGATCGCCGCGGTGATCACGCAGGCCGGGGCCGCGACCAGGAACACCACGGGCGCGAGGTGCCTCGCCGCGACGATCTTGCGATGCTTCCGGAACACCGCGACCTTCCAGTACGAGTACTGGACGTACTGCTGCGCGAGCGCCTGGACCGAACCACGAACGTAGTAGTCGTGCTTCACGCGCGGCGAGATGTAGATCTTGCCGCCGCCCGCGGTGATCCGGAAGTTGAACTCGTCATCCTGGTTGCGCACGAGCTCCTCGTCGAAGAACCCGACCTGATCGAAGATCGTTCGCCGGAACGCCGGGAACACGGCGCCCTCCGCGTAGCCCTCGTAGGTCTCGCGCCGGTGGTTCGCGCCACCAACCCCGAACCGGCTCGACATCGCGGCCGCCACACCGCGCGCGAACGTGGTCTTGCCGCGATGCGCGATCGGCCCACCAACCGACGAGGCCTCCGGGTGCTCCTCGAGGAGCTCGAGGTTCGCGCGGATGAAGTCGGGGGCCACGCGCGTGTGACCGTCGACCCGGATGATGATCTCACCCTGCGCGCGCGCGATCCCGATGTTCAGCGCGGACGACACGATCCGCTTCTCGTTGTCGACGAGCTGGACGCGCGGATCGCGGGCCGCGATCGCCTGCACGATCTCGCGGGTGCCGTCATCCGACATACCGTCGACGACGAGGATGTCGTACCGCGCCGGCAGCCGCTCCTGCGTCAGCAGGGCCTGCAGCGCGTCCTCGATGTACGCGCGCTCGTTCCGGATCGGCAAGATCACGCTCACCGACGGGTCGGGGTGCGTGGTGGGCGGCGGCGCTGACACTGCGGCTGGGTATATCAGCTCGGGTTTGCTGTCGCCCGCCGGCCAACCATGGGTTATGTCCTTCGCCATGATGTCGAACACCGACGAACGCGCCGGCCGGTTCTTCCATGGCTTCGCGGACACCTTCGATTCGCTCTATGACGGACGACGCGGCCCGGTGTGGCGGCTGCTCGATTCGACGTTTCGGCGGGACATCGTCGAGCGGTTCCGGTTGACGTTCGACCGGCTGGGCGATCTCACGAACAAGACCGTGCTCGATGTCGGCTGCGGCTCGGGCGTGTACATGCGCGAGGCGCTCGCGCGTGGTGCCGCGCGCGTGATCGGGGTGGACGCCGCGCCGCGGATGCTCGAGCTCGCGGGCGAGCGACTCGACGCCGCCGGTCACAAAGGCCGCTACGAGCTCGTGGCAGGCAACTTCCCGCTCGGCAAGCCGATCGATCGAGCGGACTGCGCGATCGTGATGGGCGTCATGGACTACGTCGCCGAGCCGGTGCCGTTCCTCCGCGCGCTCGCAGCCCAGCTGTCGGGCGGGCCCGCTGCAATCTCGTTCCCGAGCCGGCACTGGCTGCGCTCGCCGATCCGGGAAGCGCGCTACCGGATGCGCAACTGCCCGATCTACCTCTACGAGCGCGGCGACATCGAGCGCGTGCTGAAGGACGCCGGCGTCACCGCGGTCCACATCGAGAAGATCCGCGGTGCCGGGCAAGACTTCCACGTCGTATGCCGGTGACCTCGCCGGTCTGCGTCACGGTTGACGTCGAGGACTGGATCCAGTCCACCCTCGACTTCGACGCGGCGATCACCGATCGCTGCCGCACCAACACCGCGCGCATGCTCGATCTGCTCGAGCGCCTCGGGATTCGCGCGACCTGCTTCGTGCAGGGCCTCGTCGCGAAGCACGATCCACGCATGGTGGCCGACATCACACGGCGCGGTCACGAGGTCGCGTGCCACGCACACACCCACCGGCCGCTGTTCTCGATGAGCGACAGCATGTTGCGCGACGAGATCGCGACGTCGCGGAAGCTGCTCGAGGACGCGACCGGCCAGCCGGTGCTCGGCTTTCGCGCGCCGGACTTCAGCCTCGGCGAGCCGTGCGAGACGCTCGACCAGGTCAATCGCCAGATCTTCGTCGAGCTCGCGTCGCAGGGCTTTCGCTACGACAGCAGCGTGGTGCCCGCGCGGATGCGCCGCTACGGGGTCGCGACCGCGCCGCGCGGCCCGTTCTGGCTCAAGGAGGGGCTCCTCGAGATCCCGCTCGCGACGGTCTGGCTGGGTCGGCGCTGGCCCGCGCTCGGTGGCGGCTACCTGCGCATGCTGCCGTTCTCGCTGCATCGGGTGGCGCTGTGGGAGGCGGAGCGCGCGCAGCGCCCGGCAGTCGTCTATCTCCATCCGTACGAGCTCGACACCGGTGAAGTCGGCGCGATCGCGCGCAGCCAGCACGTGCCGTGGAAGTTGCGGCTGTCGCAATCCCTCGGCCGCGGTCGCCGGCTCGAGCGGCGGATCGATCGGCTGCATCACGGTCGGACGTTCAGCACGATGGGCGAATCGTGTCGCGCATTCGAAGGACGCCGCGATCTCCCGACCGCCTAGCGCGCTCAGCTGATGTAGCGATAGAGCGTGCGAACACCGATCTCGAGTGCCTTCGCGGCCGCTTCGCGGTCATCACCGTGGCGCTCGATCGCGAGCAGCACGTAGCGGCGAACGAGCTCGTCGCGCAGCGTGGCGAGGGGCTGCACGCTGGCACCCGGGCGGATCGCCGCCTCGATCAGCTCGCGGACCGCGGCGGCAGCTCCGCCGAGCGGCGATGCTGCTGATGCCGGCCGGTCAGCCGCAGCCGCGGCGAGCCCGAGATCGGAAGCGCGCACCAGCTTGCTGTCCGCGAGGATCGCGACGCGCCGCATCGTCGCCTTGAGCTCGCGCACGTTGCCGGGCCACGGGTGCGCGCGGAGCACCGCGAGCGCGTCGTCGGTGAGCACGTGCATGACGAGCCCGAGCTGGACCTCGGCCTGACGCAGAAACGCATGCGCGAGCAGATCGATGTCCTCCCCACGGGCCAGCAGCGACGGGATCTCGAGCGTCACCTCGCGGAGCCGGAACAGGAGGTCTGCCCGGAAGCGCCCAGCTTCGACCTCGGCTTCGAGATCGCGGTGCGTCGCACACACGAGCCGGAAGTCGACCGCGCGCGGGAGGTTGTCGCCGAGCCGTTTGACCTCGCGCTGCTCGAGCACGCGCAGCATCGCCGCCTGCATCGTCGGTGGCATGTCACCGATCTCGTCGAGGAACAGCGTCGAGCCGTGGGCAGCCTCGATCAACCCGACGCGATCCGTGACGGCCCCGGTGAACGCGCCCTTGCGATATCCGAACAGCTCGGCGTCGAGCAGCGACGGCGCCACCGAGGCGCAGTTGATCGAGATCATCGGCCTGGCCGCACGCGGGCTCGCCGCATGGATGGCGCGCGCGACCAGCTCCTTGCCGGAGCCCGATGGACCGTGCAGCAGCGCCGACAGATCGCTCGGGCCGACGCGACGGATCAGCTTGCGCAGCGCGTGGACCGCCGGCGATTCACCGATCAGCTCGTCGCGCGAGCCCGCATCGGCACGTGGTGCGCGCAGCTGCGCGAAGAACGGGACCGCAACCGCCGCGAGGATCCGCAGCGCGGCCAGCGTGCGCTCGTCGATGACCGAGCGATCGTGACGCGCGAGGAACACGGCGCCTAGTGTCTTGCCCTCGAGGCGCATCGGCAGGCAGAGCGCCGAGCCGAGGCGCAGCGCCGTCACCGAAGGGATCGTGCCGTATCGGCTGTGCGCGGCGACGTCGTCGAGCTGGACCGGCTCGCCGGTTCCGAGGACGTCGCGCACGATCGTGTCCGACAGCAGCTCGCTCGCATGCTCGAGCACGGTCCCCGCGCGATCGCGTGCCGCCGCGACCGTGTAAGCGCCCGCGTCGGCGAGGATCACCGCGCCGAGGTCGGCGCCCGATGCGCCCAGCATGCCGGTGAGCAGCAGCTCGACGGCGCCTTCGGGCGAATCGACCGACGCGAGCGCGGATACCAGCGCCTCGATCGCACGCTCGCGTTCGCGTGCGCTCGCCATCGCCTCGAGCCCGATCGTGATGCCATCGGCGTCGAACGACTCGCCCGGATCGAGCCGCCTGCGCTCGCCGGTCGCCGCCATCAGCACGTCGATCGTCTGCTCGCCGCGATGGATGATGGCCCAGTGCGCCGGCACGATGGCGAGCCGAACATCGGCCGTCGCGTCCGAGCCGATGCTCGTGATCTGCTTCGCGAGGCCGTGCCGTAGGGGATGTGCGCCGCGTCCGGTGATCACGACGATCAGGGCCGGAACGTCCGTCACCGCGCTTGTTTCCATTCCCAGTAGCTCGCGACGCCGGCCTCGAGCCGCGTCGTCGGGGCATAGCCGAGCGCGGCGCGCGCACGATCCACGTTCGCGAACGTGATCGGTACGTCACCTGGTTGGTCGGGCTGCCGGTCGATGATCGCGCGCTTGCCGACGACCCGCTCGATCGTCTCGACGAGCTCCGCGAGCGAGACCGTGGCGGTGCCGCCGAGGTTGAAGATCTCGTAGCGTGCGGGTTCGACCTGTTCGACCGCCGCGACCGTCCCGCGCACGATGTCGGCGATGAACGTGTAGTCGCGACGCGACGAGCCATCACCGAACAGCGTGATCGGCTGGTCGCGCGCGATCGCATCGGTGAACTTTGCGATCGCCATATCGGGGCGCTGGCGCGGTCCGTAGACCGTGAAGAACCGCAGCGCGAAGACGCCGAGCCCGAACAGATCCCGATAGGTCGAGAGCTGCAGCTCGTTCATGCGCTTGGTCGCGGCATACGGTGACGCCGGCGCGAGACACGGATCCTCCTCGCGAAATGCCGCGCTCGTTCCCGGCCGCGCGCCATACACCGAGCTCGACGACGCGAACACGAGTCGCGCGAGGCCCGCGGCCCGCATGCGCTCGATGATGACGCCGGTTCCCTCGATGTTCGTCCGGAGATAGCGCAGCGGAGATGCGATCGACGGCCGCACGCCCGCAAGTGCAGCCAGGTGGCACACGACATCGACGCTGCCATCGAGCACGCGCTCGATCGCGTCGACATCGCAGATGTTCGCCTCGACGAGCGAGAATCGATCAGCCGGAAGTCTTGCGAGCTCGCTCGCGGTCTGGCGCTTGAGCTCCGCGGGATAGAGATAGCCATCGAAGGCGTCGACGCCGGTGACCCGGTGACCACGCGCGACGAGCGCCTCGCACGTGTGTGAGCCGATGAAGCCAGCGGCACCGGTCACGACGACGTGCATGTCCCGACTCTCGCATGACCGCGTGCTAGGTTGCCCGCCGGGATGTGAAGGTTCCGTTCTTCGATATGGCCGCCGAGCTGGCGTCGGTGCGACCCGCTGTCGACCGAGCGATCGCGCGAGTGCTCGACAGCGGCGTGTTCGTGGGGGGAGCCGAGGTTTCAGCATTCGAGCGCGAGCTCGCGGCGGCCTCGGGAGTCGCGCGCACGGTCGCGACCAGCTCGGGGACCGATGCGCTGCTCGCCATCTACATGGCACTCGGGATCGGACCCGGTGACGAGGTCGTCACCACGCCATTCACGTTCTTCGCGACGGCCGGCAGCGCCGCGCGGCTCGGCGCACGCGTCGTGTTCGCCGACATCGACGACGACACGCTGACGCTCGATCCCGCTGCAGCACTCGCAGCATGTTCGTCGCGAGCTCGCGCGATCGTGCCGGTGCATCTGTTCGGGCACCCGGCGACGCTGCCGCGTTCCTCGCTGCCGATCGTCGAGGATGCCGCGCAGAGCCTGGGCGGCGTACCGCTCCGTGGCGTCGCCGCGGCGTGCTCGTTCTTCCCGACGAAGAACCTCGGTGCGCTCGGCGATGCGGGCGCCGTGCTGACCGACGACGTCGAGCTCGCGGACCGCATCACCCTGCTCCGCACGCACGGCGCGCAGCCGAAGTATCACCACGTCACGATCGGCGGGAACTTTCGTCTCGACGCCATCCAGGCCGCAGTGCTGCGCGCCAAGCTCGACCACCTCGCATCCGCGGTCGCGGCGCGGCGCGCACATGCCGCGGCGTATCGCGCGCTGTTTGCGGCGGCGGACCTCGGCGCCGTCCGACTACCTGCTCACCACCCCGAGCACGCGTACCACCAGTTCGTCATTCGCGTGCGTGAGCGTGATTCGCTTCGCGAGCACCTTGCGCGTCACGGCATCGGCACCGAAATCTACTATCCCGAGCCGCTACACTTGCAGCCGTGTTTCCGTGAGCTTGGATATGGGGCGGGCTCACTCCCGATCGCGGAAGCCGCGTGTCGAGAAGTGCTCGCGTTGCCGATCCATCCGGCACTTGCACCGAGCGCCAGCGCTCATGTCGTCGACAAGATCGTCACGTTCTATCGACAACCATGAACGCGGGGACCAGAGAGTCCACTAACCCACCAGTCGCAGCATTGACCTTTGCGTAACGTGATGTGTATATTCTCGCACCCCGGGCACAGGATTGTGAAATGATTCGCTTATTGGCTAGTTTTGGATTGGTGCTGTCGCTGGTCGCGACGGCATCTGCGCAGATCACGCCGGGCGATATTTCGATCACGGCCTTCAATCCCGGCGACGCCACTGCTCCAGCTTCCACCATCGAAGGCCGTGGCATCAAGGTCGGCGAAGGCACCGTGTTGCGCCCCGTGTTCGGCGCGGAGACCGGCTTCGTCTCGAACGTCTTCTACGAAGAAGACGATGCGCAGCCTGCTGGCGTGCTGCGGCTGATCGCGCAGATCGGCACGGCATCGCTTGGCGCGGCACGCCTGCACCCATCGTCCACAATCGAGCAGGACGATCCGCAGGAGAATCTCGGGCAGTTAGAGTATCGGGCGAACCTGCGGCTCTCGTACGACTTCATGCTCGCCGAGGACAACACCGCGAGCGAGACCGGCGGACTTGGCATCGGCGCGTCACTGCACGGCATGGTGAACCCGATGGGTCGCCTGAGCTTCGGCTTCGGCGACGACTTCGTGCGGCTCATCCGCGCGGCAAACTTCGAGACCGACAGCAACACGAACCGCGACATCAATCATCTTCGGCTATTGATGCTCTACAGGCCCCGCGACAGCGCGATCAGCGGGTTTCTCTATTACGAGAACCGCATCGACATCTTCGAGCGCGACGAGCAGTCGTTCGCCGATCGGATGACGAATCGCGTGGGGCTCCACCCGCAGTGGCGATTCCTGCCGCAGACCCAGGCCTATCTCGATCTCTCGATCGCGAACGTGACGGCGCTCGACTCCGACAGCCAGAAGGTGACCTCGTATCCGCTGGTCGTGCGCGCCGGCATCTCGACGCTCCTCACCGTCAAGACGACGTTGAACCTCGACGCCGGTTACACCAACGGCTTCTACGACGATGGTCCGAGCTTCTCGGCACCAACGATCGGCGCGATGATCGGGTATCGCTACAACCCGCTCGGCCGCGTCACCGCCGGTTACTCCCTCACCTACGAGGACTCGATCAACGCGAACTACTTTCGCGATCACGTCCTCCGCGCGTCGTGGCAGCACATCGTCAATCCGGTGATCTTCATGGTCCAACCCGAAGTTCACTTCCGCCAGTACCGGGGCGTCACGTTCGCAGTCCCGGGTGTCATGGGAGAGGACACCCGCAACGACGTGATCTTCGCGGTCGTTGGCGGCGTGCACTACAACTTCCGGCGCTGGCTGATGGCGACGCTCAACTACCGCTTCACATCGGTGTCGACCGACTACATGTACTCGGTCGCGGGCGGCACGGTTGACGATCCGAGTTACGCGCGCCACGAGCTGCTTCTCGGTATGCGCGTCGCGCTGTGACCCTTCGCGTCGCGGTGCTCGGCGCTGGCGCGTGGGGGCAGAATCACGTGCGCATCGTCGCGAGCGAGCCAGGTTGCGTGCTCGCCGGTGTTGCTGACCCGGACCCCCTCGCACTCGAACGGATTCGCGGAGTCCTGCCGAGATGCCGGCTGGTCGCCGATCCGCACGCGCTGCTCGGCGGTGACGTCGAGGCCGTCGTGATCGCGTCGCCGGCCGCCACGCATCCCGCGCTCGCGCGCGCCGCGCTCGCCGCCGGCAAGCACGTGCTGGTCGAGAAGCCGCTGGCGATGGACGTGGCCGTCGCGATCTCGCTGGCCGAGCTCGCGCGCAGCAACCGCCTCGTCGGGATGGTCGGACACTTGATGGTGCATCACCCGGCGGTGATCCGCCTGCGCGAGCTCCTGCGTTCGGGGGTGCTCGGAACGTTGCACTACCTGCACAGCACGCGCGTCAATCTCGGGCGGCTGCGTCGCGACGAGAACGCGCTGTGGAGCTTCGGCCCGCACGACGTCTCGATGATCGATCTGCTCCTCGATCGAGCCCCGATCAGCGTCGCCGCGCGCGGGCAGAGCGTGTTGCAGCAAGGGATCGAGGACGTCGTGTTCCTGACGATGCGCTACGAGACCGGCGAGATGGCGCATGTCCATCTGTCGTGGTTGAGCCCGCGCAAGGAGCGCCGACTCACGCTCGTGTGCTCGCAGAAGATGGCGGAGTTCGATGACGTCGGCACCGACAAGCTCAAGATCTACGACAGGGGCTACGATCGGCCGCCGGAGTTCAGCGAGTACTCGCAGTTCCTCACGATTCGCGACGGTGACGTGCACATCCCGCAGCTGCCGATGCAGGAGCCGCTGCGGCTGCAGTTCCGGCACTTCGTCGACTGCATCCACTCCGGTGCGGTGCCGGATGGGAACCTGGCCAGTGCCGTGCGCGTCACCGCGGTTCTCGAAGCAGCCCAGCGGTCGCTCCAGCAGGATGGCGCGCCGGTGGGACTGGCTCTATAAGAAATGATATCAGTCATTTGGCGAACGGTTTCTCGGCTTGAACCACCTCGCAATGCGGGCTACAAGACCCGTCCACCCGATCTGAACTCGGACGCTCTGATCGGTGACTAACGTGCGGGACAGCGTGGAAAACACCGAGATTTCAGACAGCGATCCAGAGGACGCCCCGGCTCTGGGCTTCGACGTTCAACGCTACCTCGACACGCTGCGGAAGTACGTGTGGGCCGTGCTGGCGATCATGGCGCTCGCCATCGTGGCCGCGGTGGTCTACACGAACCGCCAGCTACCGATCTATCAAGCACAGGCCTCGGTTCAGATCGAGCCGCGCATCCCCGATCTCCTCGGTGTCGGTCAGGAGATCCTGTCCGGTGTCGCGACCGCAGGCACGACGGACTACTACAAGCAGCAGAAGCAGGTCCTCGGCAGCCATCGTCTGGTCCGTCAGACCGTCGAGACCCATCGCCTCCACCACCTGCTGTTCAGCGAGGAGCAGCGCAAGGGTCGCAAGGTCGAAGATCTAATCCTCGAGGCGACCGCAATCGTGCGAGGCATGCTCGTGATCCGATACCCCGATCAGGACCGGATCTTTTACGTGGTGGTGCTCAGCACGGACCGCGACCTCGCCGCGCAGATCGCGAATGCGCATGTTTCGACGTACGTCGACTACGCGAAGGGCCTGCTGTCCACCGATACGAAGCAAGCCTCGAACGCGCTGTCGACCGAGTTCGACGTCGTCGAGAGCAAGCTTCGCGAGGCCGAGTCGGCGCTGTACGGCTACCAGAAGGACAACGACCTGCTCGCGGTGACGCTCGAGGAGCGGCAGAACATCGTTTCGTCCGGCATCACGACCTACACGAACAAGCTCAACGAGACGCGCGCGAAGCGGATCGAGCTCACATCTCGCCTCGATCGCATGCGCAAGGCTGCCAACGAGGACGTGTTGACGTCGCCGATCATGCTGATCGGCGAGGGCAAGGACAACAGCTCGTTCGACGAGCTTCGCGCCCAGTATTACTCCGAGCGCAACAAGTTCATCGAGCTCGAGAAGGAAGTCGGGCCCAAGAATCCGCAGTACCAGATGGCGAAGGCCAAGATCGACGACATCTATTCGGCGCTGCAGGCCGAGGCGAAGCGCGTCCTTGGTGGCCTCGAAGAGCAATACCAGGCCGTGCTCGCCACCGAGGCCGCGCTCAAGAACGAGGTCGAGAAGGCCACGCAGGAGTCGCTCGCGCTCGGTCCCAAGGTGGTCTCGTATAACGAGCTGTTGCGCCGCAAGAAGAGCACCGAGGATCGCTACAACATCCTGCGGTCGCGGCTGTCGACGAGCGAGCTCACCGACCGGATGAACCGCACGATCGACTCGACGAACGTCCGACCTCTCGATACCGCGCTGGTGCCAACCGTTCCGGTTTACCCGAACCTCAAGAAGAATGTGGTCGCCGCGAGCGTGCTGTCGCTGTTCCTCGGACTCGGGCTCGTGCTCCTCGTCGTCTTGCTCGACCGCTCGATCAAGTCCACGGCGGACGCGACGCAGGCCACCGGAGCCCCGCTGCTCGGCATCATCCCGATGCTCGAGGAGTCAGAGCTCGGCGGTACCAGCGACGGCAACCGCGATCTCTACGTGCATCGCAACCCGGGATCGCGAGTCGCAGAGTGCTGTCGCTCGCTGCGCACCAACATCATGTTTTCGGCAGCCGATCGCCCGCTGAAGACGATCGTGGTGTCGAGCGCGAATCCACGCGAGGGCAAGACCACCACCGTCATCTACCTCGGCACCACGATGGCCCAGAGTGGCCAGCGCGTGCTGCTGATCGATACCGACATGCGTCGCCCGCGCCTTCACGCGTCGACTGGCGTGTCGCGC
This sequence comes from Deltaproteobacteria bacterium, assembly GCA_013812655.1. Taxonomy (GTDB): domain Bacteria; phylum Myxococcota_A; class Polyangia; order Haliangiales; family Haliangiaceae; genus JABFXX01. The sequence continues at coordinate 7,275 of JACCTC010000256.1, read as the reverse complement.
AAGACCGGGCTGACCAACCTCATCGTCGGCGACCACAGCTACGAGGACGTCATCAAGAGCACGGAGATCCCGAACCTGTTCGTGCTGCCGTGCGGCCCGTTGCCGCCGAATCCGGCCGAGATCCTGATGACGCAGCGGTTCCAGGCCGTGCTCGCGGAGCTCGCGACCCGGTTCGATCGCATCATCCTCGACTCGCCGCCGCTGCAGGTCGTCACCGATGCGGTCGTGCTCTCGAAGCACACCGATGGCGTCATCCTCGTCGCCAAGGCTGGCAAGACGCTGCGCGAGGATCTGCGCCGCTCGGCGCGCCACATCCGCAACGTCAACGGCACGATCTTCGGTACGATCTTGAACGCGATCGAGCCCGACAAGCGCAGCGGCTACTACTACTCGTATTACGGCTACTCCGAGAAGTCCCCCGAGCCGGCCGAGCTGTAGCGTCGATGCGACTCCTCATCATCTCGCACATGCCTCACCACCTGCGCGATGGGGTGGTCGTGGGCTGGGGCCCGACGGCACGCGAGCTCGATCAGCTCGCCACCCGCTTCACGAGCGTCCGCCACGTGGCCTGTCTGCATCCCGAGCCGGCGCCGGCGAGCGACATCCCGTACACCGCCCGCAACATCGAGCTCGTGCCGGTGCCGCCGTCGGGCGCCGACGGGTTTCTCGGCAAGCTCGACGTCCTGCGGACCAGCCCCAAGTACCTCGCCGCGATCCTTCGCGAGCTGCCGCACGCCGACATGGTCCACGTTCGCGCGCCGGCGCACATCGCGCTGATGGCGATGCTGATCCTGAGCCTGCGCAAGCGCCCGACCGCACGCTGGTTCAAGTACGCGGGCAACTGGCAGCCCGACGTGCTCGAGAGCCCGAGCTACATCTTCCAGCGCTGGTGGCTCCGCCGCCCGTGGCATCGCGGCGTGGTCACCGTGAACGGCGACTGGCCCGCGCAGCAGACCTGGGTTCGCACGTTCTTCAATCCCTCGCTCGAGGCGAGCGACCTCGAACGTGGCCGCGCGGCCGCGGCGACCAAGCAGCTGACCACGCCGATGCGGATGGTCTACGTCGGCCGGGTCGAGACGGCCAAGGGAGCGGGGCGCGCCGTCGAGGTCCTCGCTCGCCTGCGCCAGCAGGGAATCGACGCGACGCTCGAGCTCATCGGCGACGGTGACGAGCGGCCGACTATCGAAGCTCGCGCCGTCGCGCTCGGAGTCGCCGACCGCGCGCAGTTCGTGGGCTGGCAGTCGCCCAGCTACGTGTATCAGGCGTTCGCGCGCGCGCATGTCCAGCTGTTGCCGACCGCCGCATGTGAGGGCTGGCCGAAGGTGCTCAGTGAAGGCATGGCGTACGGCGTCGTGCCGGTCGCTGGCAATGTCAGCTCGATCCCGCAGTACGTGAAGCAATTCGCTACCGGTGCGGCGCTGGCACCCGACGACGTCGATGGCTTCGCCGCCGTGCTCGCGAGCTACGCGCGCGATCCGGTCAAGTGGGCTCGCGAGTCGGCGAACGCGGTGGCCGCGACGCGATGGTTCACGTTCGATCAGTACCTGAGCTCGATCGATTCGCTGCTGAGTGACCTCGGTGGCCCAGAACACGAGGCCGAGTGCAGGCTCCAGCGCGCGCCCAGCTGACCGTCCGTGCGCTGCGGCGTGATGACCTCGCAAACGTCGCGGACGTTCATGTCGCGGCGTTTCGGGATAGCTCGATGACGCAGCTGGGTCACGAGGCCTTGCGCCGCTACTATCGCTGGCTGCTCGAGGGTCCGCACCAGTCGACGGTGCTCGGCGTCTTCGAGCGGGACCGGCTGGCGGGCTACTCGTTCGGCGGCATCTTCAACGGCGCGCTGACCGGGTTTCTGCGCGAGAACCGCACCTTCCTCGCGCTGCGTGTCGTCACGCATCCGTGGCTGATCGCGAACCCACTCTTCCGCAACAACATCCGCCTCGCGCTGCGGCTGCTCGTGCCTCGGCGCCCCGCGGCTTCAGCTCCGGCGCGCGCGCCCGAGCCACCGGCGTACGGCATCCTGTCGATCGCCGTCGATCCAGGCCGCCAGGGCCAGGGCATCGGGCAGCTGTTGATGCGGCAAAACGAGCAGGTCGCGCGCGCAGCGGGATTCGCTCGCATGATCCTGTCGGTCACGCCGACGAACGCGCAGGCGGTACGGTTCTACGAGCGCGACGGCTGGGAGCGCGAGCTTGTCGACGGAGCGTGGAGTCGGGGCGTGATGACGAAGAGGCTCGCGTGACGGCCCGTCGTCCTCGGGTCTGCATCGTCGGGTCGCTGGTCGGGCGAAATCCCGGACGCGTCACCACGCAGGGCGAGAAGCTGTGGGATCTCCTCGAGGCTGCGGGCTACCCGGTGATCGGCGTCTCGACCTCGATGAATCGCTATGTGCGGCTCGCCGACATCGCGTCGACGATCACCCGCCGCCGCGCCGAGATCGACGTCCTCGTGATCTTCACCTACGGGCTCAAGAGCTTCGTCATCGAGGACATGGCGTCCATGCTCGGCAAGCGCTTCGGCATTCCGATCATCATGACGCCGTGTGGCGGCACGCTGCCGTGGTTCATGGGGCGCTTCCCGCGGTGGACTGCCCGCGTGCTCGCCCGGGCCGATGCCTTCGTGTGCCAGTCGTCGTATCTCGATCGCGCGCTGCGCGAACGTGGCCATCGCCCGCACGTGATCCCGAACATCATCGACGTCGCTGGGTACCGTCATCGTCAGCGCGAGCGCGTCCGCCCGCGGTTGTTCTGGATGCGCACGTTCGAGGATCTCTACAACCCGCTCCTCGCGCTGCGTACGCTCGCACGCGTCCGCGAGCGTCATCCCGACGCCACGCTCGTGCTCGCCGGGCAGGATGCTCCGTTTCGGACGGTCGTCGAGGCGCGCGCCCGCGAGCTCGGCGTCGCGGACGCAGTCCGGTATCCCGGCTTCCTCGATCTCGACGGCAAGCAACGCGCGGGCGACGCATGCGACATCTTCTTGAACACGCCGCGGATCGACAACCGCCCGATCTGCGTCGTCGAAGCTGCAGCGCTGGGCTTGCCGGTCGTCAGCACCGACGTAGGTGGGATGCGCGACCTGCTCGAGCAGGAGCAGACCGGGTTGCTGGTCCCCGATGACGATGACCGCGCGATGGCCGATGCCGTGTTGCGGCTCGTCGACGATCCCGCGCTGGCAAGCGGACTGTCCGCCCGTGGACGCGTGCTCGCCGAGCAATCCGCGATCGAGCTCGTGCGCCCGCAATGGGAGCGTGTGCTCGCAGACGTCGTGAAGCGCAAACCTTCGCCGGCGGTCGCATCACCCGCCGCGTTCACCCAGAAGGTCCACTGACATGTGCGGCTTTTGCGGCGTCATGACCGTCGATCCGACCGCCACGGTCTCGCGCGCTCAGATCGTAGGGATGCGCGATTCGCTCGAGCATCGCGGCCCGGATGACGCCGGTGTGCACGTCGGTCCAGGCGCTGGACTCGGCTCGCGACGGCTGTCGATCGTCGACCTCTCCGAGCGCGGGCACATGCCGATGGCGTCCGAGGATGGGCGCTACTGGATCGCGTACAACGGCGAGGTCTACAACTATCGCGAGCTTCGTGCCGAGCTCCAGGCGCGCGGTCACACGTTCCGCTCCAACACCGACACCGAGGTCGTGCTGGCGCTGTACGCGCTCGACGGTCCGAAGATGCTCTCGAAGCTCAACGGCATGTTCGGCTTCGCGATCTGGGATTCTCGTGAACGGACCGGGTTCCTCGCGCGCGACCGGCTCGGCGTGAAGCCGGTCTACTATCACGTCGATCACGAGGCGCTTCGCTTCGGCTCCGAGCCCAAGGCGCTGTTTGCCGCCGGGGTCGATCCCGCGTTCGATCACGACACCTGGCGCGAGCTGATCTGCTTCCGGTACGTGACCGGCGAGCGCACGCCGTTCCGCGGGATCAAGAGCCTGCTGCCGGGTCACTACATGACCTGGCGCGCGGGCGAGCTCCGGATCACGCGGTGGTGGAAGCTCGCCGACCGCATCGCCGAGCGCAGGGAATCGCTGCCGCGTGATCCGGTCGCGTGGTTTCGCGACATCTTCGATGACTCGGTCGGGTTGCGTCGGATCGCCGATGTTCCGGTGGGCGTGATGCTGAGCGGCGGACTCGACTCCAGTGCCGTCGCGGCCTCGCTCGCGAACATGACGGGACCCGGCGCGCACGGGTTCACGGTCGCGTTCGACGAGTCGACGCACGACGAGGCGCCGTTCGCGCGTCAGGTCGTCAAGCGCTGGGACATGATCGGCCACGAGATCCGGATCACGCGTTCGGATCTGCTCGGTCGCCTGCGCCAGGCCTCGCGCTTGCTCGACGCGCCGCTCGCCCACCTCAACGACACGCACATGCTCGCGCTCGCCGAGGTCGCGAAGGCTCACGTCAAGGTGCTGCTATCCGGCGAAGGCGCCGACGAGACGCTGAACGGCTACATTCGCTACCAGCCACTGCGGTTTCCCAGGCTGCTCGCTGCCGCGGCGCACGCATCGGCGCTCGGCGTCGGCAAGTACATGAAGCGCGGACGCGCGCAGAAGCTGTTGCGTCTCCTCGGGGAGCGCGGCACGCGTCCGCTCGTGCAGTACAACGCCTGCGAGTTGTTTCCGTCGGAGATCGCGCACCTCGGATTGCCGGCCGCCGACGACGACCCGTTCCGGACGGCGATGCTCGACGAGGCGCAGACGGTGTATCCGACGGATCTGCTGCGGCAAGCGATGTACCTCGATCAACATACGTTCCTGACCTCGCTGCTCGATCGCAATGATCGGATGACGATGGGTGCGTCGATCGAGTGTCGCGTGCCGTTCCTCGATTACCGGATCGTCGAGACCGTCGGTGCGTTGCCGACCTCGGCGCTCACCCAGGGCGGCATCCGCAAGTCGATCCTCCGGCGTGCGGCAATGCGGCGCCTGCCGATCGCCGTGCAGCTGCACAAGAAGTGGGGCTTCGGCATTCCGTGGACGACGTACTTTCGGGAGGTCCCCGAGCTCCGTCGCGAGGTCGAGCGGTTGCCGGAGTGCGAGGCCGTCGTCTCGAGCCCGCTCGATCGAAGCCAGCTGCGCGAGGCCGTCACGCGCTTCCTCGCCGGTGACACGAGTGCGTTCTCGCTCGTCAGTCGCTTGTTGATGATCTCGATCTGGCATGACGAGACGATCGCGCGAGCACGACCCGATCGAGCTGCTGCGGTGATGTGATGGGGTTCGCAGATCGGCTCTACCCGAAGTTGCCGACGCTCGCGCAGCATGCGGCCGTGTCGGCCTTCGGGCTGAAGTGGCGATGGCGCCGGTTCGGCGGCAACTACCAGCAGGAGTGCGATGCCTTCATCGCACGCGAGCACTACAAGCTCGACGCGTGGCACGCGTACCAGACCATGGCGTTGCGCGAGACGTTGCGACTTGCCCGGCGTGCTCCTCACTACCGTCGGCTCGGGCTCGACGACCGCGTGATCGACCGGTTCGAGCTCGCCGACCTCGCCTCGTTGCCGATCCTCGAGAAGTCGGAGACCCGCGCCGATCCGCACGCCTTCCTCGTCGACGGCCTCGATCGCGCGAAGCTGACGATCTGTCCGACGAGCGGATCGAGCGGCACACCGGTTCGCACGTACATGTCCAACGAGGACTTTCGGCGCTCGCTCGCGCTCCGCGAGGCCCGGAGCTGCCGGCCGGCCGGAGTCTCGTTCCGGTTGCCGCGCGCCACGTTCAGCGGCCGACTCGTCGTGCCAGATGCCGTCAGCGCGGGACCGTTCTATCGGTTCAACCTCGCCGAGCGTCAGGTCTACTTCTCCGCCTTCCACCTCTCGCCACGCAACGCACCCGACTACGTGCGCGCGTTGAATCGCCACAAGATCGTGTGGGCCACGGGCTACACGCACTCGTTCGAGCAGCTCGGGCTGATGATGATCGAGCAGGGCATCGCGCCGCCGCCGACGCTCCGCGCGATCATCACGACGAGCGAGAAGCTCACGGCCGGCGGGCGCAAGGTGATCGAGCGGGCGTTCGGCTGTCGCGCGTTCGAGGAATACGGTCAGGTCGAAGATGCGTGCTGGGCCGGCGAGCGCGCCGATGGCCACATGTACGTCAGCCCCGACGCTGGCATCATCCAGCTCGTCGACGGCGAGGGCGCGACGCGGCCCTACGACGACCCCGCCGAGGGCCAGATCGTCGCGACCTCGCTCATTCGCAAGAGTCAGATCTTCCTGCGCTACCGGCTCGGCGATGTCGCGCGCTGGGATCCCGCCGCGACGCGCGCGACCGGCACGCCGATCCTCGCGGAGATCACGGGCCGCATCGAGGATGTCGTCATCGCGCCCGACGGCCGCCGCACCGTGCGGTTCCACGGCATCTTCACCGAGATGCCCGGCGTGCGCGAGGCACAGGTGATCCAGGAAGCGCGCGATCGCCTGCGCATCCTCGTGGTCCCCGCGCCGGCCTACGGTCAGGACACCGTCGCCGAGATCGTTCGCCGCGTGCAGCAACGGATGACGAGCGAGATGCGCGTGGACGTCGAGCCCGTCGATGCGATCCCGCGAACCGCGGCCGGAAAATTTCAGGCCGTGATCAGTCGGCTGCCGCGGTGATGCGGTGGCGCAACTTCGCGCGCAGGATCGCTCAGCGCATCGCCGCGGGCTGCGACCCGACGACAGCGGCGGACAAGGCACCTTCTTCGAGCTGCGCATGCGGTACGCGGTGAGCGCGAGCGCGGCGAGCTCGCCTAGCGGCGTACGGAGACACCAGCACACGATCGCGGGCTGCTTTTCATGACGGTGCCAGCCTACGAGCAGACCCGCGAACAGCACCGCGTCCCAGCCAACGCCGCGCTCGAAGTGCCGGCGTGCCGTGTAGTAGATCGACTGGCTCGGACGCTATAGCGGCGACCAGCGCGACCGCTGGTGCAGGTTGCTCTTGCTCCATCCGATCTGAGGGATCCCCTCGTTTCGGTCGCGTAAGCGATGGGAATTGCTCCGGATAAATCGCGGGAATTTCGGAGCAGCCTCGTGAGTTCCGGCGGCATGATGAATCGCCGCGCGATGTCGAGCTTCGTGAAGAACCCGGTCAAGGTGGCTGCGACCCTCGAGAAGATCTTCGAGGACGACCTGCACGCCCGTCGCGTGCTGTCGCTGGCGAACGGGGTCGTCGGCGTGCTCGATGCAGCCGCGCTGTCGATCCACGCGATCGGTCGCGGCTACGCGCACGCGACTGGGATGGACGACAAGCACGGGGTCAAGCAGACCGACCGGCTCCTCAGTAACGCGGGCATC
>JACCTC010000226.1 GCA_013812655.1 Deltaproteobacteria bacterium | reverse complement strand
CCGATCTCCTTCTTGATGATCTCGGCCGTGCGCTCGCCGATCAGCAAGTTGTACTTGCGCTTGATGTACTGGACGATCGCCTCGTCCATCTTGTCGCCGGCGACGCGGATCGACTTGCTGAGCACGACGCCCGCGAGCGCGATCACCGCGACCTCGGTCGTGCCGCCGCCGATGTCGACGATCATGTTGCCGGTCGGCTCGGTGATCGGCAGACCGCCACCGATCGCCGCGGCCATGGGCTCTTCGATCAGATAGACCTCGCGCGCGGCGGCCGCGAGCGCCGAGTCACGCACGGCGCGCTTCTCGACCTCGGTGATCCCCGACGGCACGCTGACGATCACGCGCGGCCGCACGAGCGTCCGGCGCTGGTGCGCCTTCTGGATGAAGTAACGCAGCATCGCCTCGGTGACCTCGAAGTCGGCGATCACGCCATCCTTCATCGGGCGAATCGCGACGATGTTGCCCGGCGTCCGACCGAGCATCTCCTTCGCTTCCTTGCCAACCGCGAGCACCTTCTTGGGCCCGCCTCCCGAGTTCGCCTGCACCGCGACCACGCTCGGCTCGTTCGCAACGATGCCTCGTCCCTTGACGAAGGTCAGTGTCGTGGCCGTGCCGAGGTCGATGGCCAGGTCGTTGGAAAACATTCCGTAGACCCAATCGAAGAGCATGGTGTTGTCCCTGAAGAAAACGCGCCGCGTCGCCGCCCGCGTGGATTGAAGAAGAGCCTGCCCCGCGACTCCGTCACCGGTAGGAGTCCGAAGGGCGGATGCGGGGTTATCACGCGGCGTTTCGCGCACGCAAGACAATCTTGGCCGGCGACGAATACGCCTCATCGGGGCCCGCCGCCTTGTACCCCCGGGGTGTGGTGGCTAGGATGCGCGCGCCCGTCATAGACCGTCTCCAGGAACCGCCGGGCGACCCATCCCAATGCTTGAAACCATGCGCCAGAGAGGCGCGTCCATCTTCATCTATCTGATCTTCGGGGTTCTGATCGCGGTCTTCGTGATCAACTTCGGTCCGTCCGGCGGACAGGGTGGATGCAAGGGCGCCACGAACACGGTCGTCGAGGTCGATGACTCCAACGTCAACCTGAGCTCCTACCGGATCGCGTACTCCAATCCGTACAACCCGGGACGCAGCCGCGAGCGCGTGTACTTCGCCCTCGAGACGCTGATTCGCCGCGAGCTGCTCGCCAACGCCGCTGCCGAGCGCGGTATCCGCGTCACCGGCGACATGGTCGACGAGGAGATCAAGAAGGGGTACTTCTTCCTCGGCGGGATCCGGATCCCGCTCGGCGAGAACATCTTCGACAAGCACGAGGATGGCACGCAGACGTGGAACGTCCTCAAGTTCAAGCGCTGGGTCGCGAACCTCGACGTCAAGTCGACGAGCACCTACCGCGACGAGCAGATTCGCTCGATGCAGGCCGCGCTGATGCACGAGCTGTTGACGGGCACCGCACGAGTCTCGCGCGAAGAGGCACTGACTGACTTCTTGTTCACGAAGAACACCGTGAGCTACGACGTCGTCGCGTTCTCCGCGGCCGATTACCGCGATGCGATGCGGCTCACCGATGCCGACATCGCGCGCTTCCTCGCGACCCACGAGGCCGAGGTCAAGGCGCGCTTCGCGGAGGAAGAGCGCACGTACAAGGCCGTCAAGCCGCAGCTCGAGCTCCGGCAGATCTTCATCGCTGCAGCGGAGCCCGCCGGTGAGCCCGCCAAGCCCGACGAGCCCAAGCCCGACGACAAGCAGCCCGCGAATGCAGGATCGGGATCGGCTGCTGGCACGGGGTCGGCTGCGGGATCGGCTGCGAAGCCCGCCGACAAGACGGCCGCCAAGCCCGCCGACAAGCCGAAGGCCGACGCCGACAAGCCTGGCGACGCGGCGAAGCCGGCGATCGGCATGCCGATCGATCAGGCAAAGGCCAAGCTCGAGGCCGCGCGTGCGGCGATCGCGGCGAACAAGCAGAAGTTTGCCGACGCCGCGAAGCAGCTCGCGACCACCGACGCCGAGAAGGCGAACGGCGGTGCTATCGGCTGGCGCAGCGTCGAGAACCCGCAGCTCGGTGACAAGGCTGTCAACGATGCCGTCAAGGCGCTCAAACCCGGCGAGATGACGCCGGTGATCACGACCGACAACGGTGCGTATCTCGTGATGGCCGAGGCCGCGCGCGAAGGCGACCTGACGTACGACCAGGTCAAGCACGAGATCGCTGCCGAGCTCGCTCGCACGGTGTGGAGCAAGGAAGCCGCGAAGCGTGCCGCGCTCGCCGCGCTCGACGAGGCGCGTGCCGGCACCGGCAAGAACCTCGAGCAGATGTTCGAGAAGGCGCCGGCGCAGAGCGACGGCCCGAACCTTGACTTCCTCAACGATCCGAACATGAGCGACGAGCAGAAGCAGCAGATCATCGAGCAGCTCCGCCAGCAGATGCAGGGCCGCCAGGGTCGGCTCGAGTGGGAGTCCAAAGACGTCCCGGCCGCGTGGAAGGCCGATCCCGACGGCGGTGGTGGCAGCGCACCGGCCGCAGGCAGCGCGAAGCCCGCCGACAAGCCTGCGACGGCGACTGCGGGCAGCGCGACCCCGGCGAAGCCCGCCGACAGCGCCACGACGCCGGCCACGGCGACCACGCCGGCCACGCCGGCGACAGCCACAACGCCGACGACGACGACGGCTGCCGGCGGCACGACCCCGCCCCCGCCGGTCGCCACCACGGTTCCGCCCGTCGAGCCGAGCAAGGACGTCCTGCCGGCGTTCGCCCCGGTGCCCAAGCCAAAGGTCCAGAGCGAGCCGCCCTCCCCTCGCAAGAGCCCGCTCCCGGGCCTCAGCAAGGAGATGACGTCGGTGCTGTTCGACGAGCTGTCGGCCGGCATGCTCGCCAAGCGTGTCTACGAGGTCGACAACACCTACGTGCTCGTGCAGGTGACCGCGAAGGGTCAAGCCAAGGTCGAGGACTTCGACAAGGAAGCCGATCGCTACATCTCGCGGCTGCAGACCGTGCGCAGCTACACCCTCGTCGAGGACTGGCTCGAGACGCGCTGCAAGCAGCTCGCGAAGGACAAGAAGATCGTCCCCGCGAAGGAGCTCGTCAGCGAGTCCGACGACACGGGCAAGGCCGTGCCTCAGATCTATCAGCCGTGCATGTACACGAATCAGTGGCTGACGGCGATGCTCCAGCACCTGCGGCAGTAACCAAGCCGCGCCGAACCACGCCAAGGTGTGTTTCTCGAGAGCGTACGCGCTCTCGCGTGGTGCGTGCGCCGGAGGTGGGGAACGCCAACCATGGCGCCAAGTTTTGATCGGGATCCGAATCGCGCGGCGGTGGCCGCTCAGCAAGCGGGAAACAGGCACCGCCCGCACAAACGACCGTCCGCCTGACCCAATCTTGGCGTCTTGGCGTCCTGGCGTTCCAACCCATCTGGAACACGCGGCGCCCGACCGCGAGCGTCCCCGGTCGGCCCGAGAACACCTTGGCGCGCTTGGCGTGCTTGGCGGTGCATCCTGCACACGCAATCGGCTGGCGGCTTGGCGGTTCGCGTCCTGAAATTTGCCCGAAAATTGGATACGTTCGGGATCGTGCTCGAGGGGGCAAGCTCTGGGCCTCGGCGGCTTCCGTTCACCTTTCAGGCGAGCGGCGGCGTGGGCAAGCTCGTGCTCGCAGATCTCGCGGTCGGTCCGCTCGTGGTCGAGCGACTCGAGCTCGAGGTCACCGATCTCGGTACCGATCCCGGTGCGACGTCAGCAGAGCGCTTCCAGCGCCGGCGCACGCGGTTGCGCGGGCTCGCCGTGCGGATGTCGAGCACGGCGCTCGACGAGCGGATCGAGCAGGTCCGCCGGCCGCTCGCGGGCCTCGGCCTGACCCAGGTCTGCGCGCGGATCAACGATGGCTACATCTCGGTGCGCGCGCGCGCCGCCGACGGGCTCGCTGCCGCGGACCTCAGCTTCCGGATCCAGCTCGTCAGCGGGGGCGCCCATCTCCGCGCGCTCGCGACGACCGTCCGCGTGCACGGTCACCTGCCGACGGCAGGCCCGCTGATCGCGGATCGCATCCTCGGCGCGCTGCTCGGCGCGACCGATACGGCGGGCGTCGTCGAGCGGCCGCACACGCGCGGACTCTGCGATGTCGAGATCGATCTCGTCGGTGCGGTGCTCTGGCACCTGATGCCGCCGAGCGGCTGGCGGCTGCCTGCGATCGCCGACACCGAGCTGACCAGCATCAAGCTCGGCACGCACGGGATCGAGATCGGGTACGGCCCGGTCGGAACGCGGAGCGGCGAGCTCGGCTTGCGCCCCGGCGCGCAGCAACTCGCGGCCGCCCACGACCTCATGCACTCGGTCGACCAGCATCTCCGCGACGGTCACCTCGAGGATGCGATGCGCGGCTATCGCGCCCTGCTCGCGTCGAACGGGCCGGACCAGCCGCTGCTACTCGAGCGGATCCTCGCGATCGCGGCGGCGCGGCCCGCGTGGTTCTTCGACGGGCTCGAGCTGTCACGCCAGGCGCTCGGCCGGTGGCCGCAGTTTCCGGCGGCCCATGCCGCGCTCGCATCGATCACGCTCGCGCAGGGCGACGCGCGCGAGGCCGCGAGTCACCTCATGCAGATCGCGCAGCTCGCGAGCGCCGAGGGCGACGACGATCAGGCCGCGCTCGCCGCGCTCGCCGGGGCGCGTCTGCTCCGCGTGCTCGAGCCCAAGGCCGCGACACAGCTCTACCAACTCGCGCTCGAGCACGATCCGAGCTCGTCGGAGGCGGCTGACTCGCTCGCCGATCGACTCGCCGACGAGCAACGGTGGTCCGAGCTCGTGCGGCTCGTGCGCGCGCGCGCGGCGAACACGACCGATCAGATGCGTGCGGTGCAGCTGCGACTCCGACTCGCGGACGTCTTCATGCACCAGCTCGACGATCCCGCGGGCGCGCAGCAGGAGCTCGCGGCCGCGCGCCAGCTTGCCCCCGACGAGCCCACCGTCCACGAGATGACCGCGACGATCCTCGCGACCCGCGATCCATCGGCTGCGATCGAGGCGTGGCGCGAGGTCGCGCGGCTCGCCGAGGCACGCGGCGATACCCGGACGTGCGGTCGCGCGTGGGCGACGCTCGGCGAGCTGCTCGCGAAGGGCGCGGCGAATGCGATGGTCGGCATCACGGCGGATGAGGCGTGGCAACGCGCGCTCGAGCACGATGCGCTGCAAGTCGACGCGCTCGCCGGGCTCGCGAATGCCGCAGCCGCGCGGGGCGAGCATGCCGCGGCGGCGACGCTCTACGAGCGGCTCCGCGGCCTCGGACTCGCGCAGGTCATCGCCGCGCGTTACGAGCTGTCGCTCGCGCGCTCGCTCGTCGCGTTGAACCGGGTCGACGACGCCCGCATCAGCCTGCGCCGCGCGACGATCGCCGGTGGCGAGACCGCCGCCGAGGCCCACGCCGTGCTCGCGGGGATCGCCGAGGCCACGTCGGACCGCGATCACGCGGCGGCCGAGCTCGACACCGCGATCTCGTCGTTCGTCGACCTCGCCACCGAGGACGAGGCCAACGATGGCAACCGCCTGTACACGCGTGCCGCCGAGCTCGCGATCGCGCGCGCGACGCTGCTCGATCGCAACGGCCAGGCGTCCCTCGCATCCGCGGACTGGCAGCGCGCCCACGACCTCGCGCACGATCATTCGCCGGCGCTCGCGCGCGAC
>JACCTC010000202.1 GCA_013812655.1 Deltaproteobacteria bacterium | reverse complement strand
CCGCAAGCCCGTGCCCGCCAAGCCCAAGCCGCCAGCGCCGACCACGCTCGACTACAACGAGCCCGAGGCCGCCGAGCCCGCGCCGGCAACGTCTGCACCGCCGATGTGAGGCCACGGTGACCGCGCTGCTCGCGCCGCCGACCGATCCGTTCACCGCCTCGATCGCCACAGTTCCGCCCGCGGTGCGTGCGCGCATGGACGGCGTGTCGTGGCACGGCGAGCAACCGCTGTGTCCGCGCTGGGACGACCTCGCATACCTGCGGCTGTCGCACGTCACGTTCGATGGCGGCGTTGCCGAGGGCGAGCTCGTCGTCGCGGCGAAGCTCGCGGCGCGCACGGTCGAGCTGTTTCGCCGGCTGTGGTCGCTCGGCTTCCCGATCCGCAGCCTGCGCCTCGTCGACGACTTCGCGGCCTCCGACGACGCGTCGATGTCGGCCGACAACTCGTCCGCGTTCAACTTCCGGTTCGTCGCCGGCATGAAGCTGCTGTCCCAGCACGCGCTCGGTCGCGCGATCGATCTCAACCCCGTCGAGAATCCGTGGCGCAAGCCAACGCGCATCGTCCCCGACGAGGGCCGCGCCTTCGCCGATCGCCAGCTGATCCGCCCCGGCATGATCGTACGCCCGGGTCCGGTCGTCGCGGTCTTCGACGAGCTGGGCTGGGAGTGGGGCGGCGACTGGCTCCACGCGTTCGACGATCACCACATCGTGTGGTCGCGGCGCTACCGGAGTGACGCGGTGTGCGCGATCGGCAGCACGACCCCGATCGCGCGACCGATCACGTGATCGAGCGGCACGACGCCCCAGTAGCGCGAGTCATTCGAATTCGAGCGGTTGTCGCCCATCACGAACAAGGTCCCCGGCGGCACGACGAGGTGGAGCTGCGGCTCGCACGCACGCGCGCCCGGCCTGGTCTCGACGATCTCGCCGACCGGCTGCGCCTGCCGTCGCGAGTCGCCGGTATCGATCTGGCTGCCGCACGTGCGGACGATCCGATCGGTCGACGGGAAGTCCTTGCGGTCGCCAAGGGCGCGATCCTTCGCGGCGTCGCGCTCGCCGCGCTCGGCGTCGTGAAACGTGTCGTAGGTGTGGCCATCGAGGGTCTCGCGATAGCGGCTGCACGTCGTCGTGCGTGGGCGGTCGTCGCCGCTGGTGTCGGCATACGTGCACGCGCGCTCGACCAGCGTCGTCGGCACGGGCTTGCCGTTGACGTAGAGCTGGTTGCACCGCACCTCGACGGTGTCGTCGCCGACCGCGATCACTCGCTTGATGTACGAGATCGCGGGCTGGCACGGCTGCGCGAACACGATCACCTCGCCGCGTCGCGGTGGGCTCCAGAACTTCGTGACCTTGTCGACGTAGACCTGATCGTCGATCGCGATGGTCGGCATCATCGAGCTCGCCGGGATCCGCAGGCGGTCGGTTGCGAACTGGAGATAGAGGAAGCCGAGCACGCCGATCGCGCTCGCGAGGAGCGGCAGGTTCGGATGATCCGGCGCGCTCGCTGGCCGCTTGCGCAGCCGCACGAACGCGTCGACCGCGCTCGCGAGTCGCACCGCGATCGCCGCGTGGAGGCCCCACACGATCCACGTGAACGCGACGAGCGTCGCCACGCCCGCGACCGCCCATGCGATCGTCAGCCGGCGCTTGCCGACGACGCCTTGCCCGGCGCCCGGACAGCCGAACGTCCACGCGACGTGCATCAGCAATCGCCCGAGGGTCACCGTGCCAGTCCAACACGCCTCCCGCCGCCCGGCAACGGTGCCGCGCGCGGTGTAACCTCTGGCTTCCATGCCTCAGGTCGTCGAGCTTCCTCCCATCGGCCAGGATGCGCGTGGCGCGCTCGTCGCGCTGGTGCGCGTGTGCAAGGAGACGCCCGCGAAGGGCGAACCGTTCAAGGACTTCCGCGCGCGCCTGCGCACCGCGAAGCTGTGGGATCGCGATCGTCCGCTCGTGTTGCTGCGCTTCCTCGGGGTCGGCGGCGCGACCGTGACGCCATCCGCGTTCATGCAGGCGCTCGCGGCTGCGAACGGCGAGGACGAGACCGCATTCGCGATCCTCGATCGCGTGTGGGAGCTCAATCCGCTCCTCGGCAAGACCGTGCTCGAGCTCGTCGCGCAGCGCGCCTATCACAAGGACGAGATCTACAAGCACGTCGCGTCCGCCGCGTACCGCGGCCTCGTGCCATCGCGCCCCGCACTCGAGACCTGGTTGCAGATCGCGATCGGCACCGGCCTGCTCCGCACGCTCGGCATCGCGGTTGCCGCCGGTCCGCGCTCCGAGCGCTACATGCAGCTCGGCACCGCGCTCGATGCCGACGAGTTTCTCGCCGAGGACAAGCCCGAGCCAGCGCCCGTGATCCCGAACCTCGGCGACGACGAGGCCGTGCCGGCCGAGACCGCCACGCCGGAATCCTCGATCCCGGTCAGCGCCTCGGCACCGGCAAGCTCGCCGCTGCCCGCGCCGCTCCGCCACCTCACGACCGACGGCGTCCCGCTGCCACGTAACCGCGAGCGCGTCGTGCCGGCCTCGCGCTTCGCGCAGGGCTTCACCGACGAGATCCTCGGCGAGACCACGTCGCGCATCGCCTCGTGGTGGACCGAGGTCAAGCGCCCGTCGCAGGCCTATCAGCCGAGCGACTTCGGCCTCGATGCCGAGTCCTGGGTCGAGAGTGCTGACGAGGTCGTGTACCGGGTCGCGGTCGCCGCGGCGCTCGCGTTCCGGCTCGATCGCGATCGCGTCGCGGTCGTGACTGCATTCTCCGCGCTCGACAAGGCCGGTGTCCTCGGCGACCTCTACCAGGGCACCGTCCCCGAGAACCTGCCGGCGCAGGTCGACGCGCGCGCGCTGATGCTCGCGTCACTCGCCGCGCGCCGGTGTGCCGAGGTCCCCGAGCTCGCGTCGCAGCTCGAGGGTCGGGCAACCGCCGCCGAGGCCTTCGCCTCGCTGGACTCCGCGCTCGGGCGCGGCCTGTTTCGCACCGAGCTGTTCTGGATCATGGACATGCTCTCCAAGCTCGGCGTGATTCGCTATCCCGACCTCGGCGACTTCACGGTGACGCCGCACCGGATCGTGCGCGACACGCTCTTCCGCCTCGGCTTCATCGAGTCGCCCTATGCGAGCGACCCGGCCGCGCTGACGACGACCGCATGCGCCTCGCGCAAGGCCGTCCCCGAGGGCCCGGCCGACGAGATCCTCACGCTGTTCGCGCTCGCCTGCGGCTGCGCCTACGACTGCCCGCACCGCAAGAACTGCGACTATCCCTGCCGCGAGCGTCTCGAGTAGCCGAGCTCAGTGCAGCTCGTCGGCTCCGACGTCACGCGCGGGGCCGTTCGGCCGAGCTTCTCCATCGAAGTCCTCCTCGGCCATCGACGCGCTTGTCGCCTGATCGACGGCGATGCTGCCGGCCGTGATGTGATAGTCGAAGGGTGCAACGTCCGGGCTCTTGAACTTCAGCGTGCTGACATCGTTGCCGAGGATGATCGAACCCGGGTATGTGCACGACGGTTCGGCCTCCACGTTCATCGCGTTGCGCACGATGATGTTGTTTGCGAACGCGCCTGTTGACGTCCCGTCGGAGATACAACCAACGCCGATCGCGTTGTCGACGATCGTGTTGAGCTCGACCACGTTCCCCGGAACGTTCGGAAAAATCTCGATGCCGTGGCCGCCGTTGCGAAACACGAACGAGTTGCGGATCGCATAGAGGCCGGCGTCGAGGACCAGTCCTTGGCTCATGTTGCCCGTGAACACGGACCGATTCACGACCCCTTTGCAGTCGATGGTCGAGATGCCCTTCGCATTGTTGGAGAACACCGACTCGGTGGCTTCGAAGGTGCAGCCTGCCGCTTTCAGCCCGGCCGCGGCGTTTCCAGTCAGATTGGATCGCACGAGCCGGATCGTAGCGTTGGTGCCCATCGGGCACTCGACACCATTGCCGATGGCAGCACCGCTGGTGGCACCGGACACCTTGATGTTTTCGAGCGTGACGTCCGCCGCGAATGCGAGCTTCACGATTGGTCCCGCGACGCTGTTGGTGATCGTCGGAGCTTCGGCCGCACCGATCAGGTGACGAACCCCCAAGATCGTGACGGTCTCCGCTTGCTGATACATCCCGGGACGCATCAACACGTACGATCGTTCAGCGAGTGCGAGCGCCCGAGTCAGCAGACATGGCGCCAGCTTCGAACAATCGGAATTCGCAGCGCCATCCGCTGCCACGTGCGCGATGACCGCCTCGGTCGCGCAGCTCCCGTCCCTCCGGCACACGCTCGTCGCGCACTCGTCGTGGCGCGTGCACTTCCGGCACTCGCCTGCATCACACACCGGCGTCGTCACATCGCAGTCCGCCATCGTGGGGCGGCAAGCGACGCACGCGCCGGCTTCGCAGAACGCGTCGTCCGAGCTCTGGCCGAAGCCGGGGCACTGTTCGTTCGCGCTGCACGCTTCTTGGCATGAAGCCGTCTCGCCCGTGCAGTAGGGCGCGGATAGATCGCACTGGGCGGAGGTCTCGCAGGTGACCTCGACACATCGATTACCGCGGCACAGCCGACCGTCGTCACAGAGCGTCCCAACGGGGAGGCCGGCCGAAGCGCAGTCCTGTTCGCCGACGCAGCAGGCTTCGGGGTTTCGCTTCTCGCAGGCAGCTGCGACGAGCAACAGTAGACCAATGATGAGAGTTCGCATGAGCACGGCTATCGACCTCCAGCCCCGACGGTTTCGTGGACGCGCACCCTAATTCATGGAGACCGCCCCCGCGACATCCGTGTGCTACGGTCCAACCATGTTGCCGGCTCTCATCGTGGGTGCACTGACCGCGTGGTATCTAGGTCTTCGCGCCGGGATCATCGCCGCGGTCGTGACCGCCGTCGCGATGATCGTCGCGACGTTCATTCCGGGAGCAACCCTCGTGGTCTATGCCCTGGTGCTGGCATGGTCGGCCGCCGTGTACTTCCTGGGCGCCAAGATCACCGCCCGGACGACCGGACCGAACTGGTTTTCCGTGGCGACCGGGCAGGCGCAGTCATGGGCCAAGAAGCTCATGAACAAGCGCTGACCAAGCTCGCGTCACGCCAGCAGAAATTCGCAGTTTTCCCCGGGGCCAGTTGGCACCACTTGGGGGGTGGCCCCCCAGGACTGAGGCTGCCTCTCCCAGTGACATCGTGGTGTTACGTGCGGCACGACCTTTGATATGATGTGCAACACAATGCGCAACTCTATCGTCATCACCGCTGTTCTGGGGATGTTCGCCGCTGCCTGTGCAGGCACGATCGACGACGTCGGTGGGGGCGGGGGTGACGATACGGGCGGTGGGCCCGACTGCGGCAACGGCGTGGTCGACACCGGCGAAGCCTGCGACGATGGCAACACCACGAGCGGCGACGGCTGCTCGGCTGGCTGTTCGAGCGAACAGGTCGTGACGCCTCGGGTCTCGGTCTCGCTCGATAAGACCGCGATCTCGACCGAGCTCAAGACCTCCAACATGGTTGTCGTGACGGTTACCGGTGCGGACGGATTTTCGGGCGCGGTGAACCTGACCGGCGCCGTCCTCGATGGTGCCAGCGCGCCGGTCCAGGGCTGGGCAGTCGTCTTCAACACGCCGACCGTGAACGTGCCTCTCGACGGCACTGCCACCGCGGTGGCGACGCTGACGATTCCCAGCCAGTTCAAGGGGGTGACGAACGGGATGTTGAAGATCGATGCCGCGAGCACCGCGGCGCCGCAGAGCGCGATGGCGACGGTCGCCGTTGCGAACCAGCTCACCTTCACCTTGAACCTCGTCAACAACCAGTGCGCCTATCCGATGGATGGTGGAACGGGAGCCGCCCAGGTCGAGGTCGCGATCGGTACGAAGGTTCGCTTCTTCAACGCGGGTGCGGCGAACCTCGAGATTCACAGCAACAACGCCGCCGCGATCCCGCACCAAGGCCAGGTCGGCGGCACGGATGACCCGATCACGGAATCGCAGACGGCCTACGAGAAGACGCTCGCCGGCACTGTCGGTGGCACCGTCAACTGGTACTGCCACGCGCCGGGCCCGAACCTGCAGGGCGGAAATCCGACGATGCGAATCGTTGCCGCGCCCTAGCCCTACCTTCGCAGAAGGTGGTTCTACGGTCGCTTTGTTCATGATCGTTTTCGACGAAGAACGATCGCCAAAGGCCGGCCGTCCGGATACATGTAAGAAGTGCACATCTTTGAGCGCGAG
>JACCTC010000201.1 GCA_013812655.1 Deltaproteobacteria bacterium | reverse complement strand
CCGTGGAACGGTGCGTCCGATCCGCGCGCGCGTGATCGCGCGGGCCGGCTCGCTCGGTCGCAGCGCAGGCGCGCGCGCGCGGCCTCGATCGAAGAGACCGTAGCGGTGCATCCGGCGACCGCGCCCGAGGAGGTCGAGGCCTCCTGGATCGCGCGATCGATCACGGTCTGCAACTCGCCGGCATTCGCCGCGGTCTTGCACGTGCCGACCGCGAGCTGCGTCAACCGATCGCACGCTTCGACGTCGGTCGACGGCAGCGACCGCATGCGCAGGTCCTCGAGCCGTTGCAGCCCGGCGCTGCTGCGCTCGCGATTCTCGCGCTGGATCTCGTCGATCTCGCGCTGCTGCGCCTGCTGGCGTCGGCTCGGGAAGTACTCGGTCTTGATGTACGCGCCGCCGAAGAGCGCGACGAGGATCAACACGATCTGCAACCCACTCAGCGCGCCTGGCTTGCGCGGCTTCGCGGGCCTGGCGACCGGAACCTGATCGGACTCGGGACGGCTGCGCCGCACCGGGACTTGCCGCTCGCGCGCCGCAGCATCGATCGACATCCCGCAACCCTCACAGGTCACGAAGCGCGCGATCGAATCAGCGGGCGGTGCCTGCTGTCCGCAACGCGGACAGACAATCGAGGGAGCCGCACCACGCATGCACCGAGCCTATCCGACGATCACGTCGACTGCACCGCCGATCGGCTCGACGCGGATCGCGACGTCGAGGAACTGCTGGATGGTCTCGATGTTCGTGGTCGCGTGGCGCGAGAGCGGCGCGCACCGGAAACGCCCGCTGCCCGCGAGCGCGAACGGCAGCAGCAGCTGATCTGCGAGGTGCTCGCCGACGGGCACGCCCGCCGCGAGGTACTCGGCCAGCGCGTCGCACGCGCGCTCGGCCACCGCCTCCGCTCGCAGGCCACGCTCGCCAAACCCGGTGACCAGCTCGCGCGCGCCACCCTCGCGTTCGACCTCGAGCATCAGCACGTTCGCGGGTCCGCCCTCGGGGACCTCGCGGAGCTCGCACTCGTGCATGCCGAACCCCAGCCGCTCGCGGACCACGCCGAATTCACGATCGGCGACGTGCGTCGGCAGCCGCGCCAGGATCGCGATCGCCTTGCGCGCACGGACCTCGCATGCCTCGACGATCTCGAGCGGCGCCAGTGCCCCGGGCTCGACGCGCATCGTGAGCTGACCGCGGTAGCGCGCCGGCTCGTCGTGCGACGCCTGGCTCCCGCTGCCGGTCGCGAACCCGTGGCGATCGAGCGTGAGCGTCGCGTCGGCACCCATCGCGCGCAGGTGCGGCAAGAACACGCGCTCGAGGAACTCGAACGGCGGCGCCATCGGGTTGTGGGTTCCGCCGTGCACGGTCGCGCGCACCGAGCGCCCCGAGACGATCGCCGGCACCAGCACGGTCTGCACGACGAGCGACGTCGAGCCCGCGCTGCCGATGTCGATGTCGATGACGCTCGCCCACGCGTCGAAGCCGGCGTCGACGCCTTGGGTGGGCGTGAAGTCGAGGCTCTTCGAGCCGACCTCGTCGCCGCGTACGTGCGCGTTACACAGCCGCGCCGCCGCTTGCACGCACGCGAGGTGCTGGCGACGCAGGCCTGACTTCGCGCGCCCCGCCCGGATCTGCCGCATCACGAGCGGCCGTCCCGTGATCATCGACAGCGCGAGCGAGGTCCGCAGGATCTGACCTCCGCCCTCGCCGTGACTGCCGTCGATCTCGACCGGGCTGGCCGCGCTCGTCGCGCTCGTCAGCCCTTCACGCACACGACCTGCCGCAGCTCGTGCACGATCTCGACGAGATCGGCCTGGGCCTCCATCACCTTGTCGATCGGCTTGTACGCCATCGGCGTCTCGTCGATCACGCTCGCGTCCTTGCGGCACTCGATGCCCTCGGTCGCCGCCACGTGATCGTCGACCGTGAACCGCCGCTTCGCCTCGCCGCGCGACATCGTGCGCCCCGCACCGTGGCTGCACGAGTGAAACGACTCGGGCTCGCCCTTGCCGCGCACGATGAAGCTCCGCGCCCCCATCGATCCCGGGATGATGCCGAGATCGCCGAGCCGCGCGCGCACCGCACCCTTGCGCGTCACGAAGACGTCCTTGCCGAAGTGGTGCTCCTTCTCGACGTAGTTGTGATGGCAGTTGACCGCGAGCTCGCCGAGCTGGAACGCCGGCAGCTGCTCCTTCGCCGCGCGCACGACCGAGTCCATCATCAGCTGGCGGTTCGTCATCGCGTACTGCTGCGCCCAGCCGACGGCCTCGACGTAATCGTCGAAGTGCTGCGTGCCCTCGCGCAGGTACGCGAGGTCGCGATCCGGCAGGTTCCGCTCGTGCGCTTGCATGTCGCGCTTCGCGAGCTCGATGAAGTAGCTGCCGATCCGGTTCCCGACGCCACGCGAGCCCGAGTGCAGCATGAACCACACGTGATCGCGCTCGTCGAGGCAGACCTCGATGAAGTGGTTCCCGCCGCCGAGCGTGCCGAGGTGGTTCAGGTCGTTGCCGTCGCCGATCCGCGGGTGCTTCTGCGAGAGCTGCTTGTACGTCGGCGCGAGCGCCTTCCACGCCTCGGTCGGACCGCGCGGGATGTTGTGCCACGCGCCGCGATCGCCCTTGCCGCCATTCAGCGTGCGCCCGTGCGGCACGGCCTTCTCGATCGCGTGACGCAGCGGCTTCAGCGTATCCGGCAGCTGGTTCGCCGTCAGCGACGTCTCCACGGCCATCATGCCGCAGCCGATATCGACGCCGACCGACGCCGGGATGATCGCGCCGAGCGTGGGCACGACGCTGCCGACCGTCGCCCCGATCCCGAAGTGGACGTCCGGCATCACCGCGATGTGCGAGTGCACGATCGGCAGGCTCGCGAGGTTACGAAGCTGCTGCTTCGCCGCCTCCTCGATCGCCACGCCGCGCGTCCATGCCTTGATCGGCACGCCACTGTTCTCGATCAGATCGTAGTTCGGCATAGGGAATCACCGCAGTCGCCGACTGCTCTCCTCTGTGGCTCTGCGAACAAAGGGCTCGCGAGCGAAGGCCTTACAGGTAAGGCCTCGGCCCTGCAGAATCAAGGAGAAGTTTTCTCGGTTGTGCAGAACACCAGACAAGCGGCGAGCATGACGTCGCATCTCCGTCGGCGAGTGCTGGTGGATTGCTCTCGAGGTGGGACCTGGTCTACTGGACCAGGTCATGAAGCCGGTCCCGATTCACAAGGCCAAGGCGACCCTATCGAAGCTGATCGAGCGTGAGGTAGCGAGAGCTTCGAGCGTGATGCTGCCTCTCGTGGCCTACGCGAGGACCTCGACGTGCGCCGCGATCATCATCGCGGCCTCGGCCTTGGAGCGCGTTCCCGATGCGACCCCGACGGTCAAGTCGACGAGCTCGTCCTCGGTCAGCGTGGGTACAAGGCCGTTCAACCGCAAGAACACGATCATCGCGATGGCCGCGGTGCGCTTGTTGCCATCGACGAACGGATGGTTCTGCGCGAGATGGAACAGATATCCGGCTGCCATCTCTTCGAGGCTGCCATGCAGCCAGACGCCGTCGAACGACGCCGCGGGCATCGAGATGGCTGACTGCAACAGGCCGAGATCACGAATCCCGCTGCCGCCGCCGTACCTCTCGATCTGACGCTGGTGAAGACCGAGCACCTCGTCGAGCGTCAGGAAGCGCGGCTCCTTGGCCGCGTTCACTTGGCCAGTCGCTTGAAAGCGCCTGCGTAGCTCGAGTGCGCCCAGTCCTCGGCGAGCCGAAACCGGTCCGCATCCTTCTTGGTCTTGACCGGCGCGATGATGATCACGTTGCCGTCGGTCGAGACCTCGACGCTTGCATTCTCGTCGAGGTTCGCCGCCTCGAGCAGCGCCTTGTCGAGAACCACGGCGACGCTGTTCCCGGTGCGCGTGAGCTTCTTGACCATGTACGTACAGATTACGCTGTTGGTACGTATATGCAACAGCGAGCTCGCTTGTCCGCGGTAACTCTTTCGAGGCCAGCGCGCGCGAGCCCGGAGCTCCTGGCAGAACGATCGTTGTACGATGGCGAATGCATCCGGGGGCGGCGGCAGGTGGAGCCATCGAGTGAGTGATTCGACGGCTGTGAGCGACGACGACGACCACGCGACGCCAGCCGCGTCATCGGCGGCCGCGAGTCCCTTGACGGTGCGCGCGCGTGGTCTTCAGCAGCGTCAAGAACCAGGGCCGGCAGCCGAACCCACCCGTGCCATCGAGGAAGCACTGCGCCCCAGCGGTGACATCGAGCCGATCGGACCAGGCCAGGTGCTCGGCAAGCGCTACGAGGTGCGACGGCTGATCGGCGAGGGCGGGATGGGGTCCGTGTTCGGCGCCTACGACCGGCTCGTCGATCAGGAGGTCGCGATCAAGAGTGTCCGCGAGGATCTCGACGGTGGCGACGCGGGCCTTCGAGACGAGCTCGTCGCGCTCCATCGCGTGGTCCACCCGAGCGTGCTGCGGACCTACAACCTCGAGGAGGATGGTGGTCGGCGCTTCATCGTGATGGAGCTGTTGCGCGGCAAGACCCTCGCGGCGCGCCTGCACGACGGCGTTCTGCCCCTCGACGAGGTGATCCGTATCGGCGACGCGCTGCTCGGTGCGCTCGCCGCGGCGCACGCGCAAGGCGTGACCCACCGCGACGTCAAGCCGTCGAACCTGTTCCTGTGCGACGACGCCCGCGTGATCTTGCTCGATTTTGGCCTCGCCCGACCCAGCGAGGTCGCGAGCGCACGGTCCTCCGACGGCCGCGATGCCACCCAGCTCGCGGGAACACCCGGCTTCATGGCGCCCGAGGTGATCGCGGGCGGTCGTGCCGACGCACGCGCCGATGCATACGCCGCCGGCGTCGTGCTCTACGAGATGGTCACCGGCAAGCATCCGTACGACAGCGAGGAGCTGGAGGTATTGCTGATGCAGCATCGCACCGCGCCCGTGCCTGACCCGAGGGGCTTGCGAGCGGATCTGCCGGCGTGGCTCGCCCGCGTGATCACCGCGCTGCTGCACAAGGATCCGGCGCTCCGACCGCGTCTCGAACCGGGCCTGCTGCGACCGCCCAGCGCACGCCGGTGGCCTGGAGTCGCGGCGATCGTCGCGCTCGCGCTCGTCGCGGCCGGCCTTGCCGTCTGGTCGATGCGTGGCAGCGCAGCTCGCACGCCGGCACCGCCACCGGTGCTCCGGCAGTCCGATACCGAGGCCCAGGTCGAGCGCACCCTGGCGACATTGATCACGTTGCCAGGTCGGGGCAACGGCTGCGCGCAGCTCCGCGAGCTCCTGGTCGACGGACCGCGTCTCGCGGTTACCCCGGCGGATCTCACCATGGAGGTGTCGTGGCCACGGCTGCGTCAGCTGCTCGCAGACCCCGCCGTACAGCGCCGGCTCGGTTTGCTCCGGACGGCAGCCACGGCGCGCGGCTGCGCGATCTACCCGACACTCATCGCGTGGCCAGCGATCTTGATCTCGTACAAGCTCGCGATGCCCTCGCTGGACGCGCTGGCCGAGCACGCGCATCTGGCGCGATTTCACGCCGCGGAGCTCGCGCGTGCGGGCCAGCACGAGGAGGCGGTCGGCTGGCTGCGCGATCTCGTCGTCGTCGGCTGGCAACTCCAGGATGAACGGCTACTGCTCATCAACCTCCACGGGATCTCGATGATGGTGCGCGCCGCCGAACAGCTCGTGGCGATGTCGGGCGAGGCCGAGCGCGCCGAGCGCTGGCGTGGCCTGATCGGACTCGTCCGTGGTCGCAAGTTCGACGAGTACATGGACCTGTTCGGCGAGACGCCTCGTGCGTTCGATGACGCCGCGATCGCGCGACTCGCGAGCATCGCCGACTCGCCCGGGATCCTGCGCGGCGCACGCGGCGAGGCGATGTCGATGGTCTCGCTCGCGCACGTGCGCCGCCCCGGTGCTCCTCCGCCCACGGCGGCGCAGCGCCAGCATCTCGCACGATGGGCTGCGATCGATGACGCGCCGCTCGCCGAGATGGCCCGGATCTGCGCGCGCTCGCTCGAGCTCGATCAGACCGAACGCACCGCGCTCGCTGCCGAGCTCGCGGCGCACCTCGCGCCCGACCAGCGGTAACGGCGTCAGAAGGCCAGGCCGAGCTCGACGCCGGACGTCACGCTCCATCGCTTGGCGGCGGGGCCAGGACCGCCGTGCTTCCAGTTCAGCATCGTCGGCGAGAGCGGCATCACGCCGACGAACGCGCGGTCGCCCAGCTTGCGTTGCAGGCCCCATCGGAGTCGGCCGTAGAAGCCGAGCTGCTCGCCGCCGCCACCTCCGGCGTCGATCGTCAGCGGGACCGCATACCGATGCGCGGCATCGATCGGCAGGTGCGCGCCCATCCGCACGAACGCGAGCCCACCATGCCACCACCCATCGGCGGTTCGAGCGGCGAGGTGGGCGCCACCCATGCCGAGCTCGAAGTAGGGTGCGAACCGAACGGTCGCGACGCCACCGTCGAGGACGTGTGCTGCGCCGTATGGATCGATCGCCGCCTCGGCGGTCGCCACGACCTGCACCGTCGCACGCCGCCGCGCCCGGGCGCTGAACAGCGCAGGTGCCGCCATGCCGGCAGGATCCGCCAGCATCGGCTTCCAGCTCCCTGTCGCGCGGGGCCAGTCGCCGCGCCCGGAGAACAACCTCGCCCGCCCGTTGCCGATGCCGCCAGGACCGCTCCCGAGGATGCCGCCACCACCACCTCCGGACGAGGCTCGCCGGCCGAGCACCGCCGGCCCGCCGCGGACCACGAGCGCCACGGGTGCGAGCGCGATCGAGAGCGCGGTCACGCCGACGATCGCCCCGAGGGTCTTGGCGCCGGAGAAGTCCTCGATCTCCACGTACGCGACGTCCGACCACCGCCAGCCGTGCCGCGCACCCATCCCCGGCTCGAGCCGGTCGAACAGCAACGCGCCGGCAACCGAGATCGAACCGTCGTGGGTCAGCTCCAGGGTCCACGTGCCGAGCGGCCGGCCATCGAGCTCGTGGCGCAGGTGGGCGTAAGCGGCTTTCTGCAGCTCGGATCGGACACAGCGCCGGATCGTGCAGACCTCGTGATCGGCGGGGAGGTGGTGGAGCCCGACCGCGTCGACGAAGTCCCAGATCCAGGTGCGCAGGATCTTGCCGCGCGCGCTCGCGATGGCGGTGCCCTCGCTGTCGACCTCGAGCGCGGCGCCCAGAGCCGGTCGCGTCGAGCTCAACTTGCCAAGCGCCTCCTGATCGAGGCCCCGGATCTGGATGCGGACGGTGTGATCGAGAACGTCGACCACCGCGGGGACGTAGATCCCGTCCTTGGCCACGTGAAGGTCGCGCGCCGCAAGCCAGCTCGACTTCGCGCCATCCCCACGGTGCAGGCGGATCATGCTCGACGGATCGAGCCGGCTCCTCCAGGGCGAGGTCGTCTCGACCACGTGCGCGTCGCCGATCTTGCGGGTCGTGATCGGACCGACGTCGGCTCGCGACGCCAGGCGGGTCGAGGTACAGGCGGCGAGCGCGAGCAGTGGTGTCAGGATCGCGAAGGTGCGCATCGTGCCAGGTCACAGCAAATAGCTCGCCACGCCGGATCGACGGTCGATCTGGCCGAGATCGCGGAGTGTCTTCACCGCTGAGTGGTGGTCAGCGTCGAGGAACCGTCACGTCAGCGGTAGCCCTGCGCCTGCAGGTTGAACAGTCGCGCGTAGCGGCCGTCCTCGGCGACCAGCTCGGCGTGCGTACCGCGCTCGATGATGCTGCCGCGGTCGAGCACGATGATCTGATCGGCCATGCGGACCGTCGAGAATCGGTGCGAGATCACGATCGCGATCTTGTCCTCGGTGAGCTCGCGAAAGCGCTCGAAGATCTTCATCTCGGCCTCAGCGTCCATCGAGGCGGTCGGCTCGTCGAGGACGAGCACGTCGGCATCGCGCCGCATGAACGACCGCGCGAGCGCGACCTTCTGCCACTGGCCGAGGGACAGCTCGCGACCGTTCTTGAACCACCGGCCGAGCTGGGTGTCGAACTTCGCCGGCAGCGTCTCGATGATGGGCTTCGCGAGGCCGCGCTCGGCGGCGTCGTCCCAGCGCTCGCGATCGTCGTAGGCGCGATCGTCGCCGGCGCCGATGTTCTCGCCGACCGTGAGCTGGTAGCGCACGAAGTCCTGGAAGATGACGCCGATCCGGCGCTGCAGCGCGGCGAGGGACCAGTCGCGGAGGTCGCGGCCATCGAGCGTGATCCTGCCGGCGGTGGGCTCGTAGAGCCGGGTCAGCAGCTTGATCAGCGTGGTCTTGCCCGAGCCGTTCTCGCCGACGATCGCGAGCTTGCTGCCGGGCGGGATGTGGAGATCGACGCCGTCGAGCGCGAGCTCGCGCGAGCCCGGGTACGTGAACGACACCGCTTCGAAGCGCACGCCATCGCCGGGCTTCGTGCCCTCGGTCGCCGTGCCGCTCGGCGACATCGTCGGCGTCTCGAGGAACTCGTAGAGGTTCGAGAGGTAGAGGTTGTCCTCGTACATCCCGCCGATGTTGCCGAGCGCGCCGGCCATCGCGCTTTGCGCCTGCTTGAAGACGACGACGTACATCGTCATCGAGCCGATCGAGATCAGGCCCTGGATCGTCGACACCGCGATCCACAGGTACATGCCGTAGAACGCGATCGTGCCGATCGTGCCGAGCAGCAACGCCCACATCGCGCGACGGATCGTGAGCGCGCGATCGGCAGCGTAGATCTTCTCGAAGATCTGCTTGTAGCGGGCGAGGAAGCGCGGCCCGAGGCCAAACAGCTTGACCTCCTTCGCGTGATCCTCACGGGCGAGCACGGTCTCGACGTAGATCTGCTCGCGGGTCTCGGGGGTACGCCAGCGCGAGAGCCGAAACGCATCGCCGGAGAACTTGAGCTCGGCGACGAACGGCGGGATCGCGGCGGCGATCAACACCGCGAGCGCGAGGGGCGAGAACGCGGCGAGCAGCGCGCCGAGCCCGAGCAGCATCACCAGGCTCTGGCCGAGCTCGAAGGTCTGCGAGACCAGCGACAGCGGGCGCTGCGAGGCCTCGCGTCTCGCACGCGTCATCATGTCGTAGAGCTCGGAGTCCTCGAACTGCGTGAGCTCGAGCGTCAGCGCCTTCTCGAGGATCTGCACGTTGACGCGGTTGCCGAGCTGCTGGCGCAGCAGGGCGCGGAACATCAGCAGCAGCCGGCCGATGATGGCGAGCGTGATCACGAGGCCGAGCTCGATCGCGACCCACTCGATCGCGTGATCGCGCGCGGCGTCGGTGCGCACCCTGGCGGCGGTGACGATCGAGTCGATCAGGTGCTTGCCGACCCACGCGATGCCGCCCGGCAGGAGGCCCGCGGCGATGCTGCCGAACGCGAGCCCGAGCGTCAGCGTGCGGTTCGTCGACCACACGAGCTGGATCGCGCGCTTGCTGTACTTGAAGACGTCGAGGTAGTTGCGCCACGGCACGGCCTCGGCCGGCGGCTTCTGCTGACCACCCTTGTGCGGATCGACGGCCTTGCCGCCCGTGCCCTCCCCGCCGCCGGCACCGCCGCCCGCACCGCCACCGCCACCGCCACCGCCACCGCCGTAGGCGAGGGGAGCAGGTGCTGCGAGGATGGCCATGCGCCACTGTAATGTGCCGCGCGTCTGCCGCCCACTCGCTGGACGGTTAGCTTTGACCCCTACTCCGGGCAGTCGGTGCGGGCAGGCTCGTGCTCGGGATCGCGCACGGCGTCGGGATCGCGAACGTCGAGCACCCACAGATCGGGCCCGTCGCCGCGCGCGACGAAGGACATGTCGGGCGCGAGCACGCGCCCGCGGATCTGCACGATCGCGCCGGCGGGCGGAACCTGGTCACCGACGAGCTGGTAGGCCTCGCCATCGTCGGCGTGAAACACGGTTCGGCTGGTGCCGGCGAGCTTGCTGCCTGGCGGTGCCGGAGTCGCGACAAGCGTGCCGCGCAGCACCCGCGTCGGCCCGATCTCGAGATACGGCCCCGCACCGCGGACCGGCACGGCTCGCCGCAAACGCTCGACCTCGAAGTGCGTGGCCAGGATCGCCTGGCCCTGCGGCTGATAGCAGTGACCGGTCACCACGACCTCGTGATCCGCGAACGCACGCCACAGCTCGCGGGCGCGGTAGTCGAGCACCCAGCGCTTGCCGTCGGGGAGCTCGAGCCACACGCCCTGGAACCGCTTGCCGCCGGGCTGCGCGTCGATCCGCAGCGTCGCGCGCCGCTCGGTCGGCGCGGCGGACGTCGGGGGCTGTGGCGGCGAAGCGGTGGTCATGGCGGGTGGGCTCGCCGTCCAGCATGCCGCGAGCAGGGCGAGCAATCCAAGGCGAACGATCACACCCGCAAATAGCATGTCGTCGTGTGCTCGTCGTAACTGTCTTCGCGTGGCGCGATGCGCGGTCTGTTACCTTCTGAGGGTGCGGTTGCTCGGCTTGTTCGGCTTGTTCGCCGCCTGCTATCGGCCCGACCTGACGGGCGAGGTCGCCTGCGAGATCACCTGCGTCGCCGCCTGTCCGGGTGACCTGGTGTGTCGCGGTGGCCTGTGCGAGCCACGCGATGGTTCGTGTGCACGCGATAGCGGAGTGACGTTTGATGGCCTCGAGCCCGATGCACCAGGGCCCATGACGCTGTGCACGATGCCGACGACGTTACTGGCAGATCAAGAGCTCGCGGGTGTGACCGGCGAGTGGTTCGTGGCCGCGGTCAGCCCGGCGTCCTATGCGGTCAAGTTCAGGCTTGCCGTCGGGGAGGCCGGCCAGGTGATCGGAGTGATCGAAGGCACTCGAGGCGCCATCACCGGGCCCTACACGACGGTGATCGCCGATGACACCAGCGTCAGTCACCGCGCACCGCGGCTCGCGCGCGACGGCGTCGAGTTGTTCGTGCGCTCCGAGTCAAGCGACGTGGCGATCACGCGGTTTTCCCGCACGGCGGGAACCGACACCTGGTCGGTCCTCAGCAAGCTGACGCTGAACGGCCTCTCGCCGGCCCTCACCACCGTGGACGATCCGAGCGTCCCAACCCAGACCACGCCCCGCCGAATGGTCCTCTCCCGGGTCTCTGGATTCGTCGAGCTCGAAGAGGAGGTGCCGACGATCTGGAAGGTGATCCGGACCCAAAACGCGACGTCCTACCAGTCGCCAGCTTCGATCGCCGTGAGCTTCGCTGGTCAGGCGAGCCTGACCGCAGACGGCCGCCGGCTGATCTTCCGCGGCAGGGCGGCCAACGAGCCGCTCAACGGTGCCTGGTACCTGGAACGCGCGAGCCTCGATGTTCCGTTCGTCGATCCTGCCCGCAAGCTGCCGGCCTCCAACAGCGTGGCCCACCCGTTCCTGTCGACGGACTGCAAGCAGCTGTTCTACGACGAGCCGTCGTCATCGCAGATCCGCCGCGTGAGCTATCCATGATCAGCGCTTCTTGCGTGCCGTCGTCGACTGGACCTTGCGGCGGCGGAGGCGGGTCGCTTCCTTGAGGCGGCGCTCGGTGCGCTCGATCATCTGCTGCTGGCTGTGCTTCGCGCCCATGCCATTGCGCTGGATGTAGCTGCCATCCGGCTGCATGTCCCACGCGCCGCGCTGATCGGAGAGCTGGATGTCGAGCACGTGGCGGATCTCGGCCTGGAGCCGCGGATCCTCGACGGGAACCAGCACCTCGACACGCTTCTCGAGGTTGCGCTGCATCGCGTCTGCCGAGCCGATGTAGAACTCGGGGCGGCCACCGTTGTGGAAGTAGTAGATCCGGCCGTGCTCGAGGAACCGGCCGAGCACCGAGACGACCTTGATCGTCGATGACACGCCCTCGACACCCGGCCGCAGCCGGCACGTGTCGCGCACGATCAGATCGATCGTCACGCCACGCTGCGAGGCGCGATAGAGCGCACGCACGATGTCGACGTCCTCGAGCGCGTTGAGCTTCCACTGGATGTGGCCGCGCCCGCCGCCGCCCTGGATCGCGATCTCGCGCTCGATCTTCTCGAGCAGCGCCTGCTTCAACATCTTCGGCGCGACGAGGACCTTGGTGTACTTGCGGCGCGGCTTGTAGCCAGTCGTCAGGTAGTTGAACAGCTCGGTGAGATCGCGGCCGATGCCGTCGTCGCACGTGAACAGGCCGAGGTCGGTGTAGAGCCGCGCGGTACCGGCGTGGTAGTTGCCGGTCGCAGCGTGCGCGTAGCGCCGCAGGCCGTCGAAGTCCTGCCGCACCACGAGCACGATCTTGGTGTGCGTCTTGAGCCCGACGACGCCGTACGTCACGTGGATGCCCGCGCGCTCCATGCGCGTCGCCCACTTGATGTTGGCTTCCTCGTCGAACCGCGCCTTGAGCTCGAGCACGACCGCGACCTGCTTGCCGTTACGCGCGGCGCGCACGAGCTGCTTGATGACCTCGGAGTCCTTCGACGTCCGGTACAGCGTCATCTTGATCGCGCGGACCTTGGGATCGTCGGCCGCCTCGCGCACGAACCGCTCCACCGACAGCTGGAACGACTCGTACGGGTGATGCACGAGCATGTTCTTGGTCTCGCGGATCGCGTGGAAGATGTTGCCGTCGGTCAGGAAGTCGACCGGCGGCACCGGCGCGTGCGGCGCGTCGCGCATCTCGGGGATATCGAGCGTCGCGATCTCCATGAGGTCGCGCTGGCCGAGCATGCCCTCGGCCTCGAACACGTCGGCGTGCTCGTCGAGCCCGAGCTCGGAGGCGATCCGGCCGCGCAGCATCGGCAGCATCATCTTGTCGACCTGGAGCCGCACGACCGGGGCGAACTTGCGCTCGCGCATCTCGATCTCGATCATCTCGAGGAGATCCTCGGCCTCCTCCTCGTCGCGCTCGGTGATCGCGTTGCGCGTCACCCGGAACATCGAGCAGGCCTCGACCTCCATGCCGGGGAACAGCAGATCGAGGTTGTTCACCATCACCTCGGCGAGATCGACGAACGTCCGTGACTGGCCGATGCGCACGAACCGGGCGGTGCCACCGCCGATCGGCACCTTGACGCGCGCGAGCAGCGAGTCGCCGTCGTTCTCGTAGCGCAGGGTGACTAGCAGGTTGAGCGACAGGTTCGAGACGAACGGGAACGGGTGCGCCGGGTCCATCGCCTGTGGCGTGACCAGCGGAAAGATGTTGCGCAGGTAGAACTCGCGCGCCCACGCCTGCTCCTTGGCGTCGAGCTCCTTGTAGGGGGCGAGCCAGACACCGACTGCGCGGAGGTCCGCGATCACATTCTCGAGGACGATCACCTTCTTCTTCTCGAGCGCGTTCATCAGCTCGAGGCAATCGACGAGCTGCTGCTGCGGCGTGCGGCCGTCGGCCGTGATCGAGTGGACCTGCGCGCCGACCTGCTGCTTGAGGCCGCCGATCCGCTTCTGGAAGAACTCGTCGATGTTCGAGCTGACGATCGCGATGAACTTGAGGCGCTCGAGCAGCGGGACGCGATCGTCCGCGGCCTCCTGGAGCACCCGCCAGCAGAAGTTGAGATACGTCAGCTCGCGGTTCAGGTAGAGCTCGGGTGAGCCGAGGTCAGTCGGGATGAAGTCGGTGAGTCCGGGCGCGGGCGGAGTTCGTCCCGACTGCTCGATCGCGCGCAACGTCGGCCGATCCCGGACCTCGCGCTCCTTGGCAGCTTCCTCGCTGACCACCTCGAGTCGGTGGATGCCGGAGACTTCTACGGGGACCTGGACGTGCCGTTCAGCAGACATGGGCGAGCAGTATAGCGCCCGCGAGTCAGAAGCGTTCATTCCTGAGCGCGCTGAAACCGAAGTAATTACGATGAGCTAGGAGAGCCTGATTCCACGCCATCGACCCCTCGAAACGCTCGTTTGAGGCCTCGTTGGCGGAGCCAGACCATGCCGTCGGCCACCCCGCCTGCGTCGATCTGCGCCGCGCCGAGCTCCTGGCGCCACTTCGCCTCGCCCGTGCTGAGGTCGATCGCGACGAGCTGGCTCCAGCCCGGGCCGCTGACCACCTCGTAGGAGCGCTGGTGATCGGTGAGCGTGACTGGACCCGTGGTCGCCACCGTCACCTCGCCGTGGTTGGGCGCGAGCCCGAGCGTTCCGAGCTTGCTGCCGTCGCGCATCGCGATCGCGAAGACCTTGGCGCGGCGGTCGCGGATCACCCGCACCGAGACCGCGATGTGATTCCACGCGAGCCCCGGCGCGCCGGGCCGCCCCGCATAGGTCGGGACGAGCGCCTGCCACACGGTGTCGGCGCCGCGCCGCAGCTCGATGAAGTTGCGGTCGCCGCCAGCCTCGGCGCGAACCACGAGCGAGGCGCCGTCGCCGATCGCGATCGTGTCGATGACCGCGCCGGCCTTCGGCTTCGCGGTGACCATGTACCAGGTGCCGAGGCCTGCAGCGATCGCACCGATGACGACGATCGACGGCCCGAGCCAACCGAGGCGTACCCGACGCTGCATCGGGCGCACCCTAGCAGAGTCCGCGCGCGCCGCGCTGCGACGGATCAGCGCGCGTTCAAGTGTTGCCGACGGGCTTGCCGCCGGGCACCGGGATCGTGTGATCGAACGGCTTGGGTCGCGTCAGCCCGCCCGCGCCCGCCCCGCTGCCGGCCCCGGTCGCTTCCTTGGCCTGCGCGAGGACGCGGCGCCCGCTGCCGAAGAACACCGTGACCTTGCCGGGCTCGGTCAGCTCGACGATGCCCTGGCCAAACGACGGGTGCTCGACGCGCTCGCCGACCTCGAACCGCTCGCTCGCGCGATACGACCGCGCCGGCTTCGACATGTCCGCCGCGACCGCCGGCTTCTCGAATCTCTCGACAGGATCGCGTGACGCACGCGGCTCCTTCGGCGGGCGCTTGTTCGAGGGCAGCTTCGCCTCGGCCGGTGCACCGTGCGGCGACTTGTAGCGGTGGTAGCCGTGGCACTGCTTGCACTGCACCTTGACGATCTTCTCGCCGACCTTGGCGACCACCACGTGCCACACGTCGCCGCACTTCGAGCACAGCGCTTCTACATCAGCTCCAACGCCTGCGGACATCGAACGCGGAGCATAGCAGCTTCGCACCCCCCAACCTCACGTGGTACAGCGGCAAGCGTCATGACGCAGGCAGCGGCCGATAGCCTTGTCGCCGAGGCACACGAGCTGTTTCGCGCCGAGAAGTTTCCGGACGCGGCAGCACGCTTCGAGAAGGCGACCCAGCTGTTCCCGCCGCACGCGCTCGCGTGGAAGGGCCTCGGTCACGCGCTGCTCTGCATGGGCAAGCCACACGAGGCCGCGCGTGCGTTCGATCACGCGATCGGCCTTGCGCCCCACAGCGCCACGGCCCTGTGGGGCGGCGCGGTCGCGCACGCCGACGTCGGCAACAAGGTCGTCGCCCAGAGCTACCTCCGTCGCACGCTCGCGCTGCAACCGTCGTGGGTCGAGATGGCGCGCGGCGTGCCGTCCCTCGCGCAGTACCTCGCGGTCTCGACGCGTGCCGCGGACGCGCTACGCAACGTGTTTCCGACCTTCTCGACGCGCTCGTACCGTCACTCCGCCGATCAAGCGCGCGCGATCGATGTCGCGCGGATCATCAACCAGCCGCAGTTCAGCCAGTTCACGTACATCTCGATCGGCTTCTCGAACCACCAGTGGGCCGACGCCGCGCGTCCGCGCCTCGAGCTGATCATGTCGACCGTGATCGACACCGACATCTGCGGCCAGATCCTCGCGAACCTCGCGTTTCACCTGTCCGACAACAACTTCTTCCCCGAGCCCGGCGTGATGGTGCGCGACGTGATCGGCGCGCTCGGCGTCACCGATCTCTCGCAGCGCCTCCCGCACGTCTACATCACCGTCCCGCGCCTCTGGAAGCTCGAGCTTCCGCTCGACGAGAGCCCGCCCGCGATCACGCTCGCGCAGGTCGTTCCGGTCAGCGAGGCCGAGTACGTCCGCTGGCGCGCCAACGTCGTCGGCTTCGAAGGGAGCCTCGCGGAGCGCAAGGCCGACATCTCCGACCTCCGCCGCCCGGGCTGAAGTCCGGCTGTCAGCAGCCCGATAGGAATTTCTCGCGAAGCGAGGCACCACGTCAGCGCCGCCCGATCCGGAAGCCGCGTAGACTCGGAAGCTGGGGCCACTGTGGCGGGATGCGTAAGCACGAACACTCCGAGTCCGAGTCCGAGTACGCGATGCGCGCGCTCTGTCAGAACTGCAAGGACACGAGATCGAGCCCAGCGCCGACATCGTCATTCCCGTCGGATCGAGCACACTGGCTGTGATGCGAAAGGGTGGCGGATCGTGAGTACTGTCGAGACCATCGACGCGCAGCTGTCGAGGGGCAAGCTGCGGATCGCCCAGCTCGAGCGCGAGGCGATCGAGCAGAGCGGTGACGCGGCGAAGGCGTTGCGCGTCCAGCTCGATCGTTACCAGTCCCTCGTGCTCGCGATGGCGCAGCTGATCTGGACGACCGATGAGAACGGCGAGATGGTGGGCGAGCAACCGAGCTGGTCCGCCTACACGGGACAGACGATCGAGCAGTACGGCCGCCGCGGCTGGATCGATGCCGTGCACCCCGACGATCGCGCGAACGACTTGCAGCTCTGGGAGCACGCCGTCGTCGCCCGTGGCCCCTGCGAGTACGAGCACCGGTTGCGCCGCCACGACGGCGAGTACCGCTACTTCTCCGTGCGTGCGGTTCCGGTGTTCGGTGACGACGGCGCGATTCGAGAGTGGGCCGGCATCCACTCCGATATCACGCAACGCAAGCTGACCGAGCAATCGCTGCGTGATGGCGAGCGCAGGTTCCGCGAGCTCGCCGACGCGATGCCTCAGATCGTGTGGTCGGCGCGGCCGGACGGAACCTTCGACTACTACAATCGTCGCTGGTACGAGCTGACCGGGCGTGTCGACGGCGTCATCGGGGACCAGAGCTGGGCGGATGTGGTTCATCCCGCTGACCAGCCAGAGGTGCTCGCGAGATGGCACCAGGCGCTCGAGACAGGCACCGCGTACGAGATCGAGTATCGGCTCCGACGGAAAGAGGGCGATCACCGCTGGTATCTGCGTCGTGTGGTTCCGATTCACGATGCAGAGGGGAAGATCACCCGCTGGCTGGGGACGTGCACGGATATCGATCAACGCAGACGGAGCGAGGACCAGCTCCGCTCGTCGGCCCTCCAGCTGAGCCAGAGCAACCGCGAGCTCGAAAATTTCGCGAGCGTCGCATCACACGATCTCCAGGAGCCGCTCCGCAAGATCCACTCGTTCGTCGATTGTCTACGGGACGAACAGGCGGCAACGCTGAACGCCGACGGGCTCGACTACCTTCGCCGGATCCAGAACGCAGCGGTCCGGATGACGACACTGGTCTCCGATCTGCTCGAGTTCTCGCGGGTGTCCTCGCTGGGCAAGCCGTTCGTCCCGGTCGATCTCGACGAGGTGGTCGCGGGAGTTGCTTCCGATCTCGAGGCACGCCTCCGCCAGACCGGCGGACGCCTCGAGATCGAAGCCCTGCCGACCGTGGCCAGCGATCAACTCCAGATGCGCCAGCTGTTCCTGAACCTGATCGGTAACGCGCTCAAGTTTCACCGCAAGGATACCCCTCCCGTGGTGCGGGTCACGGGAGAGCTCATCATGGGCCTGGATGCGGATGGCCGTGCACGCCCGGCCGCAGGGTGTCGGATCTCGGTCTCCGATAACGGCATCGGGTTCGACGAGAAGTATCTCGATCGCGTGTTCACGATCTTTCAGCGGCTGCATGGCCGCGGCGTCTACGAAGGCACGGGAATCGGTCTCGCCATCTGTCGGCGGATCGTCGAGCGGCACGGCGGATCGATCACCGCGACGAGCAAGCCCGGGGAAGGCTCGACGTTCAGCTTCACGCTGCCCATCGCGCAACGAAACGGAGCCAGCCTTGGAAGTTAACTCGCGACCCATTGTCATCCTGCTTGCCGACGACGATTCCGAGGATCGCGAGATGACCCGCAAGGCGCTCGAGAGGAACCGGCTGGCAAACGAGTTCTATACGGTGTCGGATGGCGAGGAGCTCCTCGACTTCCTGCATCACCGTGGAGCGTATGCGCCGCCGGCACTGTCGCCGACACCCGGCCTCATCCTGCTCGATCTCAACATGCCGAGGATGGACGGTCGCGAAGCGCTGGCCGCGATCAAGGCGGATCCGGACCTCCGGCGGATTCCCGTCGTGGTGATGACGACATCTCAGGCCGAGCAGGACATCACGCGCAGCTACGATCTCGGCACCAACTCGTTCATCAGCAAGCCGATCACGCTCGCCGGCCTGATCGAGGTCACGAAGGTCCTCGGTCACTACTGGTTCCAGATCGTTCGGCTCCCCGAACCGCCGGCGAAGGGTTAGCTTGCCGATCCGCGTGCTCCTCGTCGAAGACGACGAGGAAGACTACCTGCTGACGCGCAAGCTGCTCAGAAGCAACACCGACACCACGTTCGAGGTGACGTGGGCGCGAACCTTCGAGGACGCCGTCGAGGAGCTCAAGAACCCGTACCACGCCGTGCTCGTGGACTACCGGCTGGGTGCGCACAGCGGCCTCGACCTGATCGAGGCTGCGCTCGCCATCGGGTTTACGGCGCCGATGATCCTGCTGACCGGGCGCGGCGATCACAACGTCGACGTCCAGGCGATGAAGCTCGGGGCCGCGGACTATCTCGTGAAGGACCAGCTCACACCGCAGCTGATGGAGCGCGTGATCCGTCACTCGATCGAGCGTCGGGCGGCCAGGGAAGTCCAGAAGGGTAGCGCGCTCGCCCTCAGCAAGAGTGAGGAGCAATACCGTCAGATCGTCGAGGCGACGAGCGATGGCATCGTCAAGACCGATCTCGAAGCACGCATCGTGTTCGTGAACCGGCGCTTCGCCGAGATGCTTGGCTACGAGCCGCGCGACATGGTCGGTAGCGGCATCTTCACGTTCATGGGCGTCGCCTCGAAGCTCGAGGCCGCTCGGTCATTCGAGCAGCTCGCGCGCGGTGGCAGGGTCGCGCTCGACGGCGTGTTTCGTCACCGCGACGGCTCCGACATCTGGTGCAACATCGCCGGAACGCCGCTCGTCGATGCCGAGGGCCGTCACCTGGGCAACCTCGGGGTGATTCGCGACGAGACGGAACGCAGGAAGCTGCACTCCCAGTTGATGGTCAGCGATCGAATGGCCTCGGTCGGCACGCTCGCGGCGGGTGTCGCGCACGAGATCAACAATCCACTCGCCGCCGTGATCGCGAACCTCGATGTCATCGCCGACGCGGTGACCAAGCTGCTCGACACCGACCAAAGCCTCCACGGTCTCGGGATCCAGGAGGACTTCAAGGAGCCTCTCGACGATGCGCGCGAAGCGGCATATCGCGTGCGGCTCATCGTCAGGGATCTGAAGCTGTTCTCGCGGTCGCCCGTCGAGGATCCGAAGGCGCCCGTCAACGTCGACACGATCATGGAGTCATCGCTGCGGATGGCGTGGAATGAAATTCGCCATCGCGCGCGACTGGTCAAGAGCTACGGCTGCAAGGTCGGCGTCCACGTCAACGAGGCTCGCCTCGGTCAGGTGTTCCTCAACCTGCTCGTCAATGCGGCCCAGGCAATCCCGGAAGGCCGCGCCGAGCACAACGAGATCCGGGTCACCACGCACGTCGACGGCGAGCACGTCATCATCGAGGTCACGGACACCGGGCCTGGAATCCCTCCGGAGATCCTCGGCCGCATCTTCGACGCGTTCTTCACGACGAAAGCAGTCGGCGTCGGCACGGGCCTCGGCCTGGCGATCTCCCAGCGCCTCGTCAGCGACATGCTCGGCGAGCTGACGGTCGTGAGCGAGGTTGGTAAGGGCACGACGTTTCGGGTGAGGATCCCGGTGACCAGCGAGGCTCGCGACGAGGTGATCGCATCGGTCGCTCCGCCCACGCTCGTCACCCGCCGCGGACGGCTCCTCGTGGTCGACGATGACACGCTCATCGTTCGCGGCATGGTGCGCGTCCTGTCGAAGGAGCACGAGGTCGTCGCGGTCACGGCTGCCCGAGAGGCCCTCGCGCTCTGCGTGGCGAACGAGAAGTTCGACCTCATCCTGTGTGACCTGATGATGCCGGAGATGACCGGGATGGAGCTCCACGCCGAGCTCCTGCAGGCAGCTCCCGATCAGGCAGATCGCATGATCTTCGTGACCGGCGGTGCCTTCACGGCGGCGGCTCGCCAGTTCCTGTCCGAATCGCTCAAGGAGCACCTCGAGAAGCCGTTCGACCCGCGGAACCTGCGCGCGATCGTGCAGCGCTACCTGCGTTAGAGCTCAGCTGGTCTTGGGCCAGCGTGCGTTCTGGTGCAGATAGCGGGTCAGGTCGTCGAGTGCGCGCAGCTCCTCGAGGTTGCGGGCGACGCTGGTCGCAAACGCGTCTGGCGCCATCGCGTCTCGCCGCAAGCGGGCGTGCCCTTCCTCGACGCTCTCGGGTACGTAGCTCGCCGCGAGCGCGGCGAGCCGTCGTTCGACATCCGCGGGGTCCAGGTCACCGCTCATCGCGACCCTCGAGCTTCTCGATGTCGGCGAGGTCGATCGGCCTGCCTGCGAGGCGCTTCATGCGGAGCAGTGTCTCGCGCGAGACGAACGTGATCGTGCCTGCGCCGAGCTCGACGTCGACACGGTCGTCGAGCACGCCTGCATAGGCCTGTTCGGCGAGGAGGAGGTCGAGGATCAGATGCTGGGCCCCGACGATCTTGTTGACTCGCTGGACGTGGCGCTCCTGCGGCGTGCCGGCTCCGAAGACCATGGGCCCGGCCGGGATGTTGTAGCCAAGCGGCGCGACCGCAACGAGTGCCGCACTCAGGTGCTCGCGTGCGAGCACGACATCGATATCCTTCGTCGACCTTGTCGCTCCGTGCGCGGTCACCGCGATCCCTCCACACACCGCATACGGGATCCCCGCGCCCCGCAGCGCTGCTGCGATCGCGTGAAGCTCGTCGACGATGTTCACGCTGTCCAGCGTATCTCGTAAGCGCAGTTAGCGCATCACGGCAGATCGCGGGTCGCGACGTTCAGCGTCATCACGCCGGAGCGTGAGCCAGCGGTCGTGCGATCGGGGATCGTGTAGCCGGCCGGGACGTTCTGATCGTCGTAGCCGACGTAGAGCATGAGGCGGCCGGTGGTGTTCTGCGCGACGTCGATGCCGGTGCGCAGGCCGAGGCGCTCGCCGGGCTCGGTGGCGGACCACTGCAGGTCGCGGGCGCGCGCGTAGTTGATGCTCCAGTTGAGGCCGTCGACGGAGTCGGCGTGATAGACGCCCATCGTGTTCGCGAGCTCGGTGGGTTGGGCGTCGTTCTCGGCGCCGAGGTCGTTGGTCAGCCACAGCTCCCAGCGGCAGTGAACGGCGTCGTGGATCACCGACGGCTGCTGGCCACCACTCTTGCGGTCGGCCGAGGCGCGCAGCAGGCTGCGGACCGGCGCCTCGCGGACGGTCCACGTGATGCCGTCGGGCGAGGTCGCGTGGGCGATGCCGGAGTCGGTCGGCGTTCCACAGCTCGGGCCAGTGCACGCGAAGCTCGTGAACCACACGTGATAGACGCCGTCGATGATGGCGACGTCGGGATCGGAGACGATCGCACCGGTCGAGCCGGGGTAGGCCTGCTGACCGGTGAGCACGAGCCCTGCCTTGGCGTGCGGCGACTGCGCGGCGGTGATGCGCGTGAACGTGATGCCATCGGCGGAGAACGCGGCGCCGATGTTGTATTCGGGGAACGCGTAGCCCGCGAACGGGAAGGCGCGCGAGGCGCCCGCGTAGAGCATGAGGTAGCGGCGATCGGCGGGCGCGGCCGGGTTTTCCACCACGGTCGGCGCCTCGGTGTGCAAGCGATCCCACGCGGCGGTATCCGCGCTGATCGTGAAGACGGGAGCGTCGTCGACGGTCCACGTCATCCGGTCGGCCGATGACGCGTGGCGCACCACCGGGACCTTGTCCGTGGCAGCAAACGTGGTCGCGTGGGTCGCGCTGTAATAGACGCGGTAGCGCGTGCCGTCCCAGTGGACGTCGGGGTCGGCGATCGACAGGTCCTGCTTGCCGTCGCCGAAGGTCCGACCGGCGAGCAGGCGCGGGTTGCCGGCGCGGCGGATGAACTGACCCTGGGCGCCGAGTGGCTGGCAGTTCGAGGGTGGCGCGTCGACGCCGGCGTCCACGCCGGCATCGGGGCTGCCGCTGCTGCCACCGCCACAACCAAGGACGAGAAACCAGATGAGCGTGACGTGATGACGCATGCGCGAACGCACTTCGGTACAGCGCTCGGCGGGGCCGTGTCGATCAAAAAACGAGCGAGCCCGGGAACATCGACTTGCGGCAGGCCGGTTGGGTCGGCAAGATGCCCCCCATGAAGGTAGTTGCTTCCCTTGTTGCAGTGCTCGCGCTGGCTGCCGGCTGCGAGAAGAAACCCTCGAAGCTCGACGGCGCCGAACGGATGCCGGCGATCTCGACTGGCCAGACCAGTGGAGGTGGCGGCGGCGATCTCGAGGCGCGCGTCGCCAGGCTCGAGAAGTACAACGAGGCGCTCGATTTTCTGCAGAAGATCTACGACCAGCAGAAGCAGCAGGCCGAGCAGCAGGAGCGCAGCGAGCCCGCGCCCGACGCGATGTTCGCTGTCGACATCACCGAGAACGTCAAGCTAGGCATGGTCGAGGGCCCGAACGCCGCGCTGGTGACAATCATCGAGGCCTGGGATTTTGCTTGACCCCACTGCCAGAGGGCCAGTTCGGTCCTCGAGGAGCTCGTCAAGGAATACAACGGCAAGATCCGCGTGGTCTTGAAGAACATGGTCGTCCACCCGGACACCGTGCAGCAGGCGCATCTCGCGAGCTGCGCCGCCGCGAAGCAGGGGAAGTTCGTCCCCTTCTACAAGGCGTTCTGGGAGAAGGGGTTCGGCCCCTACGCCGCGTCGCGCGGTCAGGATCGCGGCAAGCTCGGTGAAGAGAACTTCATGGCGTTCTCCAAGGAGCTCGGCATCGACACCGCGAAGCTGAAGGCCGACATGGGGAGCCCGGAGTGCGCGAAGCTCCTCGCCGACGATCACCAGGAGCTGTCGAAGTTCCGCGTCAACGGCACGCCGGCCTTCTTCATCAACGGTCAGTTCATCGGTGGCGGCATCCCGAAGGAAGCCTTCAAGCAGATCATCGACGAGAAGCTGAAGATCGCCGAAGCGTCGGGGGTCTCGGCCGCCGAGTACTACGACAAGGAGATCATGGCGAAGGGCGAGAAGAAGTTCCGGTCGAAGAAGGAACCCAAGCCGCAGTGATCTGACTTCGGCGCGCTCGGATCGTTGCAGGCTGCGCGGCGCGAGCTTCGCAGCCTGTTTGCGTTTCGGCACTGGCCGATGCAGTAAGACTTCCCGTGACCGACGCATCGTGCCCCAAGTGTTCCGGCGATCCGGTGGTCATCGAGACCGCGACGGCGCGGCCCGCCGAGCGACGCGCGGATCTCGTGCTGCGCTGCAGCTGTGGCGTGCAGTGGACGGTCACCGATCTGACGCTCGAGGCCGCGCTCGACTGTTGCGTCGCAGCGACGACACGAACCGCGTGGGTCGGAGCCTCGCATGCTGCGCGCGGGATGTTGCTCGAGGTCTCGGGCAGAGCCGACGAGGCGTACGAGGCGTATGCCACCGCGCTGCGCTGCAATGACACGTTCGACCGCGCGTTCTGCCACGAGCGGCGTGGCGCCTACGAGGCGGCGCATGGGTGGCTGCGTAACGCGTTGCGGTCGATGCGGCTAGCGGTGACGGAAGATCGGCGAGCGAGCGGACTGCGCGAGGGCGGGTATCGCGCAGCGATCGAGACGCTCGAGAGCGCGATGACCGCGCAGGGGATCTGGTTTGCCCCGGCGGACCGCAACCTCAACAACGCGCGCTGGCTGCGCGAGTGCGAGCTCGAGCTGCCGCCGGGCTACGGCGCGCGCAACGAGGTCGGGCAACCGCTCTCCGACGACGTGATCGAGGTCGAGCGGCGCGTGCGTGCGGGGCGATGGGACGATGCGGTCGCGCAGCTGCGGGCGCTTCGCGCGGGCGCTGCGAACAAGTTTATCGACGCGATTGGCTACGCGTCGCGTGGTGCCGAGCTCGCGCGGGCGACTGGACACCGTGAAGCGGCGCTCGCGATGCAGGCGCTCGTCGTCGACGCATACGTGATCTGGGCATCGGGGTCGACATCGGGTGCAGAAGGCATGGGGCGCACTGCGGATGTCGAACGCGAGCGGCAGCGGCTGCGCGACTGGGAGCGCGGGCGTGATGCGTGAGCCGTCGCAGCCTGTTTGCGTTCGGGACTACTCGATCGGCTACTCGATCTCGTGGACGGCGTGCAGGCGCCAGTCGGTGTTCGGCTCGCCCGGCTTGAACAGCTTGGGCTTGCGAGCGACGAGCGCGGCCGCGAGGGACTTGTAGGTCTCCGACTTGCTCGGCAGACCATGCCAGCTGACCGTCTTCTTCAGCCGCTCGTAGGTCGCACCGACGACGTGGCGAAACTCGGTCGCCACGACGAGCACCTCGGCATCCGGGATCGCGAGCTCGGCGATCGCGTCCGCCGGCGGCGCCCAGAACGCATCGGGATGCAGCGCGAGGTAGCCGCGAAGTCGCAGGTTGAAGCCGGCATCACCCTCGAGCTCGCACGCCATGCCTGGCCTCAGGTCCAGCTTCTTCGCGGTCGCGTCCGATAGCTTCGCGGGACCGGCCGGACCGTTGACGACGACGTTGGCGAGCGCGGTCTCCAGGGGCTCGCCGTTCGCGTGATCTGGCACGCGATCGAGCTCGAAGGCGATCGGCTTCTCGGTCGTGCGGCCGGACTCGCGGGCGGTCGACCCGTAGACGAAGCGCTGGATCCGGGTCGGCTCCCACGGCGAGTACGAGCCGGTGATCCGCTCGAGCACGATGCCCCAGTCCTCGCCGCCGCGAGAGCGCGCCGCGACGAGCCGGAGGGCGTGATACTCGAGCGTATCCGGATCGTCCTCGGTCGCCGTCGCGAACTTCGGCCACGTCTCGGGCGATGGATCCTTCGCGGCGGTATCGAGGACGTCGAGGATCGCCTTGGCCGTGAGTGGCGCGGCGGGCACCACATCGAGGCACGCCTCCACCGCCGCGGTCTTCGGCAGCCGCGCGGCGAGCTCGCGCCAGCGCTTGACCTTCGGCGCCGCGACCATCCGCCGGGCGAGCACGCGTGCCGCGACGACCGGCTGCGCGGCGATGAACCGATCGATCACCGCGAACACCCGGCCGTCGAGCGCCGCCTTGGGCTCGAGCTCGGGAACGGCCGCGACATCGCCGACCGGGACGCGTCCCGGCTCGCGCAGGTAGTCGACCAGCTTGAGCTTCATCAGCAGATCGAAGGCCTCCTCGGTGCCGAACGCCGCGAACGTGGCCTCGAGGCCGTACACCGGCGCGATCAACATGCCGTCGACGACGCGCCCGCCGACCCACGGCAGCATCGTGATCCCGTAGCGCTCGACGAGCGTGCAGCCGTCGAACAGCGCACCGTGCCAGGTGAGCTGCGTGAGGTGCGCGAGCGCCTCGTCTGCAGACTCGAGCGAGACCAGCGCCGCGTGGATCGCGTGCGCGATCGCGACCTCCTCGACCTCCTCCGGGGTCCGGCCTTCATGGACGACCGCCTTGGGATAGACCTGCGTCGTCGCGAGGATCGCTCTTGCACGCTCGAGCGGTAGCAGCCCTCTGTGATCGGTTGGCAGCTTGGCGTACGCGATCGTCTCGCGCAGCGTCTCCGAGAGCCCGGTGGCCATGCGGGAAATCTAGGGCACGAGCGTCGGCGCGAACAAGCCATTCACGGCCGCAGGCGCGCGCCAATGCCGGGCTGGTAGTCGACGATCTCCATCTTGATATTGCCGTAGTCGGTCTCGGCGGTGGTCTGCAGCGGGACGCGGC
Source organism: Deltaproteobacteria bacterium (assembly GCA_013812655.1). Lineage (GTDB taxonomy): Bacteria > Myxococcota_A > Polyangia > Haliangiales > Haliangiaceae > JABFXX01. The sequence goes on along the minus strand of JACCTC010000201.1, from coordinate 24,814 downwards.
CGTCGTCGTCGCTGATCCAGATCGAGAAGTCGCGCTCGGGGGTATCGGGAAACTTGCCGCCCTTGCGGTCGAGCTTGGTCGCGTGAGCATCGAAGCGCAGCGCCGGTAGCTCGCCGAGCGCGGTGACGAGCGACTCCTTGCCGTGGACGCGAACGTCGATCTTCCAGAGGAAGCGGCTGCGGAACACCTCGAGCGAGGTCGCGGTGCCGGCCGGCGCTTCCCACGCGCGGAGCATCACGAGGAGCGTGTTGTAGTCCCAGATCTCGGCCTGGGTCACGAGCTGCGGCTGGGCCTCAGGCGCGCCATCGTTCAGCTGAAACGATACCGGGATCGTGTCGCCGTCACGGCCCGCGAGATCCATGATCGAGTGCTCGATGTTCGTATCGCTGCCGGTCGCGTACTCGGTCGTCTGGAACCGCACCGAGCGACCGGTGGCGACGTCGATCCATGACGTGAAGCGATCGTCGACCTTGGTGATCGACTTCGCGAGCCCGGTATTCCTGGTGTGTCCCTCGACGGGGATCACCTGCCTGCCGGCGAGCTCTGTCGGTTCGCCGACTGCGAACGTATACGACGCGAGCTCGAAGCCCTTGAGCTCGACGCGATAGGTCATCCGCTCGCCGGGCGTGACGAGCGGTGGTCCGGATGGCAAGGACGCCGGAGCTGTGCTCGTCGGCGAGGGTGCTACGCTCGAAGCTCCGCGATGGCCGCACGCGACGAGCAGCACGGCGACCAACCCCGTCGAGACCCGCATCGTCACGCCGCGAGCGTAGCCCAGAATCTGGCGCGGCTGCTGGTCGGCACCTGCATCGGCACCTGCATCGGCACCAGCATCGGCGCGTGTGGCGGTGGCTCGGACGGCCCGGCAGTCGACGCCGCCCCGTGCGTGGATCCCGGCCACGACGAGGATGGTGACGGCGTCGGCGATCGCTGCGACATCTGCCCGGCGGCACCCGATCCCGATCAGCGCGACACCACCGAGCGAGCCGTCGGCAACTTCGAGGATCGCGTCGGCGATGCGTGCGATCCCCGCGGCACGCTGTCAGGCGACACGCTCGCGGCGCTGCACACGTTCGCCGATGCCGCGGACGCCGCGCTGTGGACCGGTAGCGGCTGGACGATCGCCGGCGATGCCGCGCACGCGACGGACGCCGCGCGATGGGCAAGCAACCGGCGCGAGCAGGGCAGTGGCGTGTACGTCGCCGCGACCGTCACGGCGCTCGCGTGGCGTGCAGGCGGCGCGTTCGAGCTCGCGATCGACGGCGACGGCAGCGTCGGCGTGACCTGCCGGATCCTCGCCGATCGCGACGCCGATGGCTTCGACGAGCTCGAGGCGCGCGAGATCGGCGGTGAGACGCTGACCAGGCGTCTGTCCGCCGCGATCACCACCGAGGATCCGGTGATGGTCACCGCGTGGCGGACGGTCGATCGCGAGCAGCGCGGCCGGATCACCTGTCGAGTGCGGATCGGCGGCCACGGCGGCGCGACGACCGAGCTCGCGCTGGCCACCGTCGACGGCGCGACCACGGGGTCCTACGCGATGGCTGCCACCGAGGTCACGGTCGAGGTCGCTTCGGTGGTCGTCTACACGTCCCCGCTGCTGTCGAAGAATCCGCCGTAGCTCCCTGGAACTGTTCGCGTTCGGGGAAGCTCGCAGCAGCCGGGCGCTACCCCGCGCAACCCTTGGGTTCGCACGGCAAGGCTGGTAAGGTCCGCGCCATGCTCGCTCGCTAGCGAGTTGTTAGGGGTATCAGCGATGGAGACGAAGCATCTGGACCGGGTCGTGATCCGGTTCGTCGGCGACTCGGGCGACGGCATGCAGCTCACGGGCAGCGAGTTCGCCAAGGCCGCCGCGGAAGCTGGCAACGACATCTCGACGTTCCCGGACTTCCCGGCCGAGATCCGCGCTCCTGCCGGCAGCTTGTTCGGCGTCTCGGGCTTCCAGCTGCACTTCTCGTCGTCGGAGATCCACACGCCGGGTGATGCGCCCGACGTGCTCGTCTGCATGAACCCCGCGGGCCTCAAGACGAACCTCAAGGATCTCGTCGAGACCGGCACGCTGATCGTCAACAGTGGTGCGTTCGTCGAGGCGAACCTCAAGAAGGCCAGCTACTCGTCGAACCCGCTCGAGGACGGCACGCTCGACAAGTACAAGGTTCACGCGGTCGACATCAATCACCTGACGATGACGGCGCTCGAGGGCAGCGAGCTCACGAACAAGGAGAAGGGTCGCGCGAAGAACTTCTTCGCGCTCGGCCTCGTGTTCTGGATGTACGGCCGCGAGCCCGAGGCCGAGATCCGGCGCATCCACCAGCAGTTCGCGAAGAAGCCGGGGTACGGCGACGCGAACGTCACGGTCTTCAAGGCCGGCTACCACTACGGCGAGACCGCCGAGGTGTTCCAGACCGTCTACAAGGTCCCGCCGCACGTCTTCAAGCCGGGCATGTACCGCAACATCACGGGCAACGAGGCGATCGCGCTCGGGCTCGTCGTCGGTGCCGAGCTCGCGGGCAAGGCGCTGTTCTACGCCGGCTATCCGATCACGCCAGCGTCGTCGATCCTGCACTCGCTCGCGAAGTACAAGAACTTCGGGACGATGACGTTCCAGGCCGAGGACGAGATCGCGGCGATGGGCGCGGCGCTCGGTGCAGCGTACGGCGGCTCGATCGCGGTGACCGCGTCGAGTGGTCCCGGCATCGCGCTCAAGGGCGAGGCGATGGGGCTCGGCGTCATGACCGAGCTGCCGGTCGTCATCCTCAACATCCAGCGCGGTGGGCCGTCGACCGGCTTGCCGACGAAGACCGAGCAATCGGATCTCTCGCAGTCGCTGTACGGCCGCAACGGCGAGTCGCCGCTGCCAGTGCTCGCTGCGAAGAGCCCGGGCGACACGTTCTACTGCGCCGTCGAGGCCGTGAAGATCGCGACCCGCTACATGGTGCCCGTGATCTTGCTCTCCGACGGTTACATCGCGAACGGCAGCGAGCCGTGGGCGTTGCCGAACCTCGCGGCGATGCCGCGGTTCGACGTCATTCATCGCACCGATCCGACGAACTACTTCGTCTACGAGCGCGATCCCCGCACGCTCGCGCGCTCGTGGGTCATCCCGGGCACGCCCGGCCTCGAGCACCGCATCGGCGGCATCGAGAAGGACGCGCTGACCGGCAACATCTCGTACGCGCCGGAGAACCACGAGAAGCAGACCCACGTCCGCGCCGAGAAGATCCAGCGGATCGCGCAGGACATCGGCGAGCTCGACCTCTCGGGTCCCGAGAGTGGCGACGTCCTCGTGATCGGCTGGGGCGGCACCTTCGGGTCGCTGCGTCAGGCGCAGCAGCAGCTCCTCGCCCAGGGCAAGCAGGTCAGCCACGCACACCTGCGCTGGCTCGCGCCGCTCGAGCCGGGCCTCGCGAAGATCATCAAGAACTTCAAGACCGTCATCGTCGCCGAGCTCAACATGGGCCAGCTGCGCCAGGTGATCCGCGCGGAGTTCCTGATCGACGCGGTCGGGCTCAACAAGATCCAGGGCCTGCCGTTCAAGGTTCGCGAGGTCACGGACGCGATCGAAGCGCGCCTCGGCGAGCCGGCTGCCCAGTCCTCCACCGAATTGCCCGCCCAGCCCCTGGCGACGGCCTGAGCGTCGATCGCAGCCCCGAGAGCCCCGAAAGAACATCATGAGCGAAGCAGTCAAGATCAAGCTCTCGAAGAAGGACCTCGAGTCCGACCAGGACGTCCGCTGGTGCCCGGGCTGCGGTGACTACGCGATCCTCGCGACGGTCCAGCGCACGCTCGCGAACCTCGCCATCAAGCGCGAGAACACCGTGTTCATCTCGGGCATCGGCTGCTCGAGCCGGTTCCCGTACTACATGAACACGTATGGCTTCCACACCATCCACGGCCGCGCCCCGGCGATCGCGTCGGGCCTCAAGATCACGCGCCCCGATCTCGACGTCTGGGTGATCACCGGCGATGGCGATGGCCTGTCGATCGGCGGCAATCACATGATCCACGCGCTCCGGCGCAACATGGATCTCAAGATCCTGCTGTTCAACAACCAGATCTACGGCCTCACCAAGGGCCAGTACTCGCCGACCTCGGTCCCGGGTACGCGCGCGCCGTCGACGCCGACCGGCTCGATCGATCACCCGCTGAATCCGATCTCGCTCGCGCTCGGCGTGGGCGCGACCTTCATCGCGCGTGCGGCCGACACCGACGCCAAGGGGCTCGCGAAGATCCTCGAGGAGGCCTACAAGCACAAGGGCGCCGTCTTCATCGAGCTCCTCCAGAACTGCCCGGTCTTCAACGACGGCATCTGGGAAGGCCTCAAGGACGATCCCGCGAACAAGCAGCTCGTCCTCGTCGAGGGCAAGCCCCTCACCTTCGCGGGCGGCACCAAGGGCATCAAGGTCGGCGCGACCCTCGCCCCCGAGATCGTCGACGTCGGCGACGCCCCCGGCCAGACCCCGGTCGGCGAGCTCCTCGTCCACACCGAGCGCGGCAGCCAGCTCTACGCGAACCTCCTCGCGCAGCTCGTCATGCCGGACTTCCCGATGCCGATGGGCATCCTCTACCGCACCGAGAAGCCGACCTACGGCGCGCTCGCCCAGCAGCAGATCGAGGACGCCAAGGCCAAGCAGGGCGTCGGCGATCTCACCAAGCTCCTCTACTCGGGCATGGTCTGGGAAGTCGGCGCCGACGGCATGCGCCACTAGGGGACGGTCTCCACTAACTCAACTTTCGATCGCCAAGCTCCCGGAATCTGACGATGCAACGGGGACGGTCTCCACTAACTCAACTTGGCGTCGTGCTCGCAACTTGCGCCGCGGGGTGCATTTCAGGCTGCACGTCCGGCGCCCCACCCGGGTTCTCCGGCGGCGTCAGCGGCGATCGCTGGGCGTTGCCGCTCGTCGGCCCGCTCGAGAACGGCCTGCTCGTCACGGCCGTTCAGATCAACACGCACGGGCCGTACCTGTTCGCGATCGATCCGGACGCGCCGATCTCGATCGTCGACGGCGACGTCGTCAAGGAAGCCGGCCTGCGGACCTCGAACGGCCCGCATCGGCTCGACGAGACCGATACCCAGCAGCCGCGGTCGTACGCCGAGGTCGTCGGTCTCGAGATCGGCCAGCTCATCATCGAGCGCCGCGACGTCATCGTCGTGCGCCCCGGATCGTTCGACGTCGCCGGCCGCCGGATCTCGGGGGTGATCGGCCGCGACGTGATCGCGGACTCCCTCGTGTTCGGCATCGATCGAGATCGCGGCGTCGTTCACCTGATGACCCAGAAGGCGTTCCAGCCGCCGCCGGGCGCCGCGATGATCGGCTACGAGGAGCTCGCGAGCCGCTTCGAGAACGCGCAGACCTCGGCCGCGCCGCGCCGGCTCGTCGATGCCACCGTCAACGGCGAGAAGCACTCGCTGCACGTCGACTTCGGCGCGCCCGCCAGCCAGCTCCGCGAATCGCTGTGGGAGAAGACCAAGCTCGTGCCGCGCGAGGTTCAGACCGCGGTGATCGACGAGGTCGGCGTGCCGCGCCGGATCACCAAGGCGACCGAGCCGACACCGGTCACGGTCGGCCCGATCACCTCCGACGGCGTCGTGTTCATCCCGTACGGCGATCGCCGCTGGGACGAGATGGCGATCGACGGCACGCTCGGCCTCGGCTTCTTCGCTCCTCACGCGGTGTGGGCGAGCTGGCACACGCGACAGCTCTACCTCTCGCCGCGCCGCGAGATCGACGCCACCGAGCGCATCCGCCGCTGGGACTCGGCCGTGTTCGCACGTTGCGAGAACCTCGGCTGCATCGGCATGCGCCTCGTCGATCCGCTCGCGGGCAAGCCGCTCGATCCGGGCCGCACGCATCCCGGTATCGTGCTGTCGATCACGCGCGATGGCGTCGCCGGCGGCATGCCGCTCGAGGTGATGCTCGAGGCGACGGGCCGGCCCGACCTGCCGCGCTTGCTCGTCAACATGCCGGCGCACATCGATCGGATGATCCACCAGCTGCCCGGCGTGTTCGCCGGGGTGACGGTGACCGCCGTCGACGCCAGCCCGTATCCCCGCAAGTGCCCCGGGCCGAACGGTTGCGTCGATCAGCTGGCGCGCTGACTTGACGACGCGCATCGACCAGGGAAGATCGCCCGGCATGTCCGCGAACGTCGTCACCGCCGAGAACGTCGAACGAACCATCACCGCCTTCACGCGCCTCGATCAGCGCGGCGACAAGAAGGCGATGAACAAGCTCGCGCAGCGCCTGCAGAAGGAGCAGCCGTTCCTGCTCCAGCACGCCGCCGCCGTCCGCACCGAGCACGGCGATGCCGTCGGTGAGGCCGCGGTGTTCTACGCGACCCTCGTGTGGGCGATGTTCGATCGCGGCCGTGACGGCACGCTGCCCCGGCTCACCGGCCAGAACCTCGCGGACGCCGACAAGGTCGTCACCGAGGCGCTGTCGACCATCGAGGGCCTCGCCGACAAGCCGCCGCAGGATCGTGTCGCGCCCGCGCTCGTCGCGAGCCAGCCGCACATCTACGCGAAGCTCGCCGAGCTGCTGACCGAGGACGTCAAGGAAGCCGCGATGACCGCCGACACCGCGGGCGCGATCATCAAGCCGACCGAGGTCGTGATCGAGGCGTTCGACGCCGCGCTCGCAGGTCGTCGTCCCGGCGAGCGCCAGGGCACGCTCGTCGCCGACAGCAAGGTCGGCCGCAACGAACCGTGTCCGTGCGGCTCCGGCAAGAAGTTCAAGAAGTGTCACGGCGAGCTCGGCGCCTGAGCGCACGGGCGCAGAGACTGGCACCACGAGTCGCCTGTGCGGCCCGCCTCGGCAACCGCAAAAGCCTGGGCCGCAACTCTCCGCCCCCCCGAGGGTTTTTCCCCACGCCGGGCGGCTACCCGAGTCGCCACGTGATCGTTCGCGAGGATATCGATCGCGTGCCATGCGCCCGCGCAGACGTGTGCGAGGTGTTGCATTTGATGTGCAACGGCCCGCGGCTCGCAGAGCCCGGACGTCATGAAGCTTGCCCGCCTGATCGTGTTCTGCGCGCTCGCCGCATGTTCCGCTGGTGACGAGGCCGAGGAGATCGGCAACGACGAGCCTGCCGACTACGAGGTCGATCCCGAGGACGGCAAGGGCGACGGTGTCCCTGCCACGTTCCTAATGAACGACGTCGTCGGCGACGATCTCTTCGTCGGCACGATGACCGTCACCCAGGTCCAGAAGTTCTTCGAGCGGTCTCCGTATGGTAATCGCTCGTGGCTCGCCGACTACTCCGCGAACGGCCTCAGCGCCGCGCAGCTCGTCATCGATGCCTCGACCGCGGAGCGCGTGCATCCGATGATGCTGCTCGCGCGCATGCAGGTCGAGGCATCGCTGGTCAGCAAGACGGTGAAGCCGTCGAGCTATCGGATCGATCGCGCGCTCGGTTGTGGCTGTCCCGATGGCGGCGGCTGCAGCGCGTCGTATCGCGGGTTCGGCGCGCAGCTCGCGTGCGGCGCCAAGGTCATGCGGCGCGGCTACGACGAGTCCGTCGCCGGCACCGGCACCTGGCGCAAGGGCAAGACCTCCCGCACGCTCGACCCGCGCAATGTCACGCCGGTCAACCACGCGACCGCCTCGATGTACCGCTACACGCCGTGGGTCCTCGTCGGGAGCGGCGGTAACTGGCTGGTCTGGAACGTGACCCGCAAGTACGTGCGACACGCGGAGACCCTCGGCTTCCTCTAGAGACTGGGGCAAGCTACACGTTCGCGATGCCCGCCGAGGGGATTCACCTCACCGCTCTCCGCGAGGCGGCCTCCTCGGCACGGCTCGATGCACACGTGCGCCAGCGCCTGCATCGCCACGCCGATGCCGCGCGACTCGGCGCGATCCTCGTCGACCTGCCGTACTTCCATCGCTTCACCGGCGAGGTCCTCCGCTACGTCGCCGGCATTCCGGCGCGGCCATCGCACTGGGGCGCCGCGCTCCATGACGGCGGCGCGGTCGCGCTGCTCGGCGCGCTGATCGACGGAGCCCGTCGCGAGCACGACGACACGCTCGCCGCGATCGCGCTCGGGCTCGCCTCGCATTGCGCGATCGATCGCTCGCTGCATCCGCTGATCAACGCGCTCGCCCGCGAGCACCGCGCCGGCAAGAACCACGATGCCTCGCACCGCGAGGTCGAGAAGTTCCAGTCGATCTGCTTCCACGAGAGCTACATGGGCCGCGACATGATGGGGACGTCAGAGATCACGAGCTACCTCGCGATCCGCCTCACCGAGGAGCTGCCCGAGCGGGTGGTCGTGCTCGTGCTCGAAGCGTGGCGGCGTGCGCTCGGCACCGCACCCGAGCCCGCGGAATTCGCCGGCTACGCCCGCGGCTATCGCACCCACGTCCGGCTGCTCGGCTCACCGCTCGGCAAGCGCCTGGCGTCGCGCGCCGCCAAGGACGAGGCGAAGCCGCGTTACCTGCACGGCGGCTGGGGAACCTTCGCCGCCCAGCTCGAGCACGCAGTCGCCGCGTCGGTGACGGTCCTCGAGGCCGTGGGCGCCGCCCTCGACGCCTCGCCTACCGATGTCCACGCCGCACGCGCTGCACTGGCGTCACGGCTTCCGCGCGGCACGATCGATCCGCAGGGCGAGGACGTCGACCTCGCGGTCCCGTTCGCGGTCTCGCTGCGCCGCGCGTCGTGATCAGCGACCGAAGCCTTCGACCTTGATCCACGGTCCCGCGGTGTACGGGAAGGACTGGTCGAAGTGCACGTGGGCGACGTACCACAGCGTGACGTCGTCGCCGTCGAGGGCCTCGTCGCCGACGTAGGCGGCCGGGAACGTCTGGCTGCCCGCGGCGCTGCGCGGCGAGAACGGTGCCCACTCGCCATCGTGATAGCGGATCGCGAACAGCTCGGCGTCGTCCCAGCTGTGCGGCCGGATGTTGACCGCCGCGCCGGAGCCCGAGTCGACCTGGCGCCAGACGTTGGCGTTTTCGTCGGCCTCGCCGCTGTACGGGAACCAGCCCTCGTGCTCGATGCGGTGCCAGCGCGAGTCCTCGAAGCGCTCGAAGCGGTCGTCGCGCGCGCCGTCGAGATCGAAGTCGAAGCGCCAGTGCGGATGGTACGTGTGCTGCTCGTGGACGCCAGGCCCGTAGATCGTGAGCCACGGGCACAGCCGGCCGTCGTCGTGAAACCGCCAGAGCTGCGTGTACTGGTAGGGACCCGCCTCGAACGCCGCCGACAGCTCGACGCCACCGCGGAACGACTGCACGCGCACCGGGCCTTGCAGCGTCCGCGCGCCGAGCGGGATCCACCACGGCCCGTGGGTCTCGACGCTATCGGCCTCGACCTCCATGGTCTCGCGCTGGTGGTCGACGGTGACGTACGGCATCGACGCTTCCCAGAGGACGCGACGACCGTTGTAGTCGGCGAGGTAGATCATGATCCCGGCGGACTCGGTGAGCCGCCAGTGGAACTTCCAGTTCGCTTCGCTGATCACGTTCGACATGGCTACCAGAGCTCCGCGGGGACCACCTGGGTCACCTGATTGTCGAGCAGATCGACGACGGCGACGAGCGAGGCATGCCCGTCGTTGCGACCGAACACCACCGCGGCCGAGCGGCGCGAGTACGCGATCTCGGTCGGGGTGCGTCCCCAGTAGTGCATCGTCATCTGCGGGCTATCGCCGAGCGACAGCTTCTCGCGCACGCGATCATCGACCAGCGCGATCGAGACGGCGAGCGCCTCTTCATCGCGCGACAGCATCGGCTGCGACTTCGTGAGCTCGAGGTGCGCGACCACGCCGGCATCGAGATCGACGCAGGCATCGACGCACCGATCGGCGGCGTAGTCATAAGCGACCACGCGCGCGAGCCGGTGGCCGGCCATCCAGTGCGGCGGCTTGACGACCAGCGGCTCGGTGCAGATCACGCGATAGCGGCCGACCTTGGCCATCGACGACAGCCGGCGGTCCTCGGTCAGCGTTCGCAGCGCGTCCGCGGCCTCGCCCGGGGTCAGCGGATCGAACAGGGTCGGGTCCGCGTTGGCGACATCGGGGGCACCCTTGCGACCCGTCCGGGCCGGCTTGGTCGCCGACTTGTCCGCCGGCTTGCCCGAACTTTTCTTGCTCGGGAGCGATGCGGATTTCTGCTTTAACTTCGCCGGCTTGGCGGCCTTCACAGCCTTCTTCGCAGACGCCATGGCGCGGACTATACACGCCTTTAGATCGGCGGCCGGGCTGCGACGTTTGATTCGGCATGCGGACGCTTCTCGCTGCCCTCCTCTTTGCCACCGGTTGCTCGGCGGCTCACGCGGATCGAATCGCCGGACCGATGCCCTCGCGCATCGCGATCGGCATCGCCCCTGCCCAGCTTCGCGCGCCCTACGACGTGCAGGTCATCCGCGAGAGCGGCGAGACCCTGCCGACCTACGGGCTCAAGAACCGCTTCTACGTGCAAGGCAACGCGAACGAGCGCTACGTCATCCGCGTCACCAACCCGACCCCGAATCGCGTCGAGGCCGTGGTCAGCGTCGACGGGCTCGATGTCATCGATGGCGAAGCCGGTGACCTCCGCAAGCGCGGCTATGTCGTCCCGCCCTATGGCGACGTTCGCATCGAGGGCTTCCGCACCTCGCAGGCCGATGTCGCGACCTTCCGGTTCTCCGCCGTCAGCGAGTCGTACGCCGCGAAGAAGGGCAAGGCACGCAACGTCGGCGTGATCGCCGTCGCGATCTTCGAGGAGCAGGCGCCGGAGCCCGAGAGCCAGATCATCGTCGGTGGTGGCGGCTACGGCGGCTATTACCCGCCCTACGACTACGAGGACGATCTCGCCGACGAATCCGTGTCGCGTGGTCGCGGCGGGATCAATCGCCCGGCCCCGAAGCGCACCGCGAAGGCCGATCGCGCGCCCGCAGAGCCGTCCTCGGCGGATCGCTCGGAGCGCGCCCCGACGACGACGTCGCGCGCACCGTCACCGGCGCCTGCCCGTGACTCCGGTGGCGCCAGCGGTGGCGCGCCCCGACACATGGACTACGACGGCGACATGGAAGCGCCCCCGCCCCCGCAGCTCTCGCAGCGCTCGCGCCCCGGCCTCGGCACCGAGTTCGGCGAGCAGCGCCACTCGGCCGCGAGCTTCACGCGCTTCGTTCGCGCCGCCGGCAAGCCGATCGCGATCGCCGAGCTGCGCTACAACGACACCGCGGGCCTGATCGCCCTCGGCATCCCGCTGCAGCCGCTGCCCGACGAGGGCGAGCTCATGACGCGCGAGACCGCCGAGGCGTTCCCCGGCGATCACCGCTACGCCCGCCCCCCGCGCTGAACACAGCCGTTCGACGCGCAAGCCGCTCCCTCCTGACCCGAGGCGAGCGGCTTTTGTCGTTCGAGGCATGGGTCGCCGGTCAGTCGGAAAATCTGGGCCTGCGCCTGCGCGCCAGCATGACGAGCGGTGCCGACAGCACCATCGCGCCGACCAGCTCGAGGATCGCGCGACGATGATCGGTGTCGGTCGGATCACTCCAGGAGTCCTGCACCCGAGATGCGAGGAACAGCGCGCCGGCGAACAGCACGATCGCGACGATCCAGTACACCCAGCGCATCGGATCAAAACTCTAGCGGCCAGATGCCCGCCACGCCACAGCGTCGTGGTCGCCGTGCCAGCGCGCGTCGTTCATTGCTTCGCGAGCCAGGCGTGCGCCCCGGTACTCGCGCGTCATCGCATCGACTACTGCTGCAAGGGCCAGCGGCCGCTCGCCGACGTCTGTCACGATCTCGGTCTCGACCTCCGTGGTGTCGTCTCGGATCTCGAAACTGCCATCCAGCGACGTGCTCAGACGGCCGTGCAAGCGACGGATCTGCGCTCGCTCACCACCCGCGCGTTGATCGTCAAGATCATCGCACCACATCATCAGTACCTCCATCGCACGATGCCGTTCCTGCAGACGCTCGCCGCGAAGGTGGGTCGTGTTCACGGTGACCGCGAGCCGTCGCTGCGCGAGGTCGCACGGCGGGTCGACCAGCTCGTCGAGACACTCCGCGTTCACCTCGCCGAGGAGGAGTCGGTGCTGTTCCCCGCGCTGCTCGAAGACCGGTCCGCGAACGTCGAAGCGATGCTGCGCGCCATGCGTCACGAGCACGAGCAAGTCGGCGAGATGCTCTGGCAGTTGCGGACCGCCGCGGCCAACTACGTCGCGCCTGACTGGGGATGCAACAGTTACCGGACGCTGATGAAGGAGCTGTCCGTCCTCGAGGCCGATACGCTCGAGCACGTCCACATCGAGAACCACGTGCTGCTGCCGCGTTACGTGCCGACCGCGTAGCCGAGCCTTGGGCTTCTGCGGCTCGTCGTCGCGCGTGCCCCACGACGATGACGCACCTCGGTTTGCCCGTGGTTGCACCGCACATGCCTTTCAGGCAAATTTGACACTGGTGAGTGGCGCGGCATTTCATCGCGACGGAGGGTGATCCGCACGCAGACTTCGATTCTGATCGGCTCGGACAGGTCATGGCAAACCTCCTTTCGAATGCCGTGCACCACGGGCGGCCCGGAACGCCAGTTCGGGTCGCGTTGCGCGGGGACAGCGCCAGTGTGCTGGTCAGCGTGCAGAATCAGGGACCCGTGATTCCTCCCGAGCATCTCGCCAGCATCTTCGAGCCGATGCAGCAACTCGATCCCCAGGCGAGCCACCGTCGGCGCAGCGTCGGTCTCGGACTCTACATCGTCGATAACATCATCGCGGCCCATGGCGGCGACATCGTGGTTCACTCGACCATCGTCGACGGGACGACGTTCACCGTCCGGCTACCGCGCAGTGGCGCCGTACGTTAGTGGACGGGCGCTACACTAGGGTTTGAGCGGAGCGCATGACGATTTTCGCGCCGAAGGAGGCGTTCTGGTCCGACGAGGAGAACGAGTGGGTCGTCGCCGAGCGCGACGCGGTCGGGCGTTTCGAGGGATTCGTGCGGTTCTTTCGCAAGTCGGATCGAAGCCTCGTCGCCGAGTGCACGTACGTGGACGGCAAGATCCACGGGCTCAACGTGCGCTACCACGAGAACGGAAGCGTCGCGTCCGAGACGCCCTACGTCGCGGGCGTGATTCATGGTCGGTGCATCCTCTACCCGACCCGCACGAAGAGCAGCGAGCGCATGCCGTTCACGAATCCGCCGATCGTTCGCGGCGTGATCGACGTCGACCAGGGGCTCAACCACGAGATGCACCTGTTCGATGACGAGGGCGTCGAGCGAACCGTACGTGGAGAGCTCTTGCCGCCGCGGCCCACCTCTGTCGATCCGAAGGCGGTCTTCGACAACGGCGTCTGGCTCGAGGGGCGTTGGGACACGACCGGCAGACGCCAAGGTCGGACGCGCGTCTGGTCTCCCGAGGGCAAGCTCCAAAGGCACGTCGACTACGTCAACGAGCAGCGCCACGGAGCGCTGATCGAGTATCTCGACGGCGAGCCGCGGCTTCATCTCCACTACGTGCGCGGGGCCATCGACGGACCGTTCGAGATCCGTCGCCCCGACGGCTCCTGCCGCAAAGGCGCGATCGCCAAAGGTCGCCACACTGCCGAGCTCGTGGACTACGACGAGAACGGGACGGCCATCCGCTCATCGTGGGCGAGAGCTCCGGAGGACGACGGGGAATGGGGGGCGAAGGTCGATGCCACGGCGGAGGCTCTCACGGCGGCGCAGCTCGCCGCGGGGCCCATGGGCGCGATTGCGTATACGCCCGCGACGCTCGCGAGCGCGATCGCGACCGGTTGGGGGGGCGATGAGGATCGCGATGCCGCGCTGGCCCGATCCCAACGTGCGCTCGTCCTGCGTCATGCCCCGGCCGCCGTGCGCGACGCCCTCACGACACTCGACCTGCACCTTGCCCCACGAGTCATCACCCGTGATCGATGCGCGCGTCTGCTCACGGCGCTGAGCGAAGACCTCGTGGATCACGACGTGCTCATCGACAGCTTTGGCCGACTCGGCGGCGAGGCCGCGACGATCTGGTTGAGTGCGGACGACAGCCGGAGCTTTCGCGCGGTGTACCAGCGTTTCGAGCCTCCGAACCCTCGAGCTCAGGGCGACATGCTCGAGATGGCCAAGATCGACCTGAAGTATCTCGCTCTCGACCGCGTACCGGACGCTGTAGGCGCCTTCCCACGCGTCACCGATCTCGACATGCGCGGCAATCGCCTCGACACCCTGAGCCCGTCGATCGCGGACATGGTCTTTCTTCGATCGATCCAACTCAACGACAACCAGATCCGCACGATCCCGCGCGAGCTCGGCCTGCTCACCGAGCTCGGCACCCTGTTTCTCGAGAACAACGGCCTCACGGAGATCCCCGAGGGGCTCACCGGTTTGCGTCAGCTCCACACGTTGTCGCTCAGCGGCAACGCGCTCACGGAGCTCCCGGAGACCTTCAGCGAGCTCGCGGAACTTCGGACGTTGTGGCTCGCGCGATGCCCGCTCGCGCGCCTTCCGAAGAGCTTCTCGCAGCTCCGCAAGCTGGTGTTTCTCCACCTCGACGCGCATCCGTTCGAGGAGCCTCCGGAGGTGATCTTCGATCTTCCGGCGCTCGAGGAGCTCTGGATCTCGTCGCCCAACCTGAAGCGGCTTCCGGCGGCGATCGGTCGACTGACGAAATTGCGAAGGCTGATGTTCTGGCACTCCCCGGTGTCGACACTGCCCGAGGAGCTCTTCACCCTGAAGGGGCTCGAGGAGATTCGGCTCGGCCACTGTCCGCTCCCCGACGAGCTGGTCGCACGAGTTCGCGCGGAGTTTCCGAAGGCGAAGATCTTCTGACCGGACGTGTCTCGGCGCTCAGGACGCGAGGAAGGCTGCTGTCAGCTCGCTTGCGCGCGCGACCACGTACTCGATGAGGACTTCGCGGAGCTCGCCATCCAGCGCGGGCGTCGCATCACATCGTCGGCTGACGGAGTGGCGATAGCGCATGAACTCGGCGACGGTCCCGCCGCTGGGTGCCGTGTCGCGCAGTTCGAGCGCGCCTGCCAGGTCGTCGAGAAGGTCGGCGTTCTCGATCGCCCCGACCATGCGAAACGCCGCGGCATAGCGGCGAACGGCGTCCGGGCCGTGATTCCAAGCGACTTGATCGATGCCGCCGTTGGCGAGATCGCGGCCCATGGCTTGCCGTGCGGCGATCGCATCGACGAGAGGTCGCGGCACCCATTGACCGTCGGGCTCGGTGCCGACGTTCACCAAGGCGATCACGTGTCCGAGCTCGACACCGGAGCCGCTCTCGAACGCTAGGAGCGCGTCCTCGACCCCGATCTCTTCGCTATCTTCGTCGTCGTCCTCATCCATTCGTGGACCACCAAGCGCGCACGGTCTCGCAGCACATCACGGCTTCTGTAGCTCGTCGTCGCCCGGCATCGGCTTCGACGGATCGAGCTCGCAGTCGTCGAACGGGTTCTTGATGTTGTCGATGCAGATCTTGATGCGCTGGAGGACGCAGAGCGCGACCTCGGTCTTGCCGTCGAACACCAGCGACACGGTGCCCGGCTTGTAGCCGGCGTGCTTGCACGTGATGTCGAGCCTGGCGCCGAATGGTTGCTCGACGTTGGTGCCGCCGGGTCCGCGGTAGCTGTGGCCTGCGTAGAGCGTGGCTCCCTCCGGCTTGGTGATGACCTGGATCGAGATCGTGCCGCGGCCGTTCGGTGTCTGGACGATCACCGGGCGGACGCCGGCGTCGGATGTCCGCGCGATTCGGCGGCCCGCATCGGTCTCGACGATCACGATGTCGAGTGCGTCGACGGGCGCCTCGCGGAGCACGGCATCGGCGGGAACCTCGACGACGACGGTCGCGTCGGGCGTCGCTTCGCTGACCCCGGCATCGCGATGCGCGGCGGTGGTGACGACGCGATCGCGGCTGTACACGACGAAGCCGATCGCCGCAGCCGCGCCGCCGAGGATCAGCGCGAACAGCAGCACGATCGGCCAGCGGCGGCCGCGGCTCGCGCGGATCTCCTCGGTGAACACGTGCTCGAACGTGATCGGCTTGTCGCGGGTGACGAACTCGGGCTCGTCGCGGAGCCGTCGGTTCGTCGGTGCCTTCGTGCGAGTCGTCGCGGCTGGCATGACCTCGGAGACTGGCATCGCGACGACGATCGGCAGCGAGTCGTCGAGCTTCGCGGGCGCGCTCGGCACGATCGTCTCCGCACCGGGCGGTAGGGACGCGAGCGCATAGACCGGGCTACCGGTCACGCTCTGGCCGACCGGCGTCTGCAGGCGATCGAGCGCGGCGAGCACGTCGGCCATCGAGTCGAACCGCTGCTCGCGCTTCTTGGCGAGGCTTCGCATGATCACGCCCTCGAGCTCGATCGAGATGTCGAGATCGGGGCGGACCTTGCGCGGCGGCTCGACGGGATCGAGCATCTGCATGGTCAGCGTGCGCATCATGGTGTCGCCGCGATGCGGCACCTGGCCGGTGATCATCTCGTAGAGGATCACGCCGAGCGCGTAGACGTCGACGCGAGCATCGGTATCGCTGCGGCCCGCGGCCTGCTCGGGCGCCATGTACTCGGGCGTGCCGAACACCGAGCCGGCGCGGGTGAGCCGCGGCTCGTCGGCGGCACCCGCTTGCGGCGCGACCTTCGCGATCCCGAAGTCGACGATCTTGACGAAGTCGGGACGGCCATCTCGATCGACGAGGAAGACGTTCTCCGGCTTGAGATCGCGATGGACGATGCCCTTGTCGTGCGCGGCCCCGAGTGCCCGCGCGATCTGTACGGCGATCCGGATCGCGCGCGACATCGGGAACGGCGCCGCGGCGCGGAGCGCGCCACCGAGCGTCGGGCCCTCGACGAACTCCATCACCGAGTACGTCATGCCGTCGGGCGTGGTGCCGAAGTCGGTGACGTCGACGATGTTCGGGTGACCGATCCGCGAGGCGGCCTTGGCCTCCTGGACGAACCGCTTGATCGTCGCGGCGTCGCGCATGACCTCGCGCTTCAGCACCTTGATCGCGAGCGGGCGCTCGATCACCGCGTGGCGCGCGGCGAACACGACGCCCATGCCGCCCTCGCCGATCTTCTTGTCGACGAAGTACCGGCCATCGAGCGTCGCACCGACGAGCTTGTCGTAGTCGTTCTCGCGCGAGCGCTGGCCCTCATACGCCTCGAGTGCCTTCGCCGCGTTGCCCGACGCCGAGACCGCGCGGATCTGCGAGTCAGGCACCGGTCGCGTGCGCGCCGCATGTGCCGGCGGCGGGTCGGCGGGCGGGGTCGGCGACAGCGGAAATGTGCTGCGTCGCTGCTCGATCTCGGTGGGCGCCGCGACCGCGTCCATCGCGACCGACAGCTGCGTGCGCTGGGCCACGGCCGCCACCGACGCCAGCGCCGTGCGATCGAACGGACAGAAGCCCGGCTCGTCGAACGTCCGCTGACACGCGGGGCAGACGAACGCGCTCACCGGCCGGAGCGCACGTCCGGATACAGGTTCGTCCGGAAGTACGTGAAGATCTCGTTGTCCGCGGCGACGACGATCACCGGCTTGCCGTCGAACGGCATCACCGCCATGCCGCGCCCGAACTGCTGATTGGTTTCGGGCTGCGCGTCGTGGAGCGTGAGTACGGGGGCCGGGTTGATTCCGGATGTCGCGGAGACCTCGAACACGAGCGCCTGGCCGCTGTTCGTGCCGTCGACGATCGCGTTCGGATAGCCGGCGACGACGTAGTGCTTGCCGGCAAGCTCGAACACGGTCGCGGTGCGCAGCAGGCGATCGGTGCGTGGCGCGCCGATGGTCGCGAGCGTCGCGAGATCGATGACATGGAGGAATCCCTCGCCTGCGTCGGTGTGACCCTGAAGGACGGCGAACGACCCGGTGGCCGATCCGAACGTCAGGATCTGCGCGCCGGTGCCGGGCGAAAACCCCGAGGCGACCGGGCCTGCGAGCGGCGCGACCGACGTGCCGGTGACATCACCGTCGCCGGGCGTCGGGTCCGGACACTTCGACGACCGCGCGCCGTTGAAGATGCCGCCGTCCCAGAGGTAGAGGTCGCCGCCCGCGGTCCACACCACGACGTCGTCGTAGTCCTTGCCGGCCTGGCGAACCGCGCCGAGCCCGCGCACGTTGATCGGCATCGCGCCGGCCGCGAGCTTGCAGCGCGGCTGCGGGTTCGGGACCGTCCCGAAGAACGTGCCGAACACGCGATCGTCCTGCGCGACCAGCGTCTGCGACGCCTGCACGCCGGCCGTGTCGTCGAGGTTCGGCGCCACCATGTACGTCGCGGCATCGGGACGGCCGGGGCCGAACACCTGATGCGGCGTGAGCTGACCGCTCGGGCCGCGCAGCACGGTGATACTCGCCGAGCCGCCGCTCGTCACGAATGCGACATCGTCACTCGCGGGATCGGCGAGGAAGATCGGATCGGGCTCGATGTTGCCGAGGCCGAACTGGCTGTTGAGCTCGAGCTCGTTGGTCGCGACCGAGACGTCGCCGGTCGACGTGTAGACGAGCTCGTTGTAGAGCGCCTGGCTCGCGCCGAGCACCGCGAGCTTGCCGCCCGTGCCGCCACGCTGGCCGCGCTGGATCGCGACGGCCCAGTTCGACGAGTCGTTATCGGGCTTCTGGGTCGACTCGACCCACGCCTCGGACTCGAGGTCGTCGAACTCGCTCCACTTGCAGCCGCCGCTCGCGAGGGCCGCGAGCCCCATGATCCCGAGGCTCGTCATCAAGCGCTTCGCCATCACCACTTCACCTCCATGCCGACGCCGGCATAGCCGGGCGCGATCTGCGGGGACAGCGCCATCGCGCGGACATCGATGAGCCCGGTCGACGGTGCGCCCTTGTCGCGGAACGTGTAGTAGACCGCGGTCAGTGCAGTGACCCCGGCGAGCACGAACGTGACGTCCGCGGCGATCGCGAAGATCTTGCCCTTCGTGTAGCGCGGGTCGTTGGTATCGGGCGGCGGCTCGCCGGCGGCGATCTCGCTCTTCAGGTCATCGCGGTAGCCGTTCGCCTTGAGGCCGAGCACGACGCCGCCCGCCGTGAACGCGCCGGCGAGGACGTACGCGAGCACCGCGTCGCTGCGGCTCGGCGTCGGCGCGAGCGTCACCTTGATGTTCGCCTCGGTCTTCGCCTGGATGTTGACGCGCCGCGAGTACGTCTTCATGCCCGGGCGGGTCACCGTGATCGTGTGGTCGCCGGCGGGCGCCGACTTGAGGCACGGGCCGCGCTCGCACGCGACCTTGCCGTCGATGTAGACCGTCGAGTCCTCGATGCCGAAGCCGATCACGTTGATCCGGCCGACCGGCGCGCCCGACAGCTGCGCCTTGACCTCGTGAGTGCCGCCCGGGATGACGTCGACCTCGATCGAGTACTCGTCGTAGCCCTCGGTGGTCACCCAGATCACGTGCTTGCCGGGCTTGATGTTCTGCGAGTGCGGCGTCTTGGCGACCGCACCGACGGACTTGTCGTCGATGTAGACGTCGGCGCCCGGGACGTTCGAGGTGATCTCGATCCAGCCGAGGAAGTCTTCCTTGCCGAGCACCGCGCGCAGCACGAACAGCTTGCTCGGATCGGCGGCGACCGTCGACTCCGAGACCATGAAGCCGCGCTTCTCGACGATGACCTTGTGCTCGCCGTCGAGCGAGCCCGACCACGGAGTGGTGCCGAACGCGCCCTTCTTCTTGTCGTCGAGGTAGATCGTCGCGCCGGCCGGCTCGCTCTCGATCACGACGAGGCCGCGCACCTTGACGTCACCGAGCTGCTGGACCTCCGCCGACGGTGCCGCGGGTGGCGGTGCGGCGGACCCCGTGTTCGCCGCACCGGAATCCTTGATCCGCTTGATCTCGGCCTCGAGGACGCCGATCGCCTTCTCGACCTTCACCTTGTCGCCGGCCTGCGGATCGGCCGCGAGGTACCTGCGATAGGCGTCGACCGCCTTGGTGTACGAGTCGACATCGGAGGTCTTCTTCCCCTTCATGTGGAAGCTCGCGCCGACGTTGTAGAGAAACTGCGGGAACGCGCGCGCGTTGTACGCCTCCTGAAAACCAGCGGCGGCCTCGTCGTACTTGCCCTGCAGATAATCGAGCTGCGCTTGATCGAACGCGGCCTGCGCTTTCTTCAGCGCATCGGCGGGTTGCGCGCGTGCCATCGGCACGACGGCGAACGCGCAGAACAACATCACCACGACCGACCAGATAGTTGACTTCATTAGGCTCTCCCCCGCGAAAGCAGCGCGACACTATCACACGGAGCTGGCAAACGTGACGTTGCCAGCGACGGGCGCGCGCGTCGTACGGCACTGGTTCGCGGGGGCTTCCTCGTCGGCGTGGCCGAGCACGAGGCCGAACAGCACGACATCGGTCTCGGCGATCGGCAGCCGCGCGCGAAGCGTCTTCGGATACGCCGCGACCGACGCCATCGGACAGGTCTCGATGCCGAGCGCGGCTGCAGCCGTCAGCACGTAGCCGAGCCACACCCCGACGTCGACATACGCGTACGGACCGAGGCGTCGATCACACGCGACGATCGCGACGTGCGGCGCGTCGAACAGCGCGTAGTTGCGTAGCCACGCGTCGTAGCGTCCGGCCTTGTCATCGCGGGCGACGCCCATCGCGCGGTAGAGCGCGGCCCCGCAGGCGATCCGGGCTTCCTTGTACGGCGACGGATAGTCGAGCGGGAACGGCACCTCGGCGTGCGGCAGCGACGTCTTCGCCGCGGCCTGGAGCTCGCCGGCGAGTACGCCCGTCACCGGCGGCTCGGTGACGATGACCCGCCACGGCTGGACGTTGCACCAGCTCGGCGCGCGCTGCGCGGCGGCGAACAGGCGCTCGAGGATCGCGCGCTCGATCGGCTCGGGGCGAAACGCGCGGATGCTGCGCCGGTTGATCCAGGTGCGCTCGAGGTCCCAGCTGCGCTCGAGCTCGGCGACGGCGTCCGGGTTCGCCCCCGCGGTCACCGCGCCCTCTGTAGCTCGCGGAACCGGAAGATGCCGGTCGTGTGACCGTCGGAGAAGTGCACGCCGATGCCGTAGTTGCCCATGAGGTTCATGTCCTTGATGATGATGTCCTCGGGGACCGTGCTCGGATCGAGCAGGCGCTCGCCGGTCGACTCGGACTGGCAGTGCGCGCACGCGCAGCGGAGCCGGAGCTCGCGGGCGCCGTAGACGTCCTCGGAGTTGTCGTCCCAGATGAAGCGCACCTCGGGCTTACCGAGTCCGATGATCTCGAGGGGCATGGGCATGGCGTCCGCATACCACCTCGCCGCCCGATGTCACCAGATCGTCTCGACGCCTTCGAACCGACGGATCTCGACGTCCTTGGTCAGGATCGGGACGCCGCGTGCCAGCGCGGTTGCCACGATCACTCGATCGGCAGGATCGCGATGATCCCAGGGCAGCGCGAGGCTCCGCAGCCAGATGCCGGTGTCGACCGCGACCAGCTCGACGGCCGAGTGCCGCTCGATGCGATGCGCCAGCTTGTCGATCGAGATCCCGAGCTCGAGCTTGCCGCGCTGGATCTTGACGCCGAGCTCCCAGATCGAGATCGCGCTCGCCATGCCACCGCGCCGCTCCATCTGCGCGATCAGGTCGGCCGCGGTTGTCGAGAGCTGATCGGGATCGAGGGCCCACCACAGCAGCGCATGGGTATCGAGCAGGATCACGCGCTCAGCTCTCGGGCCACTCGTCGGTGGTCGGCGCCAGCACGTCTTCGCGGTAGACCACGCGGCCGCGAATGTCGGCGAACAGCTCGGAGGCGGCGCGTCGGGGCGCGATGGGCACGACCTTGACGACAGGCCGACCGTTGTCCGTGACCACGAGCTCCTCCCCGGTCTGCTCGACGCGGCGCAGGTACTCGAGCATCTTGGCCTTGAGCACGCTCTTCGAGACCTCGCTCATCGCTCGAGTATGACCAGTGTCATGACCATGGTCAACTTGCACGCCAAGTCCAGGCGAAGCAAGTAGTCGTGGCTGCTGGGCATCGCGGTGGTGCGGCTGTACGGTACGCGCGTGCCGCCGCCCCGCTCCCCCGCTCCAGCGCGTCCCCGCCAGCGCCGCAGCCTGTCGATGCCGCGCACGCCCGGCCGGATCTGGGCCGACGGCGATCGCGATCTCGCCGAGGGGCTGATGGCCGCGTTGCGCGCCCCGCAGGACGACCGCGAGGAGGAACAAGCGATCGCGGAGTCGCTGACCCATCCGCTGCACAGCTATCCCGCGAAGCTGCACCCCGCGACCGCGCGCATCCTCGTCGACATCGTCGGCCAGAGCGCGCGACGGCCACAGCCGATCGTCGACCCGTTCTGCGGCTCGGGCACGACGCTCGTCGAGATCCGCGCCGCCGGCATGCGCGCGATCGGCATCGATCTCAACCCGCTCGCGGTGCTGGTCTCGCGCGCGAAGACGTACACGGTGCCCGCGCGCCGTCGCAAGGAGATCCGCGACGCCGGTCACGAGATCAGTGGCCAGGTGCTCGCTGCCGGCAAGGCCGCGCGGCGCTCGGGTGCCGCAGCAGCGCCGATCCGCAAGCCGACCGGGTTCGATCCCAACGCGCGCAACCGCCGGCTCGCGAGCTGGTACGCGCCGCACGTCCGCCGCGAGCTCGAGATGATCGCCGCGGCGCTCGACGATCTGCGCGCGCACGACCCCGAGCTCGCCGACGTGCTGACCGCGTGTCTCTCCGCGATCCTCTACAAGGTCTCGTCGCGCGCGAGCGATACCGATCCGACGTGGGTCGAGAAGAACGTCCCGCGCGGCGCGGCGGCGCGCTACTTCGCGCAGCGCGTGGAGCTCTTGTTCGCGGGGCTCGGCGACTTTCCACCGGGCCATCCCGCGGAGGTCTTCGAGATGGACGCGCGGCGGATGGCCGAGGTGATCCCCGACGGCACCGCGGGCGGCGTGATCACGTCACCACCGTATGCCGGCACGTACGACTACGCCGAGCACCAGCGGCTCCGCTTCGACTTCCTCGCGCTGCGCCACCGCCAGCTCGACGAGGGCGAGATCGGATCGCGACGCAGCTTCGAGACCAACGCCGAGGCCCAGCAGTTCTGGCAGCGCGCGCTCGCCGACACGCTCGATGCGATCGCGCGCGCCCTCGCACCAGGCGCGACCGCCGCGATCGTGATCGGTGATTCGGTCGCGAAGACCCGCGCGGTGTTCGCGCTCGACGATCTGCGCGCCGCGCTCACCGACGAGCTCGTGCTCGAGGCCTGGGCCTCGCAGCAGCGACCACTGCTCGGCGGGATCGAGAAGCGCGTGTTCGCCGAGCGTCCGAAGGCCGAGCACATCGTGCTGCTTCGCCGGAGATAGCTGCGCACGGTTGTCCGCGCGGCGAGACCCCACCGCGGACGGCGATGGGCACCTCGGCCTCGCAGTTTCGCCAAAACGACGCAGATCCGGCCCGTGTAGGTTGGTCTGACACTTGCGGTAGAGCCATCCGAATGCGCCTCGTAGTCTCCATCGTAGTCTCCATCGTCCTCGCGGGCCTCTGCTCGGTCCCCACGGTCGCCTCCGCCGCCGACAGCTACAGCACGCCGTCGCCCGGTATTCGCCGGCTGCGCCGGGTGACCGCGACGCAGAACATCAACGTCCTGATCGTCGATCTGTGCGCGCCCGGCGTCAGCGTCCGCGCGACCGCGACCGGCGAGCGCCAGCGGACCGTGGGCAGCTTCGGCGCGCTGGTCGGCGCGCAGGCCGCCATCAACGGCGACTTCTTCAGCTTCTCCAACTACAGCACCAACGGTCCGTCGCGGCACGCCGGCGCCGCGTGGGGTGGTGGCGATCATGGCTACGTCGCGCCCGTGCAGTTCGGCGAGGGCCAGGTCGCGCTGCCTCCGCACGAGGGTACCGGCGGCGTCGCATCGTGGGCGCGCGAGGTCGTGAGCGGTCACCCATCGGTGCTCGTCAACGGCGCGCGCCGCGACAACAACGGCGACTCGCTGTGCACCGCGCGTCATCCGCGCACCGCGCTCGGCCTCAACGCCGCCAAGGACAAGCTGTTCCTCGCGGTGATCGACGGCCGCTCGACCAGCCGCATCGGCATGACGTGCGACGAGATCGCCGCGCTGATGCGCGAGCTCGGCGCGCACGACGCGGTCAACCTCGATGGTGGCGGCTCGTCGACGATGTGGCTCGGCGGCGTGGGCGTCGTCAACAATCCGTCCGACGGTACGCAGCGCGTCGTCGCAAATCACCTCGCGGTCCGTGCGACCGGCACCGGCGACGCGCCGCACTGCCCGGGTCCGCGCTACGAGGCGAGCTTCATGGCGATGGAAGCGCCGATGGAGATGACGTCGGGCGAAGAGGCCGTCGTGTGGATGGAGCTCAAGAACGATGGCCGCGCGTCGTGGGATCTCACGAACACGCGTGTCGGCACGCAGGGCCCGCAGGATCGCGCGTCGGCGTTCTTCAAGGCCGAGAACTGGCTCTCGCCGAATCGCCCGACCGCGGTCGACAAGGCCGGCACCGGCAACGGCATCGTCGGTCGCTTCACGTGGGCGATGGTCGCGCCCGAGGTCGAGGTCTCGACGCAGTTCGACGAGACGTTCCAGCTCGTGCAGGAGGGCGTCGCATGGTTCGGCCCCGAGCAGACGATGTCGATCCTGGTGCACCCGCGCAGCGGTCCGACAAACCCTGACCCGACCGACCCGACGGATCCCGGCATGCCGGGCGAGGGCGGCGGCTGCTCGACCAATGGCGGTGGCGGCTCGACGCAGCTCGTCACCAGCCTCGCGCTCGCACTGCTGGTCTTGCGCCGCCGGCGGCGGTGACAGCCCTAGCCCTACCTTCGCAGAAGGTGGTTCTACGGTCGCTTTGTTCATGATCGTTTTCGACGAAGAACGATCGCCAAAGGCCGGCCGTCCGGATACATGTAAGAAGTGCACATCTTTGAGCGCGAG
>JACCTC010000191.1 GCA_013812655.1 Deltaproteobacteria bacterium | reverse complement strand
CAGCATGCCCGCGCTGCGGCGTGGGCTGGTGGTGAGTGTGCTGCTGCACGCGGTCGCACTCGTCGTGGCACTGCTCGTGTTCGACCCGACCGAGCGCTCGCGCACGGAGCTCGTCGACATCGAGATGGCGCCGCTACCGCCGGAGGTCGAGGCGCTGCCGGCCGAGGTCGCGAGGCCGCCCGAGCAGGACACCGCGGCACAGCCTGACGACACCACCGCGGCGAACACGGTGCCTGGGCCTGGCGAGATCGTCGTCGATGCCGGAGTCGACGCGCCCGCGCCGCCGGATGCACCGCCGGATGCGGCGATCGATGCGCCGAGGAAGCGGCGGCCGGATGCTGCCGTGGATGCTGGCGAGCCACTGATCGCCGAGGCCGATGCCGGCGTGGTCGACGACGGTGGCGTGGTCGCGATCGAGGGTGATGGCGGGACCGGTGATGCGATGGTCGTTGCGGTGGCGCCGGGGGCGGGATCGGGGTCGGCGGGATCGGGCGCCGGCGTCGGCGAAGGCTCGGGTTCGGGCGCGCTCGCGCACGAGACGGGCTCCGGGTCCGGCGTGCCGGGCGCGACGAACGAGCCCGCCGTCGAGGGTGCGCCGACCACCGCCGGGACCGCGGCCAACCTCCTCGCATACTTTCCGGCGGGTCACACCGTCACCGCGCTGATCCGTTTCGATCGTTTGCGTGGCACCGAGTGGGCGGCGCAGACCGAACGGCTGCTGCGGCCGATGCCCGACTACGTGGTGCTGTTCGGTCCGACCGATGCCGGGATCGCGAACAAGCTCGACACGCTCGTGATCTCGTCGCCACGGCCGCGCGATGCGGCGGCCACCACGCTGGTCGCGCACACCCGACTTGGCCGCTCCGAGCTGCGCGACTTCCTCGGCGCGGCGGCGACCGTGAGCTGGTCCGCTGCGAAGGGTGGGTTGCTCGGCCGGCGCGCGCCGTCGCAGATCCCCAACGACAAGCGGGTGTTCCTGTCGCCGTTCAAGGGGTGGTTCCTGCTCGCGCAACCCGGCGACCTCGGCGGCCTGATGACCGCAGCGCGCGGCGAGCTCGATGCCGTCGAGGCGACCGGCAAGCTGCCGCCATGGCTCGCGGGGATCCGCAAGATCGAGGCGGAGGCCGGCGACCCGCGCGGTCCCGCGCTCGTGCTGACGCTGCGGCTCGGCGGCGAGCGCGTCGAGCTCGGTGATAACGATTTCGGCCTCGGCGTGAAGAGCTTCGCGACGCCAGACCGGGTCTCGCTGGCGATGGAGCTCGTCAAGCAGGGCTGGCTCGTGCGCGGCAACATGCGGTTCACGAGCGACGCCGCGGCGGCCGAGTTCGTGACCGCCGCCGAGGCCGCCAAGCAGCGGATCGCCGACAGCCGGACGCTCCAGCTCGCGATCGGCAAGGCGCCCGCACGGGTCGTGGCGAACCTCGCGTTCCGGCGCACCGGGCCGCGCGTGTCCTACACGACGTCGGTCTCGATCGCCGATGCGCGCCTCATCCTCCAGGTCGCCGCGCAGCAGCTCGACACGTATTTCGGCCCGGCGCCGTGACGCGGATTGCCGGGGCCATGGCGCCCATGCATCCTTGATCGATGCGCCTCGTCGTCGTCGTGATCGCCGTGATCGGCGCATGCGGTGGGCGGCCAGCGCAGGCTCCGTTGCACCCCGCGGGGTCCGAACGTGACGACGGGCATGGCCTGCTCGCACAGGCTTCCGCGCAGATCCTGATCGACGAGGCGGACGAGAAGCTGCAGGCGGCCACGCATCACGGTGCGGCGTATGGCGGTGCCGCGTACGGCGGTCAGAGCTACGCGACCTTCGAGGTGCCGGCGTGGCCGGTCGCGGTCCCCAACCGCACGCCGAAATACAACCAGGTGCCCAACCTCGGCGGCGCGATCGACGGCGTCGTGCGCTGGCGGGGTGCCGTGCCCTCGAAGCTCGCGACCTCGTGTGGCGAGCTCGAACCGGTGCGGGTCGGCGCCGATCGCGCGGTCGCCGGCGTGCTGATCTACATCGAGCGCGTGCAGGTCGGCCGCGTCTTGCGCAACGATGGCCGGCCGGTCAGCGTCGGAGGAACGATCGTCAAGCGCGGCTGCCGGTTCGAGCCGCGCGTGCAGCTGGTGACGCCGCTACCGGCCGCCGTGGCCGTGCACGGCGATGCGAAGCCGGCGCGGGTCCGACTCGCGGACAAGGTGCTCGAGCTCCACGCGGGTGGCCGCATCGCGCTGCAGCTGCAGCCCGGCGTGACGCGCGTCGAGGCCGAGGATGGCTCGCTCGGCGCGGCGTGGGTGATCGCGCTCGACACGCCGTCGTATGCGCTCACCGACGATCACGGCCGGTTCCGGATCGACGAGCTCGCCGCCGGATCCTACGAGCTCACGATCTGGTCGCCGCCGGTGGCGACCTTGAAGGAAGGTGCGCTGACGTATGGCGCGCCCACGATCCTCAAGCGGACCGTGCGCGTCACCCACGCGCGCGCGAGCCGCGTCGACGTCACGCTCGGTCGCTGACGTTTCCGTCCGAGCTTTGTCCGGATCTCGGACGCGTGTCCGAGGGCCGGAAGAAACCGGACAGCGACGTATGCGTGATCGCGCGGTTACGCGTGGCACTGCGGTTGCTCTTCGGTTCGGCGACGCAAGGCGTCGGAAGGAGAACAGTCGTGCAGAACAAAATGTACAAGGTGATGACGTCGATCGAGAAGAAGGGTGGCGGCCACTACTGGATGCGATGCGGGTCCGCGTTCCGCAATCGTGATGACTCGATGAACGTCTATCTCGACGTCCTGCCGGTGAAGAAGATGGAGTTCACGATCCGCGAGCTCGACGCCGAGGACATCCGCAAGATCGAGGCGTCGCGTGGAGCCGCGCCGGTCCTGCCGATCGGCCGCCCCACCGACGCGGCGCCATTCTGAGCGTCGTGTCGACCGTCCAGCCACTCCCGGTTCGTTCGCGTGTCGCGCTTCGCGCGGCGCTCGGGACGAGCCACCCCCGAAAGGAACCGTTTCCCATGACTCTCACGATCTCGAAGCTCACCCGTCCGCTCGCACCGCTTGCGGCGATCACTGCCCTGGTCCTCGCGATGGGCGGCACGTGGATGACCGCCGACAACGCGTTCGCTGCGCCCGCGCAGGCGCAGCCCAAGACCACCGCCAGCGCGGCCGCCGTCCTCGATGACGACATGCCGCGCTCGCGGCCGCCGAAGAAGCACGTCAGCGGGCGGCTCAACCTCAACACCGCCTCCGAAGAGCAGTTGATGCTGCTGCCGAGCATCGGCCCGTCGAAGGCCGAGCGTGTCGTCACCTGGCGCAAGAAGAATGGCGGCTTCAAGCGCGTCGCCGATCTGCGCCGCGTGAAGGGGTTCGGCTACAAGACGTTCAAGCGTCTCGAGCCGTTCCTCGACATCAAGGGCGACACCACGCTCGCGCCGAAACGCTGACTTGGTGGTTCGCTGGATGCCCGAACTGAACGGCATCCGCCCTCTCTTGACGTCTGTTGCCCGAAGGGGAGCGAGGCCGTCTGGCCGAGCGACCGCGGAGGGCACAAGTGACCGGCGCGGCGGTGGTCCCTCCCTGCGCCGCCGCGCCGGCGCTTTGTTACAGTGACGCGATGAACGAGCCGTCGAGCGCTGCGACGACGATACCGTCCCTCGCCGACGATGCGCGCCGGCTGTGCCAGGCGCTGCTGCGGATGGACACCACGAACCCGCCGGGCAACGAGCGGGTCTGCGCCGAGTACCTTGCCGAGAGCCTCGCCGAGGTCGGCTATCTGCCGCAGCTGCTCGAGGGCGCGCCAAACCGCACGAACCTCGTGGTGCGGCACCGCGGCACCGGCAAGCTGCCGCCGCTACTGCTGACCGCGCATCTCGATGTCGTCGAGGCCGATCCGACGAAGTGGCGACGTCCGCCGTTCTCGGGCGACGAATTCGAGGGCTGCCTGTGGGGACGCGGCGCGATCGACATGAAGAACATGGCGGCGATGTGCACCGCGATCATGCGGCGGCTCGCGATCACGAGGACGGTCCTCGACCGCGACATCATCTTCGCGGCCGTCGCCGACGAGGAGGCCGGGTGCGATCTCGGATCGCGGTTTCTCGTCGAGCAGCACCGCTCGCTCGTCGAGGCCGAGTACGCGATCGGAGAAGCTGGCGGATTCTCGCTGCACCTCGGTGACACCACCTTCTATCCGGTCCAGGTCGCCGAGAAGGGCTTCTGCTGGATCCGCGCGCGGGTGACCGGCGAGCCTGGCCATGGCTCGCTGCCCCGTCACGACAGCGCGGTCACGCGGCTCGGCGAGGCGCTTGCCGCGCTCGGCCGCACGAGCCTGCCGGTACACCCGACGAGCTACATGGCGGACTTCGTCGACGCGGTGCGCGCGCGTCAGCCGGCGCTCCTCCAGCCGCTGGTCCGGCTGCTCGGACGGCCGCACCTGCTCGCACGCGTCGCCAGGCTCGTGCCGGGCGCGTCGATCGCGCGGAGCTTCTCGGCGCTGCTCAGCAACACCGCGGCCGCCACTGTCGTGCGCGCCGGCAACAAGACCAACGTGATCCCGGGCCTCGCGGAGTTCGAGATCGACGGTCGCACCTTGCCCGGCCAGACCGACGACGATCTGCTCCGCGAGTTGCGCGCCGTGCTCGGCCCGGACGTCGAGCTGACCGTGATGAAGTCCGCGCCGCCGATCGTCACCGAGCCCGTCGCGTCACCGCTGTTCGACCTCATCAAGCACGAGGTCGAGCACCGCGAGCCCGGTGCGGTCGTGGTGCCGTATCTGATCCCGGGCTTCACCGACGCGAAGTACTTCACGCAGACCGGCGCGCGCTGGTACGGGTTCTCGCCGGTGAAGATCGACAAGGGCTCGGGGATCAAGTTCGCCGACATGTTCCACGGTCATGACGAGCGCATCCCGGTCGCTGGCCTCGCATGGGGCGTCGAGGTCCTCGACGCGGTGGTGCGCGGGATCAGCACGAGTCGCTGACCCGGGCTTGGGGACGGTTCCGTGCAACTTCGACTCGTTCTCGACGAGGCGTGACTGCGAACTACACTCGTCAAGCGGCTACACGCCGGTGTCGATGATGTACCAGTGGCCGTCCTTGCGAACCACGGCGAAGTCGTCGTCACGGCCCGCTCCATTCCCACATCGTCCCAGAATCCCGGCTTGTCGAGCTTGCTCGGCGGCTTCCCACCACGAAGCGTGGGATGCATGCATCGCTCCCACTGCTCATAACTCCGGTTGCGAATCGCGTTTAGCTGGCAGCGCGCGGCGGCATCCGGCGCCGATAGGTCCGATGCCGACGCCGGGCCTTGTTTCTCGCATCCGACGGTGACGAGAACGGCCATGGCGAGAAGGGCGATGGCGACCTGCATCGCGCAACTATACCCCGCGATGATGTTTGGGCTGCTCGCGCCGACGACCGGACAGCTCGTAGATCTGGCTGACGTCGGGTAGCGCGCGCACGGCGTGTCCCTTTGAAACCGCCGTTGTCGATCGGAATCGCCCTGTCGATCCGGGATCGCGGACCGTTCCGCCCTCGAAGGAGCAGTGCCGTCACGCACGTTGCCTGATACGTTCCGGGCGTGGGCGTCCAGGAGCTCCATGCGCTCGTGCTCGATGCTACGCGGCCGCTCGCCGAGCGCGAGCGAGCGCTGAACGATCTGCGTGGGCTCGGCACGAGATTTCCAGAGCTCGCGTGGCGGGCCGCCGTGCGCGCGCCTCTGCGGGCGGCGCTCGACGAGCTCGGCCTCTTCGTGCCGACCTTCGACGAAGACTTCGACGAGGCCGTGCCAATCCTCGACCTCGAGCTCGGCAAGCTCGTCGTGTGGGCGCTCGCGCGGCTGCGCTTGCGGTGCGTTCCGGTACCGAAGGATCTGAGCGCCTGTACCCGAGTCGCGTTTCGCGCGGCTCTCACGAACGTGACTGGTGTCGAGCCAACGCTCGACGTGGTCGGAACCCTGCGCTCACCGATCGAGGTGCGCGTCACGCTCGGCCCGGTGCAGACGTCGATCGAGCGCGGGGATCCGGTGCGCGATGTGTTCGCGCTGCTGGCAGCGTGGGCAGAGCGCTCGGGCACGACCCGTCGGCCAGTGTTCGCGTCGAACCTCGCGGTCTGGCTCGCGAACGACGTCCAGTTCCGCGCGGCCGAGCGGCTGGGCGTTCGGATCGAGCGCGCCGTCGTCCGCGCACTCGATCCGCTCGAGACAGTACGCGCGGTCGTGCCAGGCGCACGGATCGCGCCATTCGAGGACCACGAGCACCTCGACGACTTCAACGACTACCGATGCGCGCTCGTCGACGCGGCGTGCGCGACCAGCGACCGGATCGAGGACGTCACCGTCGACGGACGGCGCGTCACACTCGCGATCGACGGCGCGCCGGTGGAGCTCGAGCTCCCGCGGACGCGTCCGCGCGACTTTCGCGAGCTCGCGATCCGCATCTTCGACGCGCTTGCCGCCGTACTCGAACCACGGCTCGGCGCACGCCCGGTGCTCGCAAAGGGTGACATCATCGTGCTCGCGACGGCCGACGAGTACGCCCGCCTGCGCGACGCCGGCCTACTCGAGTAGCCCGTCAACTCGCGAGGAGCTGCTGCGCGACGAGCGGCTGCTTCAACAGGCGGTCGAGGGCGGCCTCGATGCTCGCCTTGCCGCTCCTCGCGAGCTTGGCCTCGATCTGGCGATACAGCCGGGCGAGGCGCCGGGTCTCGGCTGCGCGGAGTCGCGCGTCCACGACGATCGGACGCGTCGGCGTGATGTCGGGGAAGCTCGTGACCGGCGAGAACGGCTTCTGGATCACCACGAGCTCGGCCTGGGTGAAGCCCGACGTCAGGATCCAGTCCATCACCGGACCCTGGGTGACGTCGGCGAGCCGGATGAAGTTGTTCTCCTCGGCGATCCGGTCGACGAGCTCGATCTGGCCGGACGCGCGGATGATCGTCGCGGCCGCGCAGAAGCGACCGTCCTGATCGCGCCAGACGTTCGCGCGGTCGGTCGTGAACACGTTGCTCGGGTAGACACCAGCGATCCGGTACGCGTGAAACCGCGCGAGGTTCGCGGCGCGATTCGCGATCAGCTTCGTGCGAAGCGCCGCGCGATCGAGCATCGGCGGCGCGATCCGCAGCTCGGCGCCTTCTACGTAGGGCGGGTCGTGAGCGGGGACGCCCGAGGTCAGGTGAGCGGCGACGTGACTCGCCGCTGGCATCGCGGGCGGCTGCGCGAAGCTACGAGCGGCGGCATCGGGGATGAGCGCGGCGGTGAGGACCGAGCCGAGGCAGAGCGAGAACGTGAGCTTGATCGAGAGCGTCGAGGCGAGACCAGACATGACGGATCCTTTGCGGGCGAGGCCCGCGGCGTGCGCCGAGCTCCGAGAAGCGAAGCGCGACATGCAGAAGAGAAGATGTGGAGGACGACCGAGCGAAGCGTCGTGGCGATGCGGCGATCAGCTCGCGAGGAACCGTGCGGCGAGCCGAGGCTTGGCCATCAGGCGATCGACCGCGGCGTCGAGGCTGCGCCGCTGCTGCTTGACGATGCGGGCGTCGACCTGGCGGTACTTCGCGATCAGGCGGCGGTTCTCGAGGCGGCGCAGGCGCGCATCGACGACGATCGGCTGCGCGGGCTCGAGGCTGGGCTCGTCGGTGACGCGCATCATCGGCTCCTGGATCGCGACGATCTCGTCGTGGGTGAGACCCGACGTCAGGATCCAGTCCATCAGCGGGCCGTGCTTGACGTCGGCGAGGCGGATGAAGTTGTCCTGCGCGGCGACGCGCGCGACGAGCGCGTCCTGACCGGAGAGCTTGATGATCGTTGCCGCCGCGCAGAGGTTGCCGGCGTCATCGAGCCACACGTTGAGCTTGCCGGAGGTGTACGTGTTGTTCGGGAACGCGCCCTTCTTCTGGTAGGAGCGGAAGTGCGCGAGGTTGGCGGCGCGCGCCGCCGCCAGCTTCGCGCGGACGGCGGCACGATCCGGGATGCGATCGAAGCGCGCCTTGACGTCGTTGTTGACCGACGTGTGCACGTCGTTGCTGACCGACGTGTGCGGTGGCTCGGCGAACCGCATCGACGGCGGCGTGCTCGAGCTGTGGCGGGCCGAGGCAGTCGTGGCGGAGAACGAGAGCGAGGCTATGATCGAGAGGGCGAGTGCTAGGCGAGACATGGCGAATCCTTCTGACAGCCCGTGCGCCGGGTGAAAGGTGGCGCAGCGGAAGCGCGGCCTGCGAGGCCAGCGTCGGTGTCTGGAGGTATCAACGCGGTCGGTCAACGGCCGGTCTATGACGGTCTGTAAGGCCGCTGTAAGGGGCCTGGCGCGGCGCACGGGCCGAAATCCATCACCGAATCACCGTCAGCTGACATGCGGCCAACGCGATGACGCACGGTGATTTCTAGCGACCATCGCGTCCGTGCGACGATGCGGCGTGACCGCGGAGAACGAGCTCGCGAAGATGGCGACCGCGCCCGACAGCTCCCCGTCGGCAGTTGGCGCGCGGCGGGCAATGAGACCTTGCGCGGCAATCGTGATCTCACTACTCGGAGCGTGCGAGTCCGATCGTGAGCGCGACTGCGAGCGGGTGTACGCCATCCTCGATGCCTCGAAGCTTCATCGCTACGACGCGAAAGCCGAGCACGATCCGTTCGGCAAGCTGCGAAAGATCCAGTTCAGCGACCGAGACGTCGCGCACGCGGTGAGCGAGATGCTATCGCCCGCGACCGGCTGGACGTACTACACGCCCTACTCGACGGAAGCGCCGCCGAACGAGGGTGCAATTCGCCTCGCGAAGCTGTGCGATCGCCCCATCCGCCCGACCGTGCCGCGGTAGGCGCAGCGCTATTAGCTCGCTGCCGGCATCTCGGTCGAGGCGGTCGGCGGGATCTCGCGGAGGTGCCGGAGCGGCAACAGCAGCAGCGGTGACACCAGGCCGATCAGCACGCCGACCCAGACCGCGGTCCGCGTCCCGGCGAGCTCGGCGATCACGCCCGCGGTCACCGCGGCCACCGGCAGCAGGCCGGACGTGCAGACGTGGATCGCAGCGTTCGCGCGGCCGAGCACCTCCTTGGGCAGCACGGTCTGGCGCAGCGTGACCGCCTGGATCACGAACGCGACCGCGAAGCCGTCGCTGAACAGCTGGTGCGCGGCGAGCAGCGCGAACGTGATGGCGAACGTGTTGGCGACGATCGGCGAGCCTGCGAGCGGGATCAGGAGCGCACACGCGAGCGACGCGCTCGACGTCAGCAGTAGCGTGCTGCCGAGGCCGATCCGTGCGACGAGCCGACGCGAGATCGCCGCGCCGGCGAGCGAGCCGATGCCGCCGAGCCCGACGATCACGCCGAATGTGCCCGCGGACAGGCCGAGCTCGCGCAGGCAGAACAGCGTGTAGAGCGCCATGAAGAAGCCGCCCGAGATCGACCACACCATGTGCGAGAGCACGATCGGCCTGACGATCGGATGCCCGAACACGATGCGCAGCCCGATCTTCAGATCCTCGCCGAGGTGCTGCGCGGGTGGCCGTTTCACCGGCACCGGCTCGACGGTCCGGATCCTGCGGAGCATCACGGCGGACCACAGGTACGAGACCGCATCGATCGCGACCGCGAGCGGCGCGCCGAGCAACGCGATCAGGTATCCGGCGCTCGCTGGCCCGGTGATCTCGGCAATCGCCTCGGTCGACTCGAGCTTCGCGTTGCCCTCGGCGAGCTGCTTGCGGCCGATCAGCGCCGGCAAGTAGGTGTTGTCGGTGATCTGGAACAGCGCCGTCGCGCCACCGACGACCGCGCCGACGATCATCACGTGGATGATCGACAGGTACCCGAGGAACCACGCGACGGTCAGCGAGCCAACGGCCGCAGCGCGGATCACATCCGACGCCATCAAGATCCGCCGCTTGCGACTGCGATCGATGAAACCACCCGCGAGCAGGCCGACGAGGATGCCGGGCCCGAGCTGCAGCGCCATCAGCAGGCTGACGATCGCCTCGGACTGGTGCAGCGTCGACACTGCGATGATCGGTAGCGCCGTCCGCGTGATCCGCGAGCCGTACGCGCTGATCGCTTGCGCCGCCCACAGCCGAAGGAAGTCGGCGTGACCCCACAGGCCACTGCGTTCGGTCACGGACTGAATCTACCCCGTCCTCGGGATTGAATCCCGCGGACTCCAGCTCGGGCGCCCATCGCGATGGGCGCGGTCATGCGGAGGAAGATCTACCGAAGAACTCAGAACGGAATGTCGTCGTCCGGGCCGCCGCCGCCACCACCGCCGCCGCCACCGCCGCCAAATCCGCCGAAGTCCGCATCCGAGGGGGGCGGAGGACCATCGTCACGCCCGCGGGCGCCGCCGCCCGTAGCACCTTCACGCCCGCCACCGCCGAGGAACTGCACGTCGTTCGCGATGATCTCGGTGATGTACTTCTTGTTGCCATCCTTGTCGTCGTACGTGCGGGTCTGGATACGACCCTCGACGAACACCTGGCGGCCCTTGGCGAGGTACTTCGAGCAGACCTCGGCGCGCTTGCCCCACACCACGATGCGGTGCCACTCGGTACGCTCCTGACGAGCGCCGTTCTTGTCGTTCCAGCTCTCGCTGGTCGCGACGCGCAGCTCGCATACGCCCTGCCCGCTCGGCGTGTATCGCATATCGGGATCAGCGCCCAGGTTTCCAACCAGGATGACTTTGTTGACTCCACCGGCCATGACGTTCTTCTCCAGCTCGTGCGTTCCGGGACGACTCCGTCCCGTCTAGTTGAGGACGAGACACACCGTCTCGTCGATGCGCAGGCGTACCACGGGCGTCTGACGGCGGCGATGATTGACAGTGGCGACGCGCAAGCGATGGACGTTCCGCTCCCGAAGCCTTACAACCCCGATCGATGTATCGAGACCTCCGGATCGCCGTCGTGATCCCCGCGTACAACGAGGCGCGAGCGATCGTGGACGCCGTCGCGACGGTCCCCGCGTTCGTCGATCACGTGCTCGTCATCGACGACGCATCGCACGACGACACGCGCGAGCAAGCCGGGGTCGGGGCGCGTCGCAGGGCGGGCAGCGTCGAGGTCATCCGCCACACCCAGAACCGCGGCGTCGGTGGCGCGATCACGACTGGATATCGCCGCGCGCTCGAGCTCGACGCGGATGTCGCGGTCGTGATGGCGGGCGACGGTCAGATGGATCCCGAGGATCTCCCGGCGCTGCTCGCACCGCTCGCGAACGGCACCGCCGACTACGTCAAGGGCAACCGCTTCAAGCACCCCGAGGTGTGGACGGCGATGCCGGCGACCCGGATCGTCGGCAACGTGCTGCTGTCGGCGGCGACGCGCGTGACCTCCGGCTATCGCCACGTCTTCGATTCGCAGTGCGGCTACACCGCGATCCACCGGCGCGCGCTCGCGGCCATCGAGCTCGACGAGCTGTTCCCGCGATACGGTTATCCGAACGATCTGCTGTCGCGGCTGCACGTCGCGGGCGTCCGCGTCGTCGACGTGCCGGTGCGCCCGATCTACGGCGACCACTGGAAGAGCGGCATCCACCTCGGCACCGTGCTGCATCCGTTGCCCTGGGTGCTGCTGCGTTCGTGGGGCACGCGGCTCGCCGCGCAGGCACGGCGGCGAGTCCAGAGCTGACGATGCGGATCGGCGTCGTCACGACGTCCTATCCCCGCACGCCCGGCGACTCCGCGGGCAACTTCGTCGCCGGCCATGTCGCGGCCCTGCGCGCGCTCGGCCATGACGTCGAGGTGATCGCCGCCGGCGACGCGGGCGACGCGAGCGATGCCGGCGCGATGCGGATCGCCGATCGCGCGCTGTTCTATCGCGGCGGCGCACCCGATCGCCTCGAGCGTGCACCGATCCGCGCGGGCCTCGCGGGCGCTGCGTTCA
>JACCTC010000367.1 GCA_013812655.1 Deltaproteobacteria bacterium | reverse complement strand
CGGCCGATGCGTCGGCGACCGCAGCGTCGACGGCGGGGGCGGGGGCGACGGCGACACCCGCGACCGCCACGACGGCTCCGGCGAGCTCTGCGCTCGCGACGACGCTCGGACCGCCGATGGTCACGTCGCACCGGGTCGGCGTCGGCGCGGCGATCAGCCTGTCGACCGATAGCGATCCGGTGTTCGGGCTGCGGATCCCGCTACACCTCGCCGTCGTCGGAAGCGGCACCCTACGCGCGGTGCCGACCCTCGCCTACTCGCCGCAGGCGGACGACGTCGACCCGTATCACGAGCTCGCGCTCTACGCGGTCGCGCTCGCCGTCGAGTACGTCGCGCCGCTCGGGCCGAAGTTCGTGCTCGCCGCGGGCCTCGGGATCGGCGTCGATCTGCTGAGCGACAACTACGAGGAGGGCCTCGTGAAGCAAGGCGCGGGCTCGGCGCGGCTCAGCCCGACCCTGCGGCTCGGCAACGGCCTCGACGTCGGCCTCCACCTGCAAGTCACCGCGACCTCCGACGCGATCCTCGGGGCGGTCGGCATCGGAGTCGACTACTTCGTCTGGTGAGGTTACCGTGGTCGGGTGATCGGCACCGTCCTCGGCAACTACCGCGTGACCGCGCGGCTCGGTGCCGGTGGCATGGGCACGGTGTGGACCGCGGAGCATCAGCTGCTCGGCAGCCGCGCCGCCATCAAGGTGCTGCTGCCCGAGATGTCGGTGCACCCGAAGATCGTCCAGCGGTTCTTCGATGAAGCGCGCGCGGCGACCCGCATCCAGGACCCGGGCATCGTCACCGTGCTCGACTTCGGCTGGCACGAGCAGTCGGCGTACCTCGTCATGGAGCACCTCTCGGGCGAGACCATGGCGGACCGGGTCGCGAGGCTCCACCTCGTGCCGCCGCTGCAGGCGATGCGGCTCCTCCAGCAGTGCGCGATCGCGATGGCTGCGGCCCACGCGCGCGGGATCGTGCACCGCGATCTCAAGCCCGACAACATCTTCCTCGTCGCCGACGCGGCGGTCACCGGCGGTGAGCGGATCAAGATCCTCGACTTCGGGATCGCGAAGCTGATCGATGACGGTGATCCGGGTCATTCGCACACGAAGACCGGCATGATCATGGGCACGCCGGCGTTCATGTCGCCGGAGCAGTGCCGCGGTTCCGGTGGCGTCGATCACCGCACCGACATCTACGCGCTTGGCTGCGTGCTGTTCGTGATGCTGTGCGGCCGACCGCCGTTCGTCGAGGCGAGCGCCGGCGACATGATCGCGAGCCACCTGCGGCAGCCTCCGCCCGTGCCGAGCTCGATCGTGCCGAACCTGTCAGCCGACGTCGACGCGCTCGTGCTGCGCTGCCTCGAGAAAGAGCCCGAGCGGCGCTTCCAGACGATGACCGAGCTCGTGCGCGCCGCGTCGCGGCTCACCGGCGATCACCTCGCCATCGAGACCATTGCTCCGCTGCGCGCGACCACGCGCGAGCCGATCACGACACCGGCCGCGCTCGCCGATGCCACGCGGGCCGATGTCGTCAGCGAGACCGCCGTGTCGCACGCCGCGATCGCCGCGCCGGTCTCGAACACCACGCTCGGCAACAGCACCGGACAATCATCGTCGGGGAGTCGCCCGTGGCGTGGTGGCCTCGTGGTCGCCCTCGCCGCGATCGCCGTCGGCGGGGCCCTCACGTTCGTCGTGACGCGTGATCCAACGCCGGCACGCTCGGCCGCCCCGATCGACAGCGCGCCGCCAGTCGCGATGCCGGTCGACGCGGGCGTCGCGGTCACCGCTGATGCGGGCGAGTCGCCGCCGGACGCCGCGAAGTTGACCCGCTCGTCGCCGGTGATCCGCACCGGCTCGGGCCGCAAGCCCACCGGTTCGACGGTCCCGCGAGCGGGCTCGAGCGCCGGCTCGGGCTCCGCTTACGATCCGTATAACGATCGCTAACCGCGCTAACCGCCGATCGACATTCACGACGCACCGGTTACGTGCTACCGCTCGAACGTGGATTCGAAGGATCCCGATCACCTCGAGGCACGCGACCACACGGACGCGAGCCTGCACGCGGAACGCGACAAGACGGACGCCGAGCTCGCGAAGCGTCAGGCGGCAGTCAGCGCGGACGCGGACGCGGTCGTCGAGGTCGCACGCGAGCGCGCGCACGAGGTGCTGGGCGTCGCGCGCGAGCAGGCCGATCACGACCTCGCCGCGATCGGCGCGAGCCCCCGCGAGAAGCGGCTGGTCTCTAACCTTCGCGCCGGCGCCGATCGTGCTCTCGACGACGAGCGCGCGGGGGCGCAGGAGACGCTGCGGGTCGAGCGCGCGGCGCACCGGCGCGCCCTCTCGGCGTTGCTCCGGCTGGAGCGCGAGGCCACCGATGAAGGCCTCGTCATGGAACGAGCGCGCGCCGACGAGGTGATCGCGAACCGCGACGATTTTCTCGGCATGGTGAGTCACGATCTGCGCGGCATCCTCGGCACGATCGCGATGGCTGCCTCGATGCTGAGGCGGCCGACGGGGATCAACGGATCCGTCGATCCGGCGATCCTGCGAATCGGCGAGCGCATCGAGCGCGGCACCGCCCGCATGAGCCGGCTCGTCGGAGACCTCCTCGACGTCGTGGCGCTCGACGCCGGCGCGCTGCAGCTCGCGCTCGAGCCGCTCGACGCCGTCGAGCTGATCACCGAAGCCGTGGAGGCGTACCGGCCGTCGTTTGTCGAGAAGGGGGTCCAGCTCGGCACCGAGCCCCCCGCCCGCGCGATCGTCATCAACCTCGATCACGACCGCATCCTCCAGGTCGTCGCGAATCTGCTCTCGAACGCGCTGAAGTTCACCGAGCCCGGCGGGCGGGTGTCACTGCTCGTCGTCCACCAGGGCGCGGACGTCCGCTTCTCGATCAGTGACTCCGGTGCGGGCATCGCACCCGAGCACGCGACGGCGGTGTTCGAGCGCTTCGGCCAGATCAAGCGCGATCACCGCGGTCATGGCCTCGGGCTCTACATCTCGAAGTGCATCGTCGAGGCGCACGGCGGCGCGATCTGGGTCGATCGCTCCGTCGACGGCGGCACGGTGGTGCACTTCACGCTGCCGTACGCGACCACGTAGCGCCGCTGCGGGAGGGGCCGTTGTATGCTGGCGCGTCGCCGCCATGATCCCGATCGCGTCACGTCCGCGCACGCTCGTGCTCCTGATCGCCGCCAACCACCTCGATGCCGCGATGCTCGATCCGATCGGCGCGCCCATCGGCGACCGCCTGCACGTGCCGCGCACCGCCGACGCGCCGATGCCCGACGCGCTGCACGCCCTGTGGCCGCAGCTCGAGCCGCTCGGCGAGTTCGACCGGATCAGCGTGGCCATCGACGACACCGTCGGTGAGACCTGGGCGGCGCCGCTCGTGATCACCGAGCTCGAACGCCAGTCGCTGCGTCCGGTCCGCGCGATCGCCGCCGGCGAGCTACGGTGGGGCCGCGTGATCCGGCGCACCGGCGTCGAGCTCGCGCTCGGGCTCGGTGACGAGGTCAGCTCGACGCTGTTCGCCGACGGCACGTGGATTCCAGGCCTCGCGCTCGGTCGCCATCGCTTTCGCAAGGGCCTGACGTACAGCGAGTACGTCGCGCCCCGCGTGCTAGAGCGCAAGGGCGAGAAGACGTGGAACCGCCGGGTCGATCGGGTCGTGAGCGAGGTGCTCGCCGTGTGGAATCCGACGACGCTCTACGTCGGCGGTGCGCTGGCCGCCCACGTCACGCGCGAGCTGCCCGCGAACGTCGTCGTCGTGCGCGAGCCACCGCCGCTCGCGGCCGCGCTCGAGCTGTGGACGGCGCCGAAGCGGTAGCCGCTACGGCGTCAGCTCGCGGACCGAGACGGCGAGCGTGTGGCGGGGATGGGTGACGAAGTCCTGGTGCTCGGGATTGCCCGGCGGGCGCACGCAGCTCGCCTGCACCTCGTGCGTCGCCGTTCGCGCGACCTCGATGTGACTCGCCGTGTACGCGTGCTCGCCGAACACGCGCGCCAGCGCCTGGCTTCCCGGAGGCACCCGCGGGTACTGCTTGCCGAACGCGACGTCCTCGGCCCAGCCGAACGCCACGATGACCTTGCCGTCGAGCGTGACCTCGGGCACGGGCGTCGAGCTGGTCGCTGCGGCAGGGCCCTTCGGGAACGGGTTCGTGGCGATTCCGTTGCGGATCACCGACAGCCACGGGCCATCGTTCATGACCATCAAGAAGTCGCCAGCCTCGGCCGTCAGCTCGTCGTCGAACGTCGACCACCGTACGCGATGCTTGCCGGCCGCGAGCGGCACGACGGCGACCCGGCGGTGGGCATTCTGCGCGTAGAGCTCGACCAGCGGCCTCGACGCACCGCGCTCGTCGACCAGCAGCACGTGCGGCGACTGGAACGGCGTGCCAACGACGATCAGGCCGAGCGGCTTGCCCTCGACCGGGATGATCGGCAGGAACACCATGCCGGCCTCGCCGGGCAACGTGATCTGGGATCGCTTGCCGCTGCCATCGATCACGAGGAGCACGGGCTTGTTCGGGGGGCCGATGATCGTCATCGTGCTCGTGCCGACCTGGACGGGAACCAGCCGCGTCGACACGATCTTCGCCAGCGTCTGCTCGCGCACGAGCGCACCGCTCGGGTCGACGTCGGCCATGCGGAGCTCGCGGGCGTTGGTCCAGTAGGCCCGGACGACCGAGCCGTGCGCGAATAACCTCAGGTCCGTGCATTCGTCGGCGCGAACCAGCCGCTCCTTGCAGCTCGTGCCCGGCTTGCACATCGTGCAGCGGTCGTAGGAAAAGTCGTCGCAGGTCGACGCGCAGCGCAGCGCCCCGCCGGCGTAGCCAGCCGACACGCAGGTCTGACCATCGAGCGCGCGGCCATCACAGCGCTCGGGTAGCTTCAGACACGTCGTGCGTTCGGCGATGTCGCGGCCGCACCCGCCGCCTCGCGTGCGCTCGCAGCTTTTGGCGTAGGTATCGATGCGGCCGTTGCCGCAGGTCGTCTTCAGCCGCAGCGCCCGCGGGATCGGCACCACCGTCTGCGTGGTGAACGGCAGGCAGTGTTGCGCATCGGCGCGGCGGGCAGGGACGAGGGCGGCGAGGACGACGAAAACTCCAACGGTGATGACGGTGCAGCGCATGCGTAAGCCGACGTTCTGGACGATCCATCGACGAGAAAATTCAGGAGCGCTTGAAGCTCTCGAGGTCGGCCAGGATCTGCGTGATGTTCGCCGACTTCACCGGCTTGGTGAGGTGCTGGTCGAAGCCAGCGTCGATCGCCTTGCGCTTGTCTTCCGGCTGACCGTAGCCCGAGAGCGCGATCAGCACGATGCCGGCGCCTTCGCGTCGTCGCCGGATCGTCTCTGCCACCTGGTAACCGTCGAGCTTCGGTAACCCGATGTCGACGAAGGCGATGTCGTAGCGAGCCTGCAGCGCCTTGTCGACGGCCTGCTCGCCATCCTCCGCGACGTCGACGCGGTGGCCGAGCATCGTCAGCATGATCTCCATCGTCTCGCGGTTGTCGATGTTGTCGTCGACGACGAGGATGTGACGCGGCTTGCCGCGATGCTTCGCCGTCGATCTCGCAGCGGGTTCGACCACGGCGCGTGCTTCGATCGCCGGCAGCCGCACGACGAACTCGCTGCCCTTGCCAAGTCCTTCACTCGTCGCCTCGACGGTACCGCCGTGC
Organism: Deltaproteobacteria bacterium; assembly: GCA_013812655.1. Classification (GTDB taxonomy): domain Bacteria; phylum Myxococcota_A; class Polyangia; order Haliangiales; family Haliangiaceae; genus JABFXX01. The sequence continues at coordinate 14,772 of JACCTC010000367.1, read as the reverse complement.
ATCTCGACGAGCTCCTTCACCAGCTTCAACCCGAGCCCGAGCCCGCCCTGGCTGCGCTCGAGCGACTGCTCGACCTGCGCGAACAGCTCGAACACGCGCTGCAGATTCTCGGGCGCGATCCCGAGACCGTTGTCGCGGACCCGGACCACCGCCAGCGCGCCCTCACGCGCGGCCTGGACCTCGATCGCTCCCCCGGCGCGCGTGTACTTGGCCGCGTTGGAGATCAGGTTCACGAGGATCTGATCGATCCGCGTCGGATCTGCATCGATGCAGAGTGAGCCAGGGGTCGGGACATCCACGGTGACGACGTGATGCTGCTGGCGCATCAGGTGATCGCAGGAGTCCACGGCGCGCGATACGGCCCTTGCGAGATCGAAGCGAACCCTGTCGAGCGTGATCTTGCCCCGGTGAACGCGCGACAGGTCGAGCAGCTCGTCGACCAGCTTCGCGAGGTGGTCCACCTGGCGCTCGATGATCGCTTGCGCCCGGAGGATCGTCGCGTCGGGACTGTTGGCCATCCGCAGGATCTGCGCGGCGTTCTTGATCGGCGCGAGCGGATTTCGCAGCTCGTGCGCCAGCATCGCGAGGAACTGGTCCTTGCTGCGATCTGCCACCGCCAGCTGCTCGTTCGCCTCGCGCAGCTCCTGCTCGGCGTGCTTGCGCTCGGCGATCTCCGCGGCGAGGTGCGCGTTCAGGCGCTCGGCGGTCTCCTTGGACTCCTGCTCGTGCAGGCCGGCGATCAGGAGGGCTTCGTTCATCTCCGTGACGTTCTGACGAAAGTTCTGGATCCTTGTCAGCCCGATGATGACGCCCTGGGGGTGCTCGAGAGGATCGAGCGCAGGCCACATCGCGTAGAGCCAGGCGGTCTGGTTCGCGTCGGGATCTTCGTGGGCATGCGTGATGGCACGGCCGGTCTCGTAGACCCCATCGAGCAGTGGCACGCAGTCGTCACCGCCTGGAACGATCGTGCTGAATGGCACGCCGATGACCTCCTCGCGCGCCTTGCCGAGGAGCTTGCAGAACGCGAAGTTGACGTGGCTGACGACGTGCTCGCTGCCGTACACCTCGACCAGCGCCAGCGGTGCCCGCTCGATGATCGGCGCTGCTCGGCTCGGTGGTGGCGTCGCCATGGCTAGAGCCTACCCCATCATCGCCGGGATGGGCGATCGCGCGGTTCGGGCGCGACTTCATACGGCGCGTCGCCGACGCGCACCGGGAGCCCGGATGTCAGCCGCGCGTAGTTGGTCTGACGCGGTCCGATGATGACGATCCCCTCGTCGGTGATGACGTACTCGCGGATGTCCTTGATGTGGTTGCCGCCGCGCATCTTGACGATCACGAGCACCTTGCGGAGCTGGCCATCGATCTCGACGTAGCGCAGCCGGATGATGTCGTCGGTGAGAAACGAGATCGCGAAGTGGCTGAACGCGAACTGCGTGAAGCTGTCCTCGATCTCGACCGTCGTGACGATCGTGACCCCCGCGCCGGTCAGGGCGGCGATCATCCGGTAGAGCCATTCCCGGAAGTCCTCGCGGAAGCCGGGGGCCAGCGCCATCTCGAAGCCCACCAGCGAATCGATCACCAGGCGCTTGGCCTTGAGGCGCTTCACCGCATCGAGGATCTCCTGCATCGTCTCGTCGACCGACAGGTCGAGCGGGCGCAGGTACAGGATCTCGAGGAGGCCGGCCTTCCACGGCGTGTCGAGATCCATCCCGAGGCTGTCGGCCCGCGCCGCGTAGCCGTCCGGACGTTCCTCGAAGACCACGGCGATCCCGGGTTCTCCCTTGCGCAGACCTTCGCTCAGGAAGTGCGACGCGAGCGCGGACTTGCCGGTCCCCGAAGGTCCAGACACCAGGACGCTGTCGCCTTCGAGGACGCCGCCGCCGAGCATCTTGTCGAGCTCGGCAATCCCGGTGGACAGCCGGCGCCGCGAGCGCGACCTCTCCTTCGTCGCGGTCATGCCGAGCGTGCGCGAGAATGTCTGCATCCCGTCGTTCGTGATGCGGATGGTGTGGCGCCCCGGCACGGAGTGCTGACCACGCAGCTTCATGATCTGGAGCTTGCGCACCACCGAGTTCCGTTCGGTGTCCTGCGACAGGTAGAACAGCCCGTCCGCGACCGTGAACACGGGGTTGTCGCGCTGTTCGGTCTCGGAGTACTCGCCGAGCAAGAACGACGTGGTCTGGCGGCTGGTGAGGAAGATCGCCAGGCGCTGGATGAACGACTGCAGCTCCATGTCACCGGCGCCGAGTGGCATTTTGCGCGCCACGGTCCGGAACGAGTCCACCACCACCATGCTGGGCTGAGCCTCTTCGACCGCCCTAATAATCACGGCGAGGACCGCGTCGAGATCGGTGTTCACGACCGCCTCAACGAAGAGCTGCAGTCGGCCAACGAAGAGCTGCAGAGCACGAACGAGGAGCTCGAGACGTCGCAGGAGGAAGTGCAATCGACCAACGAGGAGCTGATCACGCTCAACGACGAGCTCCAGAGCCGCATGCGCGAGCTCAGCGGATCGAACGACGACCTCCACAACCTGTTGCTCGGGGTCGACCGCGCGATCGTGATCGTCGGGCTGGACCTCCGGATCCGCCGGTTCACCCTCACCGCCGAGAAGCTGCTGAACCTGTTGCCGACAGACATCGGTCGCTCGGCGGCGCAGCTCGACGCCTTCGTGGGTGGTGTGGGGATCGAGCAGGTCATCACCGACGTGATCAAGGACCTCGCCACGGTCGAGCGCGAGGTCCAGGCGGTCGACGGACGGTGGTACGCGCTCCGGATCATTCCATATCGAACGCTCGACCTGATGATCCGCGGTGCGGTGATCTCGCTCGCCGACATCGACCTGGCGAAGCGCAGCAGCGATCTTTCTGCGGCCGTCACCGAGTATGCGGCCGAGGGGCTCGCGGCGATCCAGCACCCGTTGATGATCGTCGATGACGACTGCCGGGTGATCTGGGTCAACGAGCCCTACTACGCCGCGTTCCAGCTCTCGCCCACCGAGGTCATCGGCATGCACCTCGACAAGATCGCGGGAGGAGCGTGGTCCGATCCAGCGCTCGAGAAACGGATCGGGGAGACCATGGAGACTGGCGGCCCATTTCGCGACCACGCGCTGACCGTCGAGCTCGAGGGCCGCGGTGCAACGCCGATCACCATCAATGGCAGCCGGTTGCGCAATGTCACCCACGCGACGAAGCTCGTGCTGCTCGCCGTCGCAGGCTCGGGCGCGGTGGGACGTTCACCAGAGGGGCGGCCATGACAACTGACGAGGAACGGGTCGAGTCCACGGTTAACGAGACCGCGCGCTTGCTCGAGGAGCGAGGTCGGCTGATCCACGATCTGGAGGTTCACCAGGCCGAGCTCGAGGCGCAGAACCAGCAGCTGCGAGATACCCAGCATCTCCTCGAGGAGTCGGCCGCGCGTTACTCGGATCTGTACGACTTCGCGCCCGTCGGGTACTGCTCGCTCGATCGAGCCGGGACGATCACCGAGATCAACCTCACCGGAGCCGTGATGGTCGGAAAACAGCGCGCACGCGTGATCGGCAAGCCGTTCTCGCTGTACGTCTCCGAGCCCGACCGCGCGGCGTTTCGCACGCACCTGGCTCGCCGCCTGGCGTCGCCGCAAGGACCGGCCGCGGTCGAGCTCACGCTCGTCGGTGCGGCGGAGCAGCCGGTCGTGGTGCAGCTGGTCAGCTCGATCGCGGTCGATCGTGCCGGGGCAGTCATCGGCTGTCGCTCCGCGTTCACCGACATCAGCGAGCAGAAACGCGCCGAGGAAGCACTCCGGCTCGCGGTCCGGCAAAGGATTGGCAGAGCGTTTCGCGGCGCGTGCTAGTTTGTCTTCCATGCTCTCCGGTAACGCACCGACGACGCCTCCGGTCGATGACGGAGTCGATGTCACGTTGATACGCTGGATGCTGTCGTTGAGCGCTGACCAGCGCCTCGCAGTGCTCCAGGGCTTCGCTGATAGCGTCGCCGCGGTGGCCGATGAGTCGGCCCGCACCTAGGTTCAAGGACGCGCTCGACGTCCTTGCTCGACATGGCGTCGACTTCGTCGTCGTTGGTGGCGTGGCCGCCGTGCTTGCTGGCGCACCGATCTCCACCTTCGACCTCGACATCGTCCCGGCACGCAGTCCCGAGAATCTCGTCAGGCTGGTCGCTGCATTGAACGAGATCGATGCACGGTATCGCGACCTCACCGGGCGGATTCTGCGTCCCGATGTTGAAGGTCTTGCGGGGACTGGACATCACCTTCTGCTCACCTCGACGAAGTAGCCGAGCTGCGGGCCTGGCGCGTCCGCGATACGAGCCTCAGCGCTCGGCGACGGGCGGCTTGCGCGGCAGGGTCATCGTGAACGTCGTGCCGGTGTCGGTCGACTCGACCTCGATCGTGCCGTGGTGGGCCGTCACGATCGCTCTGACGATATAGAGCCCGAGCCCGATGCTGCGCGCCGCGGCAGGCTTGGCATCCTTGGAGGACAGTTGCTTGAACGGCTCGAAGATGCTGGCCAGCTCACGCTTCGGAATCCGCTTCCCGCGGTTATGCACGGCGATGATGACGGCGCTGGCATCGCCGCGTACGCCGACGTCGATCGTGGCATCCGTGCCGTGCTGGAGCGCATTGCCGCACAGGTTCGATAGCGCCTGAGCGATCCGGCGACCATCCCACTGGCCGGTGAGCTTCCCGCTCGCCTTGAAGTTGACGGCGAGGTGCGGGTGAAACGCCGCGAGCTCGTCGACGGTATCCCGGCACAGCGTCTCCATATCCATCTCGATCGGCACGACCGGGATGCCGGCACCGAGCCGCGTCCGCGTGAGGTCCACGAGATCGCCGATCAGATCATCCATGCGGGTGCCGGCCTTGAGGATGCGAGAGGCCATGCGGACGTGCGGCGACTCGGACGGCTCCTGCGTCAGCATCATCGTCGCGGACATCATGATCGCGCCGAGCGGGTTGCGCAGATCGTGCCCGAGGACGCCGAGGAACAGATCCTTCGAGTACTCGACCTCTTTGCGATACCGCGCCATCGACTCGGCGAGGAGCTGGTCGATCGCCTCGTTGAATCGGGTGACATCGAGGACGTCGTCCCGGGTGAACTCGTCCTGCGATTCGGTCCACAGCCGGAGCACGCTCGCGCGCAGCGCGCGAAACTCCGCGACGACGTCATCGGGCGTGAACCCACTCTCGGCGCGATCGGTGCCGTGCGCATTGGCGGCGGTCGCGCTCTCGACGAGCGCGTCGTGCTTGCCCTTGGACTTGGCTGCCTGTGTTTTCTTGGTCTGCGGGGTGTCGAGATCACCCGCGATCGTCTTCAGCATGCCGGCGATGTGATCGCAGCGTTCCTTGAGATCCATCCCACCTGCGGCGGGGAGATGGTCACGCGCGAACGCCTCCCACTCGGCGATGATCTTCTTCGTCTTGGTCGCGATGAACCGTGACAGCTTCACTTGAGCTCCATCCAGGTGGCGCGCGCCGCGAGGTACGGGCCCTTGAACGGCGGGGCGCCCGCGGCGGGGCCGATCACGTAGTCTACGCGGCGATTCGCGCGCTCGTCGGTGGCATCGGCGGTCTTGACCTTGAGGACGTCCTCACCGAAACCGGCGTAAGCGATCGCGATCTTGACGCCTTGCTTGCGGAGATACGCGGCGATTGCCCGGGCGCGATCGAGCGACAGCTTGCGGTTCTTGTCGGTGGCGCCGACGGTGTCGGTGTGACCGGCGACGAAGAGCTTCACCTTCATGAACGGGCCGGCGCGCTTCATGATGTCGGCGATCTTGGGAAGCGTCGCGTCGAGCTTCGTGCGTTCGCCGGGCTCGATCACGGCGCTGTCGGTCGCGAACTTCACGTCATCGTGCTCGATCTCGATCGACCATGGCACCAGCTCGACGTTGGTGGCGACCCCATCGGCGGCGACCACGCGCAGCTTCATGATCATGACGCGCGTGCCGCGCGACTGGGTCCACGTGATCGACAGCCAGTCGTCGGGCGACGGTGAGCGGTACTGCATCTGCCCGGTGCCGAGCTCCTTGCCGTCCTCGCCGATCACCGTGAGCTCCGCGCTCGCGGCCGGGCGCGACAGCTTGAACTCGAGGATGCGCTTGTCGAGATCGAGGTGCTCGAGGTCGTAGGTGACCTTCATCGGCGCGCGCACGGTGGTCTCGAAGGTCAGCTCGCCGCTCCACGGCCCCTGGGCGGTGACGGCCGACAGCTTGCCCTGGTACGAGGCCTTGCCCGCCGCGCCGTCGCCGACCGCGAGCGAGATGGTCTTGCCCTTGGCGAGGGCCGGGTGCTTGACCGTGAACTGCTTGCCATCGTCGCGGGCGAGCTCGAGCGTCAGCCCGGTGAGCTGCTGCGTGGCCGTGATCACGATCTCCGGCTTCTTGCCGATCGGGACATCGCCCTTCAGCTTGTAGCTCACGGGCTGCGCCGCGGCGGTGCCCGCGACGAGCGTGATGACGAGGGCGACGATCCAGCGCATTCGAGGAGCATAGTTCGACGGCGGGCGGGCGTGTAACTTCATGCTGACCGCGCCATGCGCCGGTGATACGACTCGGTCGTGGCCGACGACCCTCCGCAGCTGACCCCCGAGCTGACCCGGATGTTCGATGATCTGTTCGGCTCGTTCTTCGGGAACGGCGGCGGATCCGGGCTCGAGGTGCCGATCGCGATCTCGGACGCCGAGGCCGCTGCCGGGCTCACCCGTGAGGTCACGATCACGCCGCACATGGCGTGCACGGACTGCGAGGGCAGCGGCAATGCGAGCCCGCACGAGCGCGTCAAGACCTGCACCGCGTGTGGTGGCACCGGGCAGCGCCAGCAGACAGTCCGCTTCCTCCAGGTCTCGACGCCGTGCCCGGGGTGCCGTGGCGCGGTGATCCGTCACCCGTGCGCGACCTGCGCGGGAGCCGGCCATCGAGCGGTGCCGGTGACCGTGACGATCGTCGTGCCGCCCGGGACCGAGCACGGTCAGCGGCTCGACCTCGGGGCGGTCGGCGCACCGGGGCTCGATGGCAAGCGCGGCAACGTGTCGGCCTTCGTGCTCGTCGGTGGTCGACCGGATCCGCGGCTCGATGGCGGATTTCCCGATCCGGAGCCCGCGCCGCTGCCGGTCGCCACGCTGCGGCCGCGTGGCGCCGCAGGCATCCCGACGTCGACGATCGCGATCGGGCTCGTCATCGCCGTGCTCGCGCTCGTGCTGCTGATGCGCTGAGCGGCTACCAGAGGAGCCACCGCCGGCCGATCCTATCGATGGGTGCGGGCGCGCCCGACGCACTACGACTGCGGGCATGACACGCGTGCACGTCACGATCACCGCTCTGTTGCTGGTCGCCTGCGAAGGTAGCCAGCCTGGAGACGCCACGCCCGACGCACCACCGGCGATCGCATGCACGGCCAAGCCGGTGCAGCTACCGAGCGCGACGACGTTCACGAACATCTCGGCGGCGAGCGGGATCCAGGCCGGCAACTTCGTCGTGAGCCCGCCGACCGCGATCCCGATCAACGATCACAGCCGGCTCGGGTTCGTCGATCTCAACGGCGACGGCTGCGACGACATCGTCGCCCACGACCTGTTCCCGAATCCGAAGGCCGGCATCCCGTACACCCACCTCGTGTTCGAGAGTCGCTGCGACGGAACGTTCGCGGATGTCAGCGAGAGCTCGGGGCTGCGCCACGTCCAGGCGGGGTTCTTCGCATTCGCCGACGTCGACAACGATGGCGACCAGGACTGCTTCGCAGGCCTCGACATCCCGCTCGCCGGCCTCACCAGCTCGCTGTGGCTGAACGATGGCACCGGCAAGTTCACGCGCAAGCCGGCGAGTGGCGTCGAGGGTGCCGCGAACGCGACGGTCGCGGGCAACGCGGTGTTCGCTGATTTCGATGGTGACGCCCGGCTCGATCTGTTCATCGGCAACGGCCAGACCAGCTACGCGGCTCTCGACGATCTGTTCCTCGGGCGCGGCGATGGCACGTTTACCAAGGCGACGACTCGGCTCGCGGGCAATCCGTCGAGCCCGTCAAACGGCAGCGTCGCGTGCGACTACGACGACGATGGTGACCTCGACATCCTGGTGGCGGTGTACGGCGTATCGCAGGGCGGCGCGCAGAACGTGCTGTACCAGAACGATGGCCACGGCGCGTTCACCAACGTGGCGATCGCGACCGGGTTTGCGAGCCTGCCGACGGGCAACTACTGGATCGGCGCGACCGGCATGGGCCGCACGCCAGAGCCGAACAGGATGCCGGGCACCTACGTCGGCTCGAACGCGTTCGGGCTCGCCTGCGAGGACGCGGATCGCGATGGCGATCTCGACGTCGTGATCTCGTCGATCTCGCATCCCGGTGGCGACTACAACCGCACGTGGTCCGACCCGACCGTGCTGCTCCTCAACAGCGGCGCGGTCGGTGGCTACAAGTTCACGAACGCGTGGCTCGATCGCGGGCTGCCGTACAACGAGGGCGACGTCGACGCAGCGATGATCGACTTCGACAACGACGGCCGGATCGACATCTCGCTGTCGCGCACCGACAAGTACGAGGCCGGCTACACCACCGAGCTGCAGAAGGGCTGGTTTGGCCTGATGCATCAAGGCGCCGACGGCATGTTCGCCGCGCTCGATCGCTCGGTGGGGCTCACCGACGAGGATGGCGGTCCGGGGATGAAGGGCGCGCAGAATCACGCGTGGTCGGATATCGATCGCGACGGCGATCTCGATCTGCTGATCGGCGCGCGCGATCAGGGTGGCGGGCGCGCGAACCTCCTGTTCCGTAACGACCTCGGCGACGATCACCACTGGCTCGCGCTCCGCATGCGCGGCGACGGTACGGCGATCAACCGCGATGCGATCGGCACCCGCGTGACGATCACGGCGGGCGACACGAGGCTCGTGCGCGAGGTCAAGGCGAGCCGCGGTACGTACAACTCGATGGATACCCCCACGCTGTACTTCGGGCTTGGTGATCTCGGCTGCGCGTTCGACGTCGAGGTCCGGTGGCCCGACGGCACGCTCGAGCGGTTCTCGCATGCAGACACCGACATCGATCGCATCGCGACGATCCGTTACGGCGCTGGGATCCAGTGACCTTCCTGGCGTAACGGCGCTGCCGAACGCGGTGCTCGATGATCAGCTCGCTACGTGGCAGTCGGCGCGTAGCGTCAGTCCTGGAGGCGCGGCGGATCGCACATGCCCTGCAGCCTGCGGAGCCGGGTGCGCTCGTAGAAATTGTCGAGGGCGCTCATCCCCGGGTTCATCACCGGAAACGTCGGATGCTGGGCATGGGGTGGTTGTGCGGTCGCGACGTTGTTGATGTTCGCCCGGTTGACGACGACCTTCGCCGCGCTCAGCCCGGTCGTGAAATCGACCACGAAGAACTGCTGCAGGTAGAAGCGCTTCGTCGCGATCATGTCGAACATCACGCCGTCGACGGGATTCGCGACGAAGCCGTACTCCCCCGAGGAGTGGCAGTTGGAACAGGTCTGCCCGCCCGTGCTGACGAGGTTCGCCCATGCCGGGCTCATCATCGTTGCCGTGAAGTTCTCGAGGCTCATGCACCCGGACCACTCGGCGAGCAGCGCCGCGCTGACCTCGCCGGGTGTGCCCGATGCATCGCCGCCACCGTCTCCTACACCGACATCCAATGGTCCACGCGCAGCGTCGACGATCCGCGCGTCCTCGATGCCCAGCAGATCGCGGCATCCGGCGGAGACCAGCACCACGAGCACGAGCCGCGACCACATGAGATCGATGGTAGGGGAACCGGAGGCTTCTGCAACAGACATGAGCTGACGGCGTCGATTCCCGTTGTGCGAGTCACACGCGACGAGGCACTTCGGCTATTCGCATCGCATGCCCTTCGCAACCGACCTCGCGCTCTGCGCCGGTACGTGGCTCGTCGCGTCGGGGTGTGGTGGGGGAGGGAGCTCCGCCAGGCCGCCGGTGACCGCGGTGGCGACGGCTCGACCGGCCGCCGACGCCGCATGCTCGCCTGCCTACGCCGAGTACGAGGCGAAGTGGCGGGTCGCGCTCAGCGGCGATCTCGCCGAGCTCGGGGACTCGATGGAGCCCGCGGCCGTCGAGGACATCATCAGCGGTCAGGTCGCGACGCTGCCGAACCGCGAGGAGCTCACGAAGCTGCGGAGCGTCTACGCGGTGGTGGATCTGTTCGTCAGCGATGCACCGTGGCCCGCCGCGTTCACCGCCGCCGATCGTGCGATCGAGGTCTGCGGCGAGGGCGCGAAGCGGCCCGCACGTCAGGCCGGCACGACGACGCAGCCGGTGGGCAGCAGCGTCTTGTACTCGGCGCCGGTCGTCGGGTCGACGAGCGTCGTCGCGTCCTTGTAGACACGCGCGGTGCGGTGCAGCCGACCGAGCGCCTCGGCATGCGTCATCGACTGGTAACGACCGGGCCACCGCTCCTGCACGAGCGCGCGGACCTTGTGCGCGTGGCGCGAGCTCATCGCGGGGAACAGGTGATGCTCGACGTGGTAGCCGAAGTTGAGCGTCAAGAGCTCGTACCACCGCGGGTTCGTCACGGTCAGCGAGCTCACGAGCGGATCGTTGACGGTGACGCGTGGGCTCAGGCTGTGGTTCGTGAGGATGTACGACATGACGATCACGTTCGCGATCAGCAGCGGCAGCACGAACACGAACAGGAACGCCACGAAGCCGACGAGCACCGCGACCAGCAGCCAGACGGCGATGCCAAGCGCGGTCTCGGCCCGGGCGAGCTTGCGCTCGCGTGCTTCGAGATACCCACGGTCCTTGGCGAGCATCAGCTGGTGCGCGCTCTGGACGGTGAAGCCGAGGATCAGGCTGAGCCCGCCGCGCCACCGGCGGCCGCCGAGCGAGAACTGATCGATCGAGAACCGCGCACGCGAGCTGGCGTGGTAACCGGCGAGATCCGGATAGAGGTCTGGATCGTCAGCCTGGTTGGCGCGGGCGTGGTGAACCCGATCGTGCCATGCGGCCCACAGTCGCGGCGACAGCACGAACGGCAGGAAGCCGAACCAGCTGATCACGTGCTTGATGCGCCGGTTGCGGATGATCGCGCCGTGCATGGCCTCGTGCCCGACGAACGTGAGGCACGCGAAGCTGATACCGATCACGAGCGAGACCACCGGCACGACGAACCACGGGACCCAGCCGTTCGCGATCGTCAGCGTCGCGGCGACGATCACCGCCATGTGGATCGGGATCAGCGCGAGCCGCGAGCGCGCAGGTGCAAAGGTCTCGGGTGGCAGGTCGGGCCGGAGCGAGCGGACGTAGGTCGCCACCGGAAACAGCGGCGTGGTCCCGAGGTAGTGCTGCGTTCGCATGAAGACAGCGTGCGACTCCCACGCACGCTTGGCACTGAACGACTGGGTCACCGTCGAGTCACGACCACGTCACGTTCGGTCTCCCGACCGTGCGCCCACGCTCCGCGACGCCGCGCAGCGAGCGCTGGTAGCATGCGTCTCATGAAGCCCATCATCGTCGCGGCCGCGCTGGTGCTCCTGGCGGGCTGCAAGGACAAGGAGGCAAGCAAGCCTCCCGAGGTGAGGCCCGCCAACCCGACCGAGGTGCCTGCAGCTGTCGTCGATGCAGCCGCGCATGTCGCGCATGTCGCGCCTGCCGTCGATGCCTGCGCCATCAGCCTGGCGGCGCTCGACAAGGCAACCTGCCCGACCCCCGAGGCGCAGCAGAGCCTGGCCGCCGCGAAAAAGTCGATCGCGGGCATCGTCGACACCGTTCGTCAGGTCGGCGGCTCCGACCCGCGCCAGTTCCAGGTGATGTGCGCCCAGATGCTGGTCGCGCTCGAGCGCGACGCCACCAAGGTGAACTGCGTGATCGAGCTCGACGCCGACCAGCGTTCGGCGCTGACCGGGCTCCTCGACGCGTGGTACGCGCAGCGGACGGCGGTGGTCCCGACGGGTGACGCGGCGGCCGATGCCGTGATCGCGCAGATGGCGTCGATGCGCGACGCCGCGTGCGAGTGCCGCGATGCCGCGTGCCTCCAGCGACTGGAGCAGGCGCTGGGCAAGATCGCGCCGATGCCGGCGAATGCATCGCAGGTCGCGCGCGATCTCGCGAGCAAGGTGCTCGAGGATGCGGCGCGCTGCGCGGCGCGGGTGCGAACGTCGAGCGTGCCGGCGCCGGCCGGGTCAACGTCGAAACCCGGGTCGGCGGGCCGCTAGCCGCGGGGGCGGCGGTAGGAGCCTTCGAAGATCGGCGTCCACTCGCTGCCCTTCGTCGAGCGCTCGGTGATCACGGTGAGCCGATTGAGGGCCACCGAGTAGGTCGTGCGGGTCGACGAGTCGCCGATCGTCTCCACGAAGATCAGCCGGTCGCCCTCGGCGACGCCATCACCCTGCTGCGTGGTCGTCGCGCCGGGGTCACGGAACCACGTGACCTCGAGCGAGCCGGACTTCTCGTCCTTGCGGAACACGCCGTGGCCGACCGAGGTCGGGCGATCCGGGGCGTTCTGGATGTAATCGCAGAGCAGGAACCGCCCGTCGAACACGGTATGGAACTCCCAGCGACCGGTCGCCTCGTACATCGCGCCATCGATATCGACGCGCTCGGTGCCCGTCCACACGCCTTCGAGCTTCTGTAGTTCACCGCGATACATGACAACCTCTTCCGTCTGCGTGACGCCGGAGATCCTCGATGGGCAGCACACGCAAACGCGAACCACCGAGGTGCGCTGCAGCCATCCGAGGCGCGGCGTCGAGCGGGCACCTTAGCACGCGTAGCGTGGGCTTGCTCGAAGTCAGGCCGGATCGCGGGAGTCGTGCACACGCTTCGAACGCACGCGGTCCTGACGGTTGCGACGCGTGTCGTGTTCCTCGAGTGGCAGCGTTCCGATCTTCGCCGACCAGTAGAACTCGGAGCTACCGGGCAGCGACGGATCGCAGTGCAGCTCGAGCTCGATGCGCGTGCCGACCGCGACGTCGATCGCCTTGTCGAGCGGAAACAGCGTGCGGCCCCAGTGCGTGTCGGGTGCACCGACCGCGTTCGTCAGCATGTTGCCATCGCCCATGTCGGCGGTGAACCAGGTGACGAACGCCGACAGCTTGCCGGCGCGCGCCGCGGTGAACGTGACCTTCGCGCGGAACGACTGATCTGCCTCGGCGAGCGAGCAGGTGTACGGGTCGTGGCTCCACAGCTCCTGCGGCTTCGCGAGGAGCGCGTCGGCCGTCATGTGGGTCTGCGAGTGAAATGTCTCGTTCGTCGTCATGCTCGCGATCACGCTCATGTCGACGCCGTGCGGCTTCGACCGCCAGTGCACGATCGCGTCGTCGAAATCGGGAATCTCACCGGGGGCGATCACGGCCGTCACCCGACCGGGGATGATCTTGCCGCCGTGCTTGAGCCAGCGATCGCGGGCGATCACGAGCGGCGCGAGCATGTTCTCGTCGACGCCGAACCCGCCCATCCACTCGGAGACCAGGACATCGACCTTCTCGGGAAGCGAGACATCCTCGAGATCCGCCTCGATCACCTCGATGCGGCTCGTGTAGCCGTTGCTCTCGACCATCCGCCTGGCCACCGCGGCGACCTCGGTGCGCTCGACGGCGTAGACCTTGCGGGCCCCCGACGCGGCCGCGAAGATGCTGAGGATGGCCGTGCCGGCACCCATGTCCAGCACGACATCGTCGGGCTTGACGAAGTGCGCGATCGCCTGCCGGTAGGCCTCGTTGCGAGCGCTGTCACGAAGCATCCACCGATGGATAGTGAGCTCACCGTATCGACTCATGGGTACCGCCATCGGCCTCATACCACCTCGTGATCGCCCCGGGGACATCCGGGCGTCGTTCCTGTTCGAAGTGTGGCAGCTCGCTTCGGGTGGTAGGGTGTCGCCCGTGCGTGCGTGGTGTTCCGACCATGACCGAGACCGTGACCGAGACCGAGACCGTGACCCATGAGCGACGAGCTCGATCTCCTGATCGCCGATGGCGTCATCGACGAGGTCCTGAGCCGCATCAAGAGCGGTAAGGAAGCCAATATCTCGCTGGTCAGGCGCGGCGAAGACCTGATGGCCGCGAAGGTCTACAAGGACCGCGCGACCCGAAGCTTCAAGAACAACACCGAGTACAAGGAAGGCCGCAAGGTTCGCAACAGCCGGACCCAGCGGGCGATGGAGAGCGGCGGGCGGTTCGGCAAGGATGCCGCCGAGCAAGCGTGGAAGTCGGCCGAGGCCGATGCGCTGTACCGGCTCGTCGGCAGCGGCGTGCGGGTCCCGGCGCCGATCATGTTCTACGAGGGCGTGCTGCTGATGGAGCTCGTGCGCGATGCCGAGGGCAGGGCGGCGCCGCGGCTGATCGACGTCGCGATCGAGCGCGAGGCTGCGCTCGGGCTCTACGCGGACCTGTGCGCGCAGATCATCTCGATGCTGTGCTGCGATCTGATCCACGGCGATCTGTCGCCGTACAACATCCTCGCCTCCGCCGACGGCCCGACGATCATCGACTTCCCGCAGGTGATCTCGGCGGTCCACAACTCGCGCGCCGAGTACTTCTTCCTGCGCGACTTCGACAACGTCGTGCGCTTCATCGCCGGCTTCGATCCCTCGCTCGCCGTGCACGCCGCCGACGGCCGAGCGATCTGGCGCGCCTACGTCAACCGCGAGCTGACGCCGCAGTTCGTGCCGCCTCCGCCGCCTCCGCCGCGCCCGACGCGTGGGCCCGATCGCCGCTCGCGTCCCGACGACGCGAACCGCGGCCGCGGACCGCAGCGATTCGATTCGCGCGGGCCCCGCCCGCCACCGCAGCCACAACAACGCTTCGAT
>JACCTC010000153.1 GCA_013812655.1 Deltaproteobacteria bacterium | reverse complement strand
GGTACGTGCAGCGCGCGTCCGAGCAAGCGTGGACCGGCGCGACGTCCGCGCCTCCAGCGCGGCGGCTCGGCCTCGATCTCGTGGGCTCGCTCGACGCGGCGTCGTGGCTCGCGCTCGACGCCAACGTCACGTGGTCGCCGACGCCGCTCGACGGCACGATCATGATCGACGGCCTGGCGCTCGCGCCGCGCTGGATGGGCACCGGGGGCGCCACCGTGCACGGCGATGCGGGCTTTATCGCGCTTCGCGCGCGCGGATTCGCCGATCGGCCGAGCTCCGAGGCAGCAGACCGCGACGTGTTCGTCGACGTGATCGCAGGCAAGCAGCTCGGCGCGGTCGAGGTCGTCCTCGCGATCACCAACGCGTCCGATCGCGCTTGGACCGAGCCCGAGATCGCCACGCCGACGCGGGTCTCGTTCCTGGCGAACGACGTGTCGAGGGGCGGCGTCGACGCGATCGAGGATGCTGACGGAGCGCCGCTGACCGCCACGCTGACGGCCGCCTACGCCTGGTAGCGGTTACTTGTGGTTCGCGTCCCAGGCGTCGGCCCAGGCGGCGATCAGCGCGAGGTCATCACCCTTGACGGAGCCGACGGCGCCCTTCGGCATCGTCGGCTTGCCGCCACCGATCCCGAGGACCTCGCGGATGTCCTTCGTGTTGGCGTGCTTGCCCTTGAACGGGTACTCGGTGATGTCGAGCTCGGCGAGCTTCTTCGCGGTCGCGTTGCGGTTGCCCTTCATGTGACAGCTCTTGCAGAACTTCTCGAGGACCGGCTTGGCGTTCTCGTACGCCGCGGTCTCGGCAGCCGCGAGCGCGATCTTCGGGTCGGGCGGCGGTGGCTCCTCCTTCGCGATCGGCTCGCTCGTCGGCGTCGGCTCGGCGACGGGCGTGACCGGCGCGGGCTCGACCGGTGTCGCGACCGGCTCGGGCTCGGGCTTCGCCGGGGCCTTCGAGTCGCCACCACAGGCGGCGAGGGACGCGAGCAGGCAGAACAAGATCGTCTTCATCACGAAACTCCTAGGCTTTGATTCCGTCGCGCGCGAGCTCGTCGGCGCTGGCTTCGCCGGCGACGGTGCCGGCGGGGTGTTCATACCATCCCGGGTCGCTGTCACCGGCGAGCTGCTTGCGAACTTTGAGGATCGTGAACATGCCGCCCATGTCGATCATGCCGAACGGTCCCTTGCCGCCCACCATCGAGATGCTGTTCGCGGGCAGATCCATGTGGTGCATGTCGCCCATGCCGGTCGCGCCCATCGTCATGTAGCCCGGCACGACCCGGCCGACGCGCGCGTCGACGCCGCGGGTATCCGCGCCGATCATGTTCGGTGTTGCGTGGCCCATCTGGTTCATCACGTGATGGGTCATGTGGCAGTGGAATGCCCAGTCGCCGGGGGCGTCGGCGACGAATTCGATCACGCGAACGGCGCCGACCGGCACGAGCACGGTGGTGTCGGGATGGCGCGCCGACCGTGGCACGAGGCCGCCATCGGACTCGACGACCTCGAACGTGTGGCCGTGAAGGTGGATCGGGTGATGATCCATCGGGCCGAGGTTGCCGAGCCGGATCCGCACGAGGTCACCGAGCTCGGCGACGAGCGGCTCGGTGCCCGGGAACGCCTTGCTGTTGAACGTCAGCACGTTGAAGTCCGACATCGCGAGCGGATCGGGGCGCCGGGATCCGATCGGGATCATCCACTCGTGCGCCATCAGCGAGTAGTCGCGGACGCGACGGGCCGGCGCGCGCCGTGGGTGGACGACGATCATCCCGACCATGCCGAGCGCGATCTGCGTCATCTCGTCGAAGTGCGGGTGATACATGAACGTCCCCGCGTGCCGCATCGTGAACTCGTACTTGAACGTCTTGCCGACGGGGATCGGCTTCTGCGTGAGTCCGGCGACGCCGTCCATGCCGTTCGGTAGCAGCACGCCGTGCCAGTGCACCGACGTCGCCTCGGGCAGCTTGTTGGTGACGTAGAGCCGCAGCTTGTCGCCCTCGACGCACTCGATCAGCGGCCCGGGCGTCATCCCATTGTAGCCCCACGCCTCGATCTCGAGGCCGGCCGCGATCTCGTGCTTCACCGGCTCGGCAATGATGTGGAAGACCTTCACACCGCCGCGCTTCTCGAACGGCAGCGTGCGGCCGTTCGGCATCACGACCGGCGCGTACGACTCGCCGGCGACCGAGCGGCCTTTCGTCAGCTTGCCGGGTCCCACCGGGGCGACGAACTTGTGCGCGCTGCCCTGACCCGGTCCCTTCGGTGCGGGCGCCGGCGCCGGTGCGGGAGAATGCTGGTGGACCTGCGCGGCGGCGAGCTTGGCGCGCGCGAGAATGGCCGCGCTCGCGGCGACGCTCGACATCAGCATGGTGCGGCGATCGATCATGGTCACTCCTAGTGTTCCTGCGCGCCGGCGGGACCACCTCCGCCGCTGCTCGACGCGGGCGCGCGATCGTCGTCGCCTGCAACCATGCCGCCACGCGCGAGCGCGCGGGCATCGGCGTCGGCGCGCCAGTAGCGGCGGAGCGCGTCGATGTACTGGCGGCCACCGTCGACGACCTCGCGGCGCGCGACGAGCAGCTCGAACGGGGACGCGTTCATCGCGTTGTACTGCTTCAATGTCTCGTCGAGGATGCGCTGGCGAAGCGGCAGCACGACGGTGAGCAGGTGCCGCGCCTCGGCATACGCCGCGAGCACGCGCTGGCGAGAGGCGCGGGCTCGCGCGCGCAGCTCGACCGCCGTCGCGGTGGCTTCGTTGCGCGCGCGCCGCAGCTCGGCATGCGCGCGAGCGCGCGAACCTTGCTGCTGATCGAAGATCGGCAACCCGAAGCTGACCGCCGGGCCGACTGCCCACTCACCGCCCTCGCGCGACGCCGACACGCCGACGCCGAGCTCGGGCAACCACGCGCGCAGGCGCGCCACGCCGACGCGAGCCGCTGCCGCCTCGCCATCGTGCTTCGCGGCCTCGAGCTCGAGGCTCGCGCCGACCGCGGTGCGCTCGAGATCGTCGAGCGGTGGTGCGGTGGCGGGGAGGTCGCCCAGCCGCTCGACGATCGACCACTTCGTGCGATCGCCCGTCACCCCCATCAGCTCGTTGAGGAGCTCGCGACGCAGCTCGACGTCGACCTGCGCGCGACCGAGATCGAGCCGCGAGCTTTCGCGACGATCGCGCTCGCGGGCGACGACGAGGTCGGAGACGTTGCCGGCGGCGTGCATGCGATCGGTGAGATCGGCGGATGCGCTCGCGGCGTCGAACGCGGTCTGCCGCAGCTCGAGCTCCTGCTGCGCAGCGACCACGTCGACGAACGCACCCTCGACGCGCGCGACCAGCTCGACGGTGGCTGCGACGGCACGCGCGCGGGCGGCCGCGAGCTCGGCGCTGGCGACGCCGCGGCGCTGCGAGATCTGGAGCAGCTCGAGGATGTCCTGGGTGACATCGATCTCGGTCTCGTTGCTGTGGCCGTCGGCGAGCGCGTACTTGTACGAGACGTCGACCTGCGTCGGACCGAGCACCGTCGCGGTCGCGATCGCGCTCGCCGCGATGCCCAGCTCGTCGTAGCGCGCCTGCAGCCGGCGGTTCGTAGCGATCGCGATCCGCACGACGGCCGCGCGATCGAGCGGCTTGGCGAGCAGCGCCGTGATCGCCGACGTCGTCGCCGCGTCGGGCTCGCCCCACGTCGCGGTGACGCCGAGCCTGCGCTCGACCTCGCGATCGACGGGGCGGAACACGCCGCTTCGCGACGGCATGCAGGCGGCGACCGCGACGAGCAGGAGGGGCAGGGCGCGCATTTTTCAGTGTTCGCGGTAAGCGTTCGTGGTCAGTGTTGGTGACCGGCGGGTGGCGCAGCGGGCCCGGCGACCATCACGCACGTTCCGGCGAGCAGGTGCTGCGCGTGCACGCGCAGCTCGCCCTGGAGGTTGGCAATGCCGTCGGGGAACGCGATGTACGCGATCTTCGCGCCGCCCTCGACGTCGGTCGCGGTCGCCCTGGAGTGCACGCCGATCATGCCGCCCGCGTGACCTGCGTGCTCGCCACCCGC
>JACCTC010000147.1 GCA_013812655.1 Deltaproteobacteria bacterium | reverse complement strand
GTGATCGAACAGGTTCTCGTGGGTCTGCACCACACCGCTCGGCAGCGTCGCGGGGTCGACGATGAAGCCGTGGTTCTGCGAGGTGATCTCGACCTTGCCGGTTGTCTTGTCGAGGACGGGGTGGTTGCCGCCGTGGTGACCGAACGGCAGCTTCAGCGTGCGGGCGCCGAGCGCGAGCCCGAGGATCTGATGGCCGAGGCAGATCCCGAAGACCGGCTTGCCGCTCTCGATCAGGGCCCTGGTCGCGAGCACGCCGTAGTCGACCGCCGCTGGATCGCCGGGGCCATTCGACAAGAAGTACCCGTCCGCGCCGAGTGCCATCGCCTCGCGCGCGGGCGTGGTGGCCGGCACCACGGTGACCCGGCAGCCGATGTCACGCAGCTGCCGAAGGATGTTCTCCTTCATGCCGAAGTCGTAGGCGACGACATGATGCGAGATCGGCGGCGTCGCGATCGCGCGGCCATCGTCGAGCGCGCGCCACGACGGTTCGCTCCACTCGTGACGCTTCGCGCAGGTCACGCGCGGCACGAGATCGAGGCCATCCATCTTCGGCGCGGCGCGGACGCGCGCGAGCACGCCCTCGAGCTCGGTGACGTTCGGCGTGATCGCGCCGCGCATCGCACCCTGATCGCGGAGCATGCGGGTGAGCGCGCGTGTATCGATGCCGTCGATGCCCGGCACGGTGCTCGCCTCGAGCCACACCGGCAGCGGCTCCGCCGAGCGCCAGCTTGCGGGCAGCGGCGACAGCTCGCGGATCGCGAGCCCGGCACACGCGACCTTGCGGGCCTCGAGATCCTCTGGATTGACGCCGACGTTGCCGATCTGCGTCGCGGTGAAAACGATGATCTGTCCACAGTACGACGGGTCCGAGACGATCTCCTGGTAGCCCGTGATCGACGTGTTGAACACGACCTCGCCGATCGACTCGACGCGGGCGCCAAAGCCGTCGCCGCGGAAGATCGAGCCGTTCTCGAGGACGAGTGCGGCAGGCCAGCGTGCGATCGTCGCGGTCATCGGCCGAACCTTCCGTCGAGATCGAAGACCGGCCGACCCTCGAGGAGCGTCAGCACGGCGCGCCCGCCGAGCGTCTGGCCGAGGAACGGCGTGTTCTTCGACTTGCTCGCGATGCCCTCGGAGCTGATCGTGTACGGGCGCTCCGGATCGATCACACAGATATCGGCGACGCTGCCGATCGCGAGCGTTCCACCTGGCAGCCCGAACGCGCGCGCCGGCGCACCGGTGAGTGCGGCGATCGCGCGCTTGTCGTCGAGCGTCCCCATGCGCACGAAGTCGAGAATGATCGGCAGCGCGGTCTCGAGGCCGAGCATGCCGGGTGCAGCGCACTCGAACTCGACCTCCTTCTCGACCGGCGAGTGCGGCGCGTGGTCGGTCGCGATGCAATCGATCGTGCCGTCCGCGAGCCCCTCGAGCAGCGCCTCCTGATCCGCGGCGGTGCGCAGCGGTGGCATCACCTTGGTGCGGGTGTCGTAGTGGCTGCACGCCTCGTCGGTCAGCGCGAGGTGGTGCGGCGTGACCTCGCAGGTCACCGGCAGCCCGCGCCGCTTGGCATCACGCACCAGCGCGACCGTCCGCGCCGTCGACACGTGCGCGACGTGGTAGCGCGCGCCGGTCCACTCGACGATCTCGAGATCGCGCGCGACCATCGCGCTCTCGGCACACGCCGGCTGGCCGCGCAGGCCAATCCGCGTCGAGACCGCACCCTCGTTCATCGCCCCGCCCTCGCTGAGATCGAGATCCTCGGCGTGCTGGACGACCGGGAGGTCGAACGTCCGCGCGTACTCGAAGGCGCGCCGCATCAGGCCGGCGTTCATGACCGGTCGACCGTCGTCGGAGACCGCGACGATGCCGGCTTCCTTCATGTCCGCGATGTCCGCGAGGTTCTTGCCCTCGAGGTTCTGGGTGATCGCGCCGATCGGCCGTACCCGCACGACACCGACCTCGCGCGCTCGCCGCACGATCAGCTCGGTCACCGTGCGCTGGTCGTTGACGGGGCGGGTGTTCGGCATGCAGCAGATCGTGGTGAAGCCGCCCGCCGCGGCCGCGCGCGTGCCCGACTCGATGTCCTCCTTGTACTCCTGCCCTGGCTCGCGCAGGTGGACGTGGAGGTCGATCAGCCCGGGGACGACCCAAAGGCCCTTGACGTCGATGATCCGCCCGCCGAGGAGGTCCCGCCCGATCTCGACGATCCGGCCGTTGACGATGCGCAGATCGGCAATCTGATCAACGGGACGCGCCGCGGCAGGGTCGAAGACCCGGCCTCCGCGTAACACCAGGTCCCCGGGATCCATGGCGGGCACGTCTTACCACACCCGGGCCACACTCGGGATACCGCGCGGCTACACCGATCTCGTCGAATCCGTTAGCACTTCAAGGAAGCGGTCGCCTTGACCATCGCCTCGGTCGCCTGCTCGCAGGTCTTGCCGATCGACTTCTGCGTGTCGGGCGGCAGAGTCGAGAAATCCCCGAAGCTGTTGATCATCTGCTTCCACGCGTCGATCAGGGCCTGGCGCGCGCTCGCCGGATAGTTCGAGCACGACGCGAGCCGCGCGATGCTCTGGCGATAGGTCTCGCAGGAGGCGGGCATCGTCGGGGACTTCGGGAAGTCGGCATCGCTGGCTGTCGCGAGCGGCTTCTCGGCGGGTTTGTCAGCGGGCGTGGCTGCCTCGCCCGACGTGATCCGTACCATGCACTTGCCCATCTCCTCGCCGATCGCGGTCGCCTGCCTGGTGACGTCGTCGGTCATCCCGTCGTCGGGCTGCGCCTTCGCCCACGCCGACATCTCCTCGGAGACCCGATCCATGCACGCCTTGTCGCGGCAGGCACAGAGCTCGTCCTTGTAGACCGTGAGCTTCGCGAGCGCGCGCGCACCGATGTCATTGCCGCCGGCCGCCGCGCCGCTCGCCGCGATCGCCGGGCCGCCCTCGTCGAGCCGCCTCTCGCACGCCTTGATCTCTTCCTCGACCTTGTCGAGCTTGTCCTGGTCGTCCTGGCCCAGCTTCTTGAGCTCCTGCTTGAGCCCGACCGCCTTGGCCTTTGCCTTGAACTCGGTCTTGAGGCGGTCCGCGCACGCCGAGTCCTTGCACGCGCAGACCTGTTCGCGCGCCGACGTGAACATCGCCGCGATCGCCGCGTAGCCAAAGACCGTGCTGATCGGCGGCGGCGTGATCAGGTACCAGCCACCATCGACCTCCATCATCGACATCCGGACCTCTTGCTCTGCAGCCGGCTGGTCGCCTGACGCGACCTTGACCTTGATCTTGAGCTTGACCTGCTGCATCCGCATCGGGACCTTCGCGACACAGCCCTTCATCGCGCGCTGCCCCTTCTCGAGCACGAACAGCCCGTCGTCGTCCTCGGTCGCGTTCGAGGGCCCGGGCTCGCCTTCCTTCTTCGGGACGTGCGGCGCGGGCGCCTTGGTCACGATCTCGACGAGCTCGATCTTCGCGCCCTTCGAGCGCCCCGCGAGCTCGCCGAACTCCTTCTTGTACTTCTCGTGGATGAAGTTCGGATCCTGCTCCTCCTTCTCGGAGGGCGAGAGGTCCTTGCCATCGTCGGTATCGGTGCCGACCGCGGGCGTCTTGCCGGTGCAATCGATCGCCTTGGCGTAGAGGCCCTTGGCGTCCGCGAGCGCGAGCAACTTGTCGGTGTCGCCGTCCCCGAGCGCCGCGAGCGTCGCCTTGATGACCGACTCGCGAGAGCCACCCGCCGCGCCGCTGCTACCGCCGCCCTTGAGCACGACGAACGCGATCACACCGGCGGCAACCGCGAGGCCGGCGACCGCGAGCCCGATCACGAGACCCTTCTTCGACTGTGGTGCGGTCCGTGCAGTGCCAGGCGCCGTCGCCATCGCAGGCGTCACCGGTCCGCCGTGGCTCGCCGCGCCTGGATGCTGACCGTGTGGCGCGTGCCCCTGCGGCGGCTGGCCGTAGCCATGCTGTGCCGGCGGCTGGCCGTAGCTCCCCGGACCCTGCGCCGGGGGCTGACCGTAGCTACCCGGCGCGTGCTGCTGCGGCGGTGGCTGGTATGGCGCGTGCTGCGGCGGTGGTGGCTGGTATGGCGCGTGCTCCTGCGGTGGTGACTGGTATGGCGCGTGCTGCTGCGGTGGTGGCTGTGGCGGTACGAATGGTGCGTGCTGTTGCGGCGGCGGGGCCGCGCTGACCGGGAACATGCGCTGACATCGATCACAGCCCCATGCGTTGTGCGTCGCGATCCAGCGCAACGCGGTACCGCAGACACCACACGGCGGTCCATTCACCATCCGGCGACTATCGCACGAGGCCTAGGTGGCGGGTGTTGCGGGTCGAGCAAGCAGCTCGCGCACGCGTGTCACGAGCCCGGCACGCGGGACGTCGTGCTCGGTCGCGCTGCGGAGATCCTTGACCTTCACGATCCCGGCATCGCGCTCGCGCGATCCGCAGATCACGGCGAGCGGCACCTTCGCACGATCGGCGTACTTGAACTGCTTCGCGAGCTTGTCCTCGCCGCCATAGACCTCGACGTTGAGCCCTGCGCGGCGCAGCTCGGTCGCGAGCTCGGCGTACGTCGCGGCGAGCGTCGGCTCGACCTGCAGCACGAGGACATCGGAGATCGCGACGGTCGTCTCGTCGATCACCTTCATCTCGAGTAGCTGGCTGAACAGCCGGGTCGCGCCGATCGAGATGCCGACGCCGGGGAGCTTCGACTTCGTGTAGTGCCCGGCGAGGTTCTCGTAGCGGCCGCCCGAGCAGATACTGCCGAGCCGCGGGTGATCGTCGAGGAACGTCTCGTAGACCGTGCCGGTGTAGTAGTCGAGCCCGCGCGCGATCGACAGATCGATCTGGAAGCGACTCTCGGGGACGCCGAGCGCGAGCGTGCCTT
The DNA here is from genome assembly GCA_013812655.1 of Deltaproteobacteria bacterium. Classification (GTDB taxonomy): domain Bacteria; phylum Myxococcota_A; class Polyangia; order Haliangiales; family Haliangiaceae; genus JABFXX01. The sequence goes on along the minus strand of JACCTC010000147.1, from coordinate 10,904 downwards.
CGTAGACGCGCTGCAGCTCGGCGAGCCCGCCCGTCAGCGCCTCGGTCGGGTTCGCGACCTCGCGCAGCGCCGCGAGCGCCGCCCGCGAATCGCCGGCATGCGCGGACAACAAATCCAGGAGCCGGGTCGCGACCGCCGGCTCGAGCCCGACGCCGTCGCCGGCGAGCCGCGCCTCGATCTCGGGACGCGCCTGCTTGCCGAGCCGATCGACCTCGTGCAGCACCGCCGCATGGCGCGGCTCGTCGATGCCAAGGCTCTCGAGCAAGCCGCGCAGCAGCTTGCGGTTGTTGACGCGGATCGTGAACTTGCCGAACCCGAGCTCGGCGAAGATGCCGTCGATCACCGCCGGGACCTCGGCGTCGTACGCGAGCGCCAGCGTGTCCTTGCCGATCACGTCGATGTCGCACTGATAGAACTCGCGATAGCGGCCCTTCTGCGCGCGCTCGCCGCGATAGACCCGCTGGATCTGGTAGCGCCGGAATGGAAAGTTCAGCTGGTGCTCGTGCTCCGCGACGTAGCGCGCGAGCGGCACCGTCAGATCGAAGCGCAGCGCGAGCTCCGGAGGCTTGTCACTTCCGGCCGGCGCAGCCTGCGCCTGCTTGAGCGCGCCGGTCGACTGCACGAAGTACACCTGCTTCTCGGTCTCGCCGCCGGACTTCGTGAGCAGCACGTCCGTGAGCTCGAACACCGGCGTCTCGACCGGCAGGAACCCGAAGCGCTCGAAGCCGCGGCGGATCGTGTCGAGCATGCGCTGGAACGCGAGCTGTTGCGGCGGCAAGAGCTCGAGCACGCCGGGTGGCGTTCGCGGCTGAACGGGCATGGCGTACGCTTACCACGTCGCCGGGCAGCCCCTCAGGAAGACGTCACGAGGTAGACCATCGCGGCGAGGCCGACCGCGGCGACCGCGGCGGCAAGCAGCACCGGCGAGAGCGCGCCCGGGACCATGGAGCGACCGTCGATGATCGCCTGGCGCGCACGCATGAAACGAACCGCGCCAACACCGTGACACGCGACGCCGGTCGCGATCGCCACGATCCCGAGCCACGACGAGACCGCCGGCTCACCGCGATCCGGGTATTCGAGGCGCAGCCACACCGCGAGCCGCGCGACCACGAAGCCGAAGGCCATCAGCGTGAGGCCGGTGCGGACCCACGCGAGCAACGTGCGCTCGTTGGCCTGCAGGATGCGAAGATCCGGTTCGACACTCACCTGGCGGATAGTACCGGTTACGTTCGTCTCGTGTTCGCCTGCCGCCATGCGCCGAGCCAGCTGCCCGCGAGCGTGGAGCAGCGCCTCGCCACGCTGTATGCGGAGCCCCATCGCGCGTACCACACCGCCGTGCACATCGCCGAGGTGCTCGGCTGGTTCGACGTCGTCGCGGACGCGGTCGGCTGGCGCGATCCGGCGAGCATCTACCTCGCGATCGTGTTCCACGACGCGATCTACGACGCGACCCGCACCGACAACGAGGCACGATCGGCGGCGCTCGCGGTCGACCTCGTCGGCGCGGGGCCCCGGGTGACCGAGCTTGTCGAGCTGACCGCGCGCCACGGCAAGCTCGACCCGGCAGCGGTCGGCGCCGATCACGATGCCGCGCACTTCCTCGACAGCGACACCGCGATCCTCGGGGCACCGGCCGCGGCCTTCGACGCCTACGACGCGGCGATCCGCGTCGAGTACGGCCACGTCCCCGATGATGCCTACCGCGCAGGTCGCGGCGCGTTTCTCGCCGGCATGCTCGGCCGGCCTCGCATCTTCTTCACCGACTTCTTCCACACCGGGCTCGATGCCGCGGCCCGCGCGAACCTCACGCGTGCGATCGCCCGCTTGCGGACTTAGCGCTGGCTGCCGGCAAGCGCGGGCTCGTCGTGCCGGACGACGTGCGCGCCGACGCGCCTATCGACGAGCTCGACGAGCATCCGCTGCGCACCCGCCACCTCCTCGACAGCCGGTCCCTCGAGGGTGATCAGCACCCGGAAGTCGCTCTCGGAGAACCGCGGATAGGACCCGATCTTGACCCCGGGGAACGCGGCGACGACGGCGTCGAGGTCATCGGCGATCTGGCCCTCGTCGGCATCGATGTAGACGCGCGCGACGGTCACCGGCTCGGCGCGAAACCGGTCGCGGATATCGACGAACTTGCGGCGGAACAGCGCCGGCACGCCGGGCAGGATGTAGACGTTCTGGTACGCGACGACAGGCCAGATCTGGTCCTTCCCGTAGACGAGCTCGCAGCCCTCGGGAACATCGGCGAGCCGCAGGTTGGGCTCCGCCAGCTTCGCGCCCCAGTACGCGCGGACCCGGCCCTCGAGCTCGGGCTGGCGGACGACGCGGGTCCCGAAGCCGCGCGCGATGCCTTCCATCGTGACGTCGTCGTGGGTCGGGCCCACACCGCCCGACGTGAACACGTGATCGAAGCGGCGCGCGAAGTCGGTGACGGTCGCGGCGATGTCGTCGACCGCGTCGGGGATCATCACGATCCGGCGCAGCTCGACGCCGAGCGCGCGCAGCTCGCCGATCAGAAACTGTGCGTTCTCGTCGGCGAACTTCCCGCTGAGGATCTCGTCGCCGATGATCACGATGCCGGCCGTTGCCACGGCCGCAGCATACGTCACCGCTTGAGCGTGAGCACGACGACCGCGGCTGCGAGCAGCAGGCCGACACCACCGAACGCGATCCACATCGTCGAGCTATCGCGCTTCGCGACCTGACCGGGACGCGGCGGCGCGGCAGACATCGTGGTCGTCGCGCCTGCGGCGGCGAGCTCCGGCGGAGTCTCGGGCTCCATCTGCGGCCCCTCGCTCCACGTCGTGGTCTCGATCGTCGTGCCGTCCGCGCGGATGCCGCTGATCTCGATCGTCGGCCCGGTCACGTTGACCCGCAGGTAGTGGAACACGCGCTCGAACTTCTTCACGGCGGCGATGTCGACGGGGTCGCGCGGGCGCTTGGGATAGAGCGGCGCGCCTCCACCGCCCGAGACGAAGTAGCGGACGCCATCGCGCTCGGCGCGCGTGTAGACGTGGTCGTGACCGGAGAACACGGCGCTGACCTGGTAGAGCGTGAACAGCGGCGCCCAGCGGTCGCGCAGCTCGCGATTGCCACCGTGCAGCGAGATCGAGAACGGCGGGTGATGCATGACGACGAAGATGTGGCGGATGTCGGGATCCTGGCGGGCGGCGATCAGCTCGCGCTCGATCCACGCGGTCTGATCGGTCAGCGCGAAGCTGTAGACGTTGGAGTCGAGCACGAGGATGCGCGAGGTCGCGTAGGTGAACGCGTAGTAGCGCTCGGTGTCGTTGCCGTTCTCGGGCACCGAGAAGTACGCGCGGTAGGTATCGGCCGTCCGGCCGCGGCCCTGGCGATCGTGGTTGCCGACCGCCGGGAAGTAGACGTTGTTGCGGAGCAGCGGGTTCTCGATGTCGAAGAACTCCTGCCACTGGTCCTGGCGCGAGCCGTCGTCGACCATGTCGCCGGTGCCGAGGATGAAGTCGGGGACGTCCTGCGCGATTCGCTGGGTCACGCGGCGGTGCGGCTCGATGCCGTCGCGGGTATCGCCCAGCACCGCGAACGAGAACGGGACGTCCTTGCCGATCGGCGGCGCGGTCGCGAACTCGCCGTCCCACGCGTGCCCGGCGATCTCGACGCGGTAGCGATAGCGGCTCGACGGCGTGAGGCCGGTGACCGCGGCCTCGCTCAGCCGCGCAGCCTCGACCTGGTAGACGCGCTCGCCACCCGGTCCGGTCACGACCAGCCGCGCTTCCGCCGCGGACTCGAGCTGCCACATCACGGTGATCGAGGTGGGCGCGAGATCCTGGAGGTACGGACCCTTGAGCATCTTGGGCTCGGCGCGAGCAACACCCATCCCGATCGCCAGCGTGCAGAGCACGGCCAGCCAGCCGAACGGAGTCCCCCGCTGCATGATCGATCCGAGGATACGCAGCGAGGCAGATCGCATCAAGTTCGCGGAGCCGGCGTTGAGGTCCGGCCCACGGGTGCGACCCCTGCCTACGCACCCGGGAGCGTCGACAGCGGGGGGGTCAGCTGCGGTAGCGCATCGACGCGAGCGCCCCGACGAGATCCCGGGCGGACTCCCGCGAGTACCCATACTTGGTCGTCAGCATCACGAGCGCGCTCTCGGCGCGGCTGCGCGGCTCGGCGGCGAGGCTGCCCTCGTTCCCCGAGAGCAGCATGACGAGGTCCGTGATCCCCTTCGAGATCGTCTTACGGTGCTTCTCGAAGTACGCGTCGCGCAGCTTGGACATCAGGTTCGCGAAGATCTCGTGAAGCACCGGCTTCTGGCCGCGGTGATCGAGCGACCACGCGCCGATCTTGGCGATCAGGCTTTGCCGGAACTCCACGGCGCGACCGGTGACGTCGAGGGTGCGTTCGACCTCGTTCATCATCGCCTCGTCGGGATCTTCCATCCGACCGGTCTGCGGGTTGCGGACCTTCTCCTTCTTCAGCGCATGCATCACGTGGTTGAAGTAGCGTTCGAACACGCGCTGGTACTCGGATTCCTCGACGAGCCCGACCGCTGCACGTACCTCGTCGTCGATCCGATCGAACAGCCGGCCGCGGGCGACGTCGGCGAGCTTCTTGTGATCGTGGTAGCCGCCGGGCTGAACGTCCTGGCGCAGGAACTCGTAGAGGCTCGCCTGCTTCGTGAGCTCGACGATCTCGTCGAGGACGATCAGCGGAGAGATGTACTCGTAACGCGTCGAGCCCGCCGCCGCGAGCAGCACGGTCTGCATCTCGCGCGGCGACGCGCCCACCCTGCCCTCGTAGATCGGATAGGTGTCGCTCTCGTGCCAGAGCTCCTTGATGTGCGACGCGAGCTCGCGCGCGCGATCAGGCGTGAGGTCGTGCGGGACCTGGCCGGTCGAGTACAGCTCCACCTTGTCGAGCGGCGACAGCTTGCCCATCACCTCGGCAAGCGTCGACGGGAACCTCTCGACCTGCGGCTTGCGCATCCGCGACAGCACGGCCCACAGCGCCGCGACGTACGCGGTGTGCGGCGCGATGTGGCGCGTGCCCGCAGCCTCGCGCAGCCGCTCCTGGTAGAGCGCCTCCTCGTGGCGGACGTCGAGGATGAACGGCACGCGCACGAGCTCGATGCGGCCCTTGAAGCTCTGGAAGTCGGGGATCTCGCGGAACGCGGCGAGGTGGATGTCGTTGCAGCTGCCGATGAACGCGAGGTCGAGGAACAAGGTGGAGCTCTGCAGCGACAGCGCGGCGCGCTCGACGGTCGTCAGCAGATACTTGTAGTGCTCGAGCGGGCGCTTGAGCAGGTCGTCGTACTCGATGATGCCGCGGTTCGCACCGACGACCTCGCCGCCGTACTCGAACAACGACACCGATTGCAGCGACGGTGGCAGCGCCGACAGCGTGCGATCCGCGGTGACCTGGCGCTCGGTCGCGTCCACCGACAGCTGCGGCTCGACGGTGACCCACGCGGTGCGGTAGCGGTGGGAGACCTCGAACCGCTCGATGCGGACGTGGCGCAGCACCTGGATGTAGTCGCCCTGGTAGCTCGCGAGCAGCGCGTCAAAGATCCCTCGGTTCTTCGGCGACAGCGAGCCCTGGCGCAGGTAGTCGCTGACGTTGAAGGACGCGCCCGGCGACGTCGACAGCACGGTGTCGATCAGCTTCTGGCGCTCGACGCTCGGCACGAGCAGCAGCGGGTGATCGCGCAGCTCGTCGGGCAGCCGCGCATCGATCGAGTCATCGGGGAGGTACGCGAACGAGTCGGCGTTCTCGAGCGGCGCCGGTACGCCCTTCTCGCCGCCAAACCCGATGCCGCCCTTGGTGTGCTTCGACGCGGGGAAGATCCACGAGAACCGGTAGAGCGCGCCCTCCTCGAGCGTCGAGAAGTGCTCGAGCGCGCGGCCGAGGCAGCGGATGAACGTCGACTTCGCGGAGCCGTTCGGACCGTGCAGCAGGATCAGCTTGTTCGGCCGACCATCCTGCACGAAGCTGCGCAGCACGCGGTAGACCGAGTTCTGGACGTGCTCCTGGCCGAACAGCCGGTCCTCGCCGTTCGCCCACGGCGTGTCGAACAGGTGAAACCGCCGGACCTCGCCCCACGGATACTTCACGCTCGAGCTGCCGTAGTGATCGAAGCAATCGACGATGTACTGGGTCGACGATCGCAGCTGGCGGCGCGGTTCCGCGACCACGAGGTCGAGGTACTCGGCGAACGACATCACGCGGCGGTTGCGCGTGAAGTCGTCTCGCACGGACTGGCCGAGACCGACGAGCAGATCCTTCACCAGCGAGGGCGTGGAGTCCGGGGCCATCGCTGTTGAACGTAGCACCAGGCCGCGGCCGCGCGGGCGCTACTGCGCCGCGACCTGGATCGCGATCGGCTCCTTCTTCGCGAGGCAGGTGCTGCCGGCCTTGTCACAGACGGCGAACTTGAAGCTGCCGTTGATCGTGTAGCTGCCGCTTTGCGAGGGCGTGACCTTGACGAGGAATGCGAGCCCGCTCTCCTCGAACTTGTCGGCGTCGCCCTTTGCCTTGTCGTGGCCGCCGGCCTTCTGCTCGGCCTTCGCGATCGTGACGCCCTGTGGGGTCTCGAGCGTCAGCTTCGTCGGGAACTCGGTGTTGACCTTGTACTCGCTGCCCGGGGTCACGACGATCCTGACGACCGACTCGCTCCCCGCCTTCACGCCGGCGGGGTTCTCGATCGCGAGCTGGCCCTCCTCGGCGGACAGCCGGAACCGGGTCTCGTCGACCTTGACGACCTCGCGGGGTGCGCCGGTTGCCACCTCGCCGCCCTCGGCGCCACCCTTGGGCACCGCGATCTTGTCCCCAACACCGATCGCCTCGTCCGGTTTCTCCTTGGTACCCGCTGACTTCGAGCAGCCGGCGCCGATGGCGATCGAGACAAGACCTGCGACCAGGCCGACGCGAAGAGGTGCACCGAGGACAACCAGGACTCGAGACATGGCTCGATACTAGCGGATCTTCGCGAGATCGCACGCGGGTACGACATGTACCCCTTATGCGACGCGAACCTGGCGGGCTACCCTGAGCGAGCGGTGAGAAGGGCTCAGCAGCTCGGGCGTTACCACCTCCTCGACCGGATCGCGTTCGGTGGGATGGCCGAGATCTATCGCGCGAAGACGTTCGACGCGACCGGTCAGCCGCACCTCGTTGCCGTCAAGCGCGTGCTCGCGCACCTCGCCGAGGATGACGACTTCATCCAGATGCTGGTCGACGAGGCGAAGATCGCGAGCGTGCTGCGCCACGCGAACATCGCGCGAGTCTACGAGTTCGCGCGCGCGCACGGCGAGTACTTCATCGCGATGGAGCACGTCGACGGCAAGGACATGCGCACGGTGCTCGAGCGCTGCCGCACCAAGAAGAAGCCGATCCCCGCGGAGCACGCGGCGTATATCGGCGCCGAGGTCGGCGCGGCGCTGCACGCGGCGCACTCCGCGGTCGATAGCCGCAACCGGCCGCTGCGCATCATCCATCGCGACGTCTCGCCGTCGAACATCATCTGCAGCTACTCCGGCGAGGTGAAGCTCTGCGACTTCGGGATCGCGAAGGCAACGCTCTCGCGGGTGACGACGAAGACCGGCGTCATCAAGGGCAAGGTCAAGTACATGAGCCCCGAGCAGGCCCTCGGCCGCAAGCTAGATCACCGCAGCGACGTGTTCTCGCTCGGCTCGTGTCTCTACGAGATGCTGACGCGGATCCCGCCGTTCACCGCGACGAACGAGATGGACCTGCTGATCAAGGTTCGCGACGCGAAGTACCGGCCGGTCAGCGAGCTGACGCCCGGCATCCCGCCCGAGCTCGAGGCGATCGCCGATCGCTGCCTGACGCGCAGCCGCGCGAATCGTTACCAGACCGCCGCCGAGGCCGAGCGCGACCTCCGTGCGTTCCTCCGCAAGTTCATGCCGAACTACTCGCGAAGCCACCTCGGGCGGTTCATCCGCAAGAGCTTCGCGCAGGAGATCGAGCGCGAGCTCCGCATGCTCGAGGAGTACGTGCTCACCGACGAGCCGAGCGACGACATCGGCGAGAACTTGATGGGCGCGGACGACAACTTCGAGCCGCCCGAGGTGCCGTTCCACCCGAAGCCGACGTCGGTCAGCATCGCGCTGCCGCAGAGCGACTTCTCGAGCGCGTCGAACTTCACGACGATGCCGAAGGTCGAGCGCGAGGAGGACATCCACGCGCAGAGCACGGTGATCCTCGAAGGTGGCCGCAAGCGGCAGGCGCCCCCGTCGGTGCCCCCGCCCCGCACACGCGGTCGCACGCAGCCGCCGCCGGTGCCGCAGCCGCGCGGGCCAACGCGTCCGATCTACGATGAAGATCTGCACTCGGCACCGACGATGATCATCGACATCGGCCGGATGCGCAGCCGTAACCGCGGTTAGCGAACCTCGATCGCGAGGCCGAGGACCTCGTCGCCGGGCCGGATCGTCGCGTGGGTCGCGCCACGGGCGTCGTCGCGCGTCGCGGTGATCGCGACCTCGCCGGTCGGACAGTCGCGAACACGGAACTCCCCCTCGGAGTCCGAGGTGGCCTCGGCGAGCGGTCCGTTGCCATCGGCGAGCTGCACCGTGATCCTGGCGCCCGCGACCCGGCGGCCGCGCGCATCGCGAACGATGCCGCCGACGAGACCGCCGCGGGCGAGGTCGAGGCGGATGTCGCGGACGGATGTCACGCCAGGCGCGTGCGAGACCGCGACGTCGACCTCGCGCACCAGCGGCAGGTAGCCGGGTTCCTTGACCGCGAGCTTCCAGCGCCCGGGGACGAGCGGCCCGAGCGTCCACTGCCCGAGCTTGTCGGTCACGGTCTCGGCGCTCGCCCTCGCGGGGCTGGTCGCGGTGATCGCGATGCCGGCAAGCGGTGCGCCGCTGCCGCCGTCGAGCAGCGCTCCCTCGACGGCGCCGCCGAGCGGCAGCCGCAGCCGCACGCGGATTTTTCCGGCGGTCGAGGCGGCGGTCGCGAGCTCGACAGGTGGGTACGCGGGATGCGTGATCCGGACGCGTAGCGGCCCGTCGGGGAGCATGTCGATCGCGAACGTGCCGTCGTCGGCGGCGACCGCGCGTCGGCCGTCGCCGACACCACCGACTATTTCGATCGTCGCGCCACCGACGGTCGCGCCGGTCGCGTCGTCGAGCGTGCCCGCGAGGATCGCATCGGCGACGACGAGCACGAGGTCCTCGCGGCGCTCGGCAGGTGTCGCGCCGAGCGCGATCGCGAGCTCGAGCGTGCGCCGCGCATCGCCGTGCCCGAACGCGGTGGCCGCGAGCCGGACGGTGCCGTCGAGCGGACCGAGCCGATAGCTCCCGTGGCCGTCGGTGAAGCCCTCGAGCGCCGCGCCGACGTCGGGCTTCGCGGTCAGCTGCGCACCGACGACCGGGACGCCATGCTGATCGGTGACCTTGCCGACGATCATCGTGCCCGGCGACAGCATGATGTCGACGTTCGCGAGCGTCGCGCCGAGCTCGATCGCGACCGCCCGCGAGCGCCCTTCGGCGAAGCCCGGCGCGGTCGCGAGCACGACGACCTTGCCCTTCGGCAACCCGCGGATCCGGTAGCGCCCGTCCGGCCCGGTCGTCCACACCGGCGCGCGCGACGGATCGATCGCGAGCGGTTGCGGCTCGCCGACGAAGCTGCCGACCGACGGATCGATCGACGCGGTCCGCGCGACCGTCGTGCCCGGCGGTGGGATCGGTGGGATCGGGCCGACCGTGACGCCGAGCTCGCCGCGCGGAATGAACTGTGGATCGGCAGTGAGCGCGCCGGCGACCGGCGCCGGTGCTGTCATCACGCCGCTGAACCGCCGCAACCGATCCCGATCGACCGCCTCCGAGTACTCGGGCGCGGACGACGCGTTTGGCTGGCTCGTGCCGAGCGCCCGCACCGAGGCGCCCGCGATCGGGTTGCTGTCGCCGTCGACGATGCGCCCCTCGATCGTGCCACCGCGGATCAGCGCGAGCTCGGGGATGCCGCGGCCCGCCTCGATCTGGATCCCACCGGGACTCGTGTAGCCGGGTGCGAACGCGTCGGCGACCCACTCGCCATGCGGGATGCCCTCGAGGCGGAACACGCCGTCATCTCCGCTGCGGGCGTAGCGCGGTGCCTGGTCGTCGCCGATCGGCCGCAGCTCGACGGCTGCGACCACGCCGGCGCCACCGTCGCGATCGACGACGCGGCCGACGACGATCGTAGCCTCCTCGAGCCTCAGCTCGGCTGCCGCGAACGGTCCGCTGCCGAGCCGGTTGACGCGCACCGCGCGTGCCGCGAGCGCGTTCTGCCAGGCGAAGAGCTGGTAGCGCCCCTCGGGAAGATCCGCGAAGTGAAACGCGCCGGTCGAGTCAGTACGCGTCTCGAGTGTTCCGCCGATCGCGTCGCCGCGCAGCCCGACGTAGGCGTTCGGCACTCGCGTGGCCCCATCGACGACCGTCCCGTCGATCCGGACCTGGCGCGCGATCACGATCCGCACCTCGTCGGACGGCACTGGCACGTAGCGCACCTCGGCGGGCAACAGGCCGGGGCCAGTCACGCGCAGCCGGTAGCGGCCGGGCGCCGGCACGTCGACCGCGAACCTGCCGTCGGCGGCGGTCACAGCTCCGAGGTGGATGACGTCGGCGCTCGCGCTGCCACTGCCGGCGACAATCGCGGCAGATCCTGATCCGCCCGCCGCGGGTGCACCGGCGAGCGCGCGATCAGGTGCGCCGCGCTCGAGCTCCGCGCTGACCTCGGCATTCGCGACCGGTTCGCCCGCGCCATCGACGACCGTGCCGCCGATCCGCACGCCGCGCACCGGATCACCGGGGGCCGTCGGACCGACTGGCGCGCGGATCGCGGCGCCCGATGCCGATCCGCTCCCTGTGGCTGCCGGCTGCACCGCGCCGCGCTGCATCCGCGCGATCGCGAAC
>JACCTC010000105.1 GCA_013812655.1 Deltaproteobacteria bacterium | reverse complement strand
TGAAGCCGCTCTTGCGGATGTCGGCTTCGTAAGACGTCTGCGCGGAAGAGCCGGATGGTGGAAATCTCCTAGTCCGGATCTGGTGGGGGCTGCGGGAGGGTGACCTCCCGCGGCTACCCGACACCGGCGGTCGCGGTCGAGCATCTGATCCGCGAGGCCCTGCGCCGCTGTCCCAAACCGCTGGGGTGAGCACGCACGCTAGCTGGGTCATGTCGTTTCGGAACAACCGCGTCATCGGCCGCTCCCACCTCTTCGGCACGCTCGACACAGTGAGCGTTCGCCATGTCCTCGTGGCGCTCCTCGGAGCTCTGCGACCTCGAGAGGTACGCCGGTCATCCAGCTCCGCGCCGCGACCGGGGCTTTGGGCCTCGCCCTCCGGAGCCTCTGCGAGCGCTCGCGATCTACATCGGGAGGCACGCCGGTCGCCCATCTGCCGCGCGCCCGTGTTGTCGCCTCGCCCCTTCACGGACTCTTCCCGTGCCTTGGGATCTACGTCGAGGTGCGTGGGTCGCGCTGCGTTCGAGCTGATCGCGCAGAAGCCGGCGGTCGATCGCTTCCGCACGCTGCTTCCTCGTCGAGAACCGGTCCTGTGAGTTCGAGCTAGTTCGGGCCGGTGAGCACGGCTTCCAGCCCCTCGACCGCGATCCTGACGCAGGTCTCGTCGATCACGGTAGACGTCTTGAACTCGAGGGCGATTCCTCGATACTCGACGATCATTGCTGGCTTGCGCACGCTGCTGATCACGTCTGTGCGTGGCCCGATAGTGATCGTCAATGCCGCTCCGCGTTCGGACGTCAGTTCGACCACGAGTGGTGATTGATCGAACAGCCATCGCCGTAGTGCATCGCGCATGGTCTTCAGTGCGGTGTCGTGCACGACCAGCTGCCGGAGGTGAACGACGTGTTCTTCGACGTCCCCACGACTGCTGTCAGATGGGTGCGCTCGGTCCGACCACGTCGTGGTCAGAGTTACTGCCCAGACCCACTGGTCTGGAGAGTCGTCGACCTGGGCGACCCGTGTGAGCTCCATCGCGGAGTCCCCCGAGCTCGAGGGGATGCGCCAAGTGGGCAGCCCTGGGCGTTCTTGTTCGGTCGAGGATTCATCAGTTGCTTCAGACATGAAGTGTGTCGGCCCCTGCTAGCCGTCCAGCGCCTCGAGGAACGGAACGATGGCGCCGGCGACGCGCGTGCAGCCGCCGGTGCTGCGGGTGACCCGGTGCGAGGTCTCGAGCTGGATGCCGGCGTAGCGCGCGCCGAGCTCGACGCGCAGGCTCGTGCAGATCGCGAAGCCGACACCGGTGTAGGGCTGGTTCGCGCGGACGTCGAGGCCGGCGGCACGGAGCTGGAACAGCAGGCGCTCGGCGAGGTCGGCCTCGAAGGCGTGCGCGGGATCGTAGAGGACGCCGACATCGTAAGTGCGGTTGGCGGGATCGAGGGCGGGGTCGAAGGTGTGCGACGAGAAGTGGAAGACGCTGCCGCGATCGCGGAGGCGAGCGACGCAGTCCTGGCGGACGGCGTCCCAGAACGGCTGGTGGAAGGTGGCGATACGCGCGGCGCGGTCGCCGGCGGTGAGGCCGGCGTTGCCCGGGACGGACGCGCCGTAGCTCGTCGTCGGGATCACGTTCGGGTGATCGGCGGCCCGGTTGAGGTCGACGAACATCCGCGAGAACGCGCCGGCGTGGACCGGGATGCCGGTGGCCTCCGAGAGCTGCGCCGCGATCTCGTACGCGCCGTGATCCCAGCTCGCCTGTGACTGCAGCACGTCGAGCGAGACGCCGAGGTCGACGTCTGGCGGCAGCGTCCACGACGCGTGCTCGCACGACAGCACCAGACCGATCACGCGGCGAGCTTAGCGCTTGTGGAGCTCGTCGAGGAAGCGCAGGACCTTGTCCCAGGCATCGGCGGAGTTGACCTCGTCGTACTTCGGATTCGACGGGTTCGCGAAGGCGTGATCCGCATCATAGCGGTGGATCGCGGCATTCACGCCGGCCTGCTTCAGCGCGGCCTCGAACTTGGCGACCTCCGCGGGCGGGATGCCGGTATCGCGGTTGCCGAAGATGCCGAGCACGCGCGCCTTGATCGGGGCGAGCTTCGCCGGATCGGTCTCGAGGTGGCCGTAGTAGATGATCGCGCCGTCGAGCGTGGGCTCCGCGATCGCGGTCTGCAACGACCACGCGCCGCCGAAACACCAGCCGATCACGGCCTGCACCGGCGCCTGGATGCGCGCGTCGTTCGTCAGGTACGCGAGGCCCGCGGCAATCGTCGCCTTCGCCTTCGCGGGATCGACGGCCTTCATCGCAGCCATCGCCTCCTCGCGCGTGGTCGCGACGGTGCCGTAGAGGTCGACCGCGAGCGCAGCCCAGCCAGCCGAGGCGAGGCGATCGCTCCAGTGCTCGATGTTCGGGTTCTTCCCCCACCACTCGTGGATCACGATGATGCCGGGGTGCGGACCGTCGCCGGCGGGCAGCGACAGGTACGCCTTGCCGCCGCCGGGGAGGTCGCCACCTCCGGGGAGCGTGATCGTCTCGCCACGCCGGGTTGCCGGTCCCGCGGTCGGCAGCTCGTGCAGGGCCTTGAACTGCGCCTCGGTGAGCGGGCCGGTCGAGGCCGCCGTATGGGTCGCGACTGGCGCGGGCGCGGTCTCCGCGGGCTGGCGCGACGACGAGGAGCAGGCCACGAGCCAGCCGACGAAGGCGACGGCCGCGAGCGAGATGGTGCGCATGCCGGCGTTCTAGCGCACGTCGGTCGCGCGCGGAACGATCGCAGCCGAGAGCAACGCCGAGATCACGACGACGCCGCCGTGGATGAGCCCGACGTGAGGACCATCGGCGACGTGGCAATGAAGGTGGAGCACGAGGCCGCCGAGGCAGCCGCCGCCGGCACCGAGCGCCGCCGCCACCCAGCGGGAGCCGATCGGGAGCGCGCCGCGGAGGAAGATCGCGCCGATCACGACGGGCACGAGCGCGGTCGCGAGCCCGATCTCGAGGCAGGTGTGACCGCGGCCGAAGTGCTCCCAGCCATAGCTAACGCTCGACGGCCGCATCGGATGGATCGCGAGCCCGAGCGTGACAAACCCGATCGACGCGATCACGACGGCAATCCCGGCGAGCCGCCAGCGTGGCGTGACCGCGCCGGCGCGCGGGACCAGCGCGAAGTAGCAGGGCACGAGGAAGCCGAACAGCCAGCCGATCGCGACGATGGCGAGCCAGAATCGCGGCAGCTCGAGCATGTCGTCGCGGAACGTCAGCAACGCGATCAGGCCCACGCCGTAGATCAGCGAGACCACGACCAGGATCGCGAGCTGCCGTAGTGGGCGGCGGGTCGTGACCGGCGAGAGTGTCCCGAGCTGCGCCTCGAGGTCCGCGGACAGCGGGGGTGGTGCCGGCGGCGGTGCGGCGGCGAGCTCGGCGAGACCATCACGCTCGGTCATGGCGCTCCTCGCGCGGCCTTCGTGGTCGCGGCTGCAGCGGTGCGGGCGGGTGGTCGGCCGAGCAGCTGGCGCAGCGCCTCGTAGCCGCGGTGCGCGCGGACCTTCATCGCACCGACCGTGGTGCCCGCGATCTCGGCGGCCTCGGCGACGCTCCGGCCATCGAGCTTGGTCAGCACGACCGCCTCGCGTTGCTGGTCGGGCAGCTCGGCGAGCGCGTCGAGCGTCGCCTTGACCAGCTCGGGGTCGGCGCGCGGCTCGTCGCGGCTGTGGTCGGCCTCGCCATGGAGGTCGGCGCGCTGTTCGGGCAGCTCGTCGCTGTCACTGATTCGGACGACTCCGCGCTTGACCCGGCGGGTCTCGTCGATGAACGTCCGGTGCGCGATCGAGTAGATCCACGGGACGGGATCGGCACCCCGGACGTAGGCGGCGCGGGCGCGATGGACCTTCATGAAGGTGAGCTGCAGGAGGTCCTCGGCCACGGCTCGCTGGCGCGCCATCTTGGTGAGGTAGCCGAGGAGGCGCGGGGCGACGAGCGCGTAGAGCTCGCGGAACGCGCTCGCCTCGCCGTCACAGTACCGGGCCATCAGTTCCTTTGCCTCGGCCATGCGACCGCACGGGGTATACGCCAGACCGGGTCGCCGGTTACAGGGCTGGCACGCTTGCGTCGCTGGACGCCTTTGCGGATAACACGCCCATGGCTACTGGTCGTCGTAACAAGCGCAAGCTCTCGTCCCGCCCGAAGTACAAGCAGGTGCGCTCGCTTAAGGGCCGCAAGATGAAGGCGAAGAAGAAGGCCGCACACAAGCGCGGCCTCGGTCGCAACAAGGCGCGGCGCACCAAGCGCGGCACCTCGAAGAAGAAGTAGCGCCGATCAGCGAATCGCCGGCAGGTGATCAGCGGATCGCCCAGGCGATCAGCAGCTGACCGGCGAAGTAAGCGGGTAGTCCCCACAGCTTGTTCGTGACGTCGCGCGCGACGAACCGATCGCGTGCGACCGCGAGATCCGACACGAAGAACAGGGCAGCTCCGATTGCGAGGAGCAAGCCGCGTGGTGCCGGCAGGGCGTGGCGTGCCGCGAGCGCCGCGATCACCATCGCGATGATCGCCCCGACATAGACAATGACCGGCAGCCGGAGCGCGCCGAGCCGCGGCCACAGATACGCGAGCGCGCCGAGCCCGACCGCGATCGGCAGGAGGCCGAACAGCCCGGCCTCGGTCCAGCGCGCCGGCGGCACGAGCTGCGCGATGCCGATCACGTACGCGACGTGGCCGACGAGGAACGCGCCGAGCCCGGCGAGGAACGCGCGGGTGCTGCGGCCGAGCAGCGCGACATCGCCGATCGCGCCGAATACCAGGCCGATCACCATCCAGCGGCCAAACCAATCGTCGCGGCCAAGCGCGGCGGCGCCCACGATCACGAAGCACGCCGCGGCGACGCACTTCGACGCGATCCGGACCTGCGAGAGGTTCTTGTGGACGACCGGGAAGTGCTCGCGGAGGTGCGGCTTGCCGAGCTGCTGCTCCATCATCACGAGGACGGTGCACGACCACACGCACAGCACCGTCGCGGAGAACGCGACCACGAAACTGCTGACGATCATCCGTGCACCGGCACCCAGCCCTCGAGCGCACGGGCGACGAGGTCGAGCCGGTCCTGGCCCCAGAACAGGTGCTTGCCGTTGACGACGAACGTCGGCACACCGAACACGCCGGCGGCCTGCGCGGCGGTGGTGTTCGCGACGAGCGCGGCCTTGATGGCCGGCTCCTGCGTGCGGTCGACCCACGCGGCGGGCAGGCCCTCGGCCTCGAGGATCGCGCGCAGCGTGGGGTCGTCCTCGAGATCGCGCTGCTCGGCCCACATCGCACGGCCGAGCGCGGTCGCGAGCCGCACGCCCGTCGCGAGGTCGGTCTGCACGGCGAGCAGGGCGAGGCGCTGCGCGGTCACCGTGCGCTGCGGGAACTTGCGGGGCTGCTCGAAGGGTACGCCCCACCAGCGCGCCCACCGCGTCATCTCGAGGCCGACGTAGCGTAGCTTCGCCGGTGGCATCGCGAACAGCGGGACGTTGGCCTGGCCGATGTCGCGAAACAGTCCGCCGAGGAGGATCGGCAAGAGTCGGGTCGTCGCGCCGGTAGCGAGCAGCGCGGGGAGCTGGGTCAGCGCGAGGTACGCGAACGGGCTCGCGATGTCGAAGTAGACGTCGAGCGTGGTGCCGGCTGCCGCGGGTCCGGGCGTGACGAGGGGCCGCGGGCCGCCGCGCGGCGCGGTGGTGTCGGGCTCCCAGCCGGCGACGATCGCCTCGAGCCACGGCATCCGGTCCTGGCCCCACACGAGGAGCGACGGCGTGTGATCACGGAACACCCACGCGGGCGCGCCGAAGATACCGAGGCCGATCGCCTCGTCGGTCCGGCGCCGCAGCTCGTCCTTGATCGCGTCACTGTCCGCACGCGCGAGTGCATCCGCGATCTCGGGCGCCGCGATCCCGCCGTCGCCCAGCGCCCGGCTGATCACGTCATCGCGCGTGATGTCCTCGCCACGCTGCCAGTACGCCGCGTAGAGGGCGCCGATCGCGTCGGGCCACCGGGAGTGGGGAAGCCCGAGGAGCGTCCGCAGGGCGCGCACGGTCCGCATCGGGTGTCCCGCGGGCATCCGGAACGGCACGTCGAACACCTCGGCCCAGCGATGCATGTCGTTCAGGTTGTGGGTCGCCTTGGCGTGCGACAGCGTCGCCATCGGACCGTCGCCGGCGCCGATCCCGCGAAACACGCCGCCGAGGAGCATCGGCCGCCAGTCGATGGGGACGCCGAGCGTCGTCGCTCGCCGCGACGCGAGGTACGCGTAGGGGCATGAGAAGTCGAACCACAGCTCGAGCACGCGCGCGCAGTTTGACACACGAGATCCTGCGGTTCACCGGTAGTCCGGGGCGCTTGGCACTTTCCCCGCACGCGCGCATACAGTTAGACTCGGTCCGTTCGACATGGCCAAGCTGGTCGATGGTTTCAAGGACGGGCGCCCGGAGCTCGGGCGCAGGACGTTCTTGGTGCCCGAGAATCACGCCGAGGTACTCGCGTTGCTCTATCACGAGCAGACCGGGATCGTCGGTGGCCTCCCCGTCGGCCCGGTGACGACCGACCCGTTCGGAGCGCACGGCATCCGCATGTATCCCGACCAGGATCCCGTCGTGCTCGAGGAGACGCGGCGCTACTTCGAGAAGCTTGCTGAACGATTCTCGAATGATCTTCCGAAGGCGTAGCCGCCTCCGAAACCCTCTGCTACGGTTCGGCAAGTGAGAGTTTGGTTCGGGGCGGTGGCGCTGAGCGCCGCCGTTTCAGCCACCACGACCCTGGCGTGCAGTGGCACGCAAGCGAGATCCGGTGGCTGCAGCAAGGACACGGATTGCCGTGATCCGCGGATCTGCGAGCGTGGCGTGTGCGTCGAGCCGCGGAGCGTCGCGCTGACGCTCGATGCCGCCGCCGGCGCCGACCCGGTCCTCACGTCGTCGACCCCGGTCCCCGGCGCGCCGCCGTTCGCGATGTTCGGCGGCGATGCCCGCCACACCGGACGCCGAGGTGGGCCGGCGCCGCTGCGGCCGCCGAAGGAGCTCTGGAAGGTCGCTGTCGGCGCCGTCGTCGCGGGTTCGCCGACGATCGGCCCGGACGGCACGATCTACGTCGCCGCCCACGACGGCGCGCTCCACGCGATCGAGGCCGTCGGCAAGCCGAAGTGGAAGTTCGCGACCGGCGATCGGTCGTGGAGCACGCCGGCAGTCGCCGAGGACGGCACGATCTATCTCGGCTCCGACGACGATCACCTCTACGCCGTGAAGAGCGACGGCACGCTGAAGTGGAAGCTGCGGCTCGGCATGTGCGATCCGAAGGGCTTCGGTCCCGAATCCTCGCGCTGCGATGTCGATGGCGGGCCGACGATCGGCGCGGACGGCACGATCTACGTCGGTGGCGACGGCATCCACGCGGTGTGGCCCGACGGGACGCTGCGCTGGAAGCTCGCGACCGCCGAGCACGTCGCGTCGACGCCGGCGATCGGTGATGACGGCACGGTGTACGCCGGCAGCCAGGACGACGCGCTCTACGCGGTCGCGCCGGACGGCACCAAGAAGTGGGAAGTCCGCACCGGCGGCGATGTCGATTCGTCGCCAGCGATCGGCAGGGACGGCACGATCTACGTCGGCAGCGACGATAACGCGCTCTACGCGATCACGCCCGCCGGGGTAGTCGCGTGGAAGACGCTGACCGGCCAGCCGATCCGCGGCGGTCCGGCGCTCGGCGCGGACGGCACGATCTATGTGGGCTCGTTCGATGGCGGGCTCTACGCGATCGCGCCGAACGGCCGGGTTCGCTGGAAGCTCGCGGCGGCCGACAAGATCGCCGCGACCCCGGGTATCGCGACCAACGGCACGATCCTCTTCGGTGCCGAAGATGAACATCTCTACGCCGTCGCTCCTGACGGCACGCTCCTGTGGCTGCTGCCGATGGGTGGGGACGTCGATACGACGCCCGCCATCGCACGCGACGGGACGATCTACGTGGCCGGCGATGCTGGCCATCTCCAAGCATTTCGATAAGTAAGTAAGAAGGAATCCATGACCACGTTCGATCGACAGGTTGTCGTCGAGACCCTGTCCCGCCTGGTGACACCAGGCATCAAGCTCACCGCACTCGCTGACGAGCTCGGTGTTCGCAAGCACGAGTACGCCGAGCTCCGCTCGATCCTGTTCGACCTCGTCGAGGAGGGCACGGTTCACGTGCTCTCGGGCGGCGCCTTCGCGCTCGCGCCATCGGGCCGCGCCAGCGATCCGCACGGCAAGCCACTCCCCGATCCGCGCACCGAGCCCGAGCGGCCCGCGCTGCGCAAGAAGCCCGAAGCCGCGAAGCCGAGGCCGAAGCACCGCAAGGGCGGGCTGCCGTGGGGCCAGAGCCCTGCGGACGCCGCACCGTCACGCGGCGGCAA
>JACCTC010000090.1 GCA_013812655.1 Deltaproteobacteria bacterium | reverse complement strand
GGTGGCGAGCCAGCGGCGCGCATCGGCCGCGATCGGCGCGGGGACCGCCTGGGCGACCAGCTCGGCGAGGGCGCCGGCGAGGGCCGGCGGGAACTGCTGGCCGACGACCTCGGACGTGCAGCGCGGGATCGGCAACGGTCCGTCGAGCAGCTCGCCGTGGACATCGAACGCGGCGACCCGCGCGTAGACCTGATCGCCAAACCACAGCTCGGCGCGCAGATCGACCAGCCGCGCGGGCGAACCGCCGGGTTCGTAGCTCACGCGATCGATGACAGCGCGCTCGAGGCCGACCCGCAGCTCGAGGAAGCCGTGCGGGTTGCCGAGGCGCTCGAGCGGCGCGGGGACGAAGTCGACCGGGATCGGATCGCCGGCGCCGCCAAGTCGCTCGGCCAGATGGGCCGTGAAGTCATCCTCGGTCGCGGTGGTGCGGAACGAGCGTGCGAGCGCGCGGAACAGCGCGGAGGTCGGGTAGCGGCCGGCATAGCGCAGCGCGGGGATGCCGGCGTCGTGGGCGAGCAGCGCGATCACGTTGAGGATCGCGGCACCGGCACCGGCGACGAGGCGACCGGGCGCGGCCACCGTCGGGATCTGCGCAGGCGCCGCCCAGTCGAGCGCGGTCATCGTCGTGGTGGCGTCTGGGCCCCGCTCGCCAGCGTTCGCTGGCTTCGCTCCAGCTCCGATGATGCGGTGCGCCTCGCCGAGCAGCGGATCGTCGATCCGCGCACCGTCGACGATCGCCCCCGGCACCTCGAGCCGCACCAGGCGGTCGCCGTCCCACGACAGCGTGGCCCACACGTACCCGGCGCGATCGATCACGCGGACGAGCCGGTTCCCATCGTCTCGTTCGTAGGTCGTGCCGTAGGGTGCGATCACCGGTACGGATCCGTGGGACCCGCGAGCTCGCCATCGATGATCCGCAGAAACTCGTCGTGTGGCTGGAGTGACTTCGGGTCGACGACCCACCACTCGACGAGCCCGCACCGCGTGCACGCGTACGCCTCGAGCTCGCCGCGCGTCTTGCTGCTCCACCAGCTCGGCTGGTAGAGGGCCATGCCCTCGCGCAAGCTGCCATCGGCACGATCGAGCACCTTCATCGCGTGCGCGATCTTGCGGCAGCCACACGCGCGACACCGCAGCTGACCGCGCATCGTCAGGTCGACGTGCTCGCGTGCGCGCCGGAGGTCGCGATGAAGGCTCGCCACCTCGTCACGCAGGGTCGCCAGCTCGTCACGCAGCGTCGCGATCTGCTCGGAATGATCCGCCATGCGCGGAGTCTCGCACGGCTTTTGGGGGCTTTAACCGTTCCGGGCCCTTCCGCAAGTGCACGCGATTTGGGAATCTTCGCCGCGGCATGAAGTTAGGCATCGTCAAGGAGACCTGGCCGGGAGAACGCCGGGTCGCTGCATCGCCGGCAGTCGTCGCGAAGTGGGTCAAAGCGGGCTGGATCGTGCAGGTCGAGCGCGGCGCTGGCGTGCTCGCGAGCTATCCAGACTCGCACTACGAGACCGCGGGCGCGACGATCGTCGAGCCGCGCGCGGCCTGGGCCGACAGCGACATCGTCGTCAAGCTCCGGGCTCCGATCCTGAACCCCGACGGTTCGTGCGAGGCCGATCAGATGCGAGACGGCGCGACGCTCGTCTCGTACATCCAGCCCGCGCAGAGCGCCGAGCTGCTGGCCAAGCTCGCCGCGAAGAAGCTGACCGTCCTCGCGATGGATCAGGTCCCGCGGATCAGCCGCGCCCAGAAGATGGACGCGCTGTCGTCGATGGCGAACATCTCCGGGTACCGCGCGGTGATCGAGGCCGCGAACCGGTTCGGCAGCTTCTTCACCGGCCAGTTCACCGCCGCCGGCAAGGTGCCGCCCGCGAAGGTGCTGATCATCGGCGCTGGCGTCGCCGGTCTCGCCGCCCTCGGGGCCGCGAAGGGCCTCGGCGCGATCGTGCGCGCGTTCGACGTGCGGCCCGCCGTCGAGGAGCAAGTGAAGTCCTTGGGCGGCGAGTTCCTCACGGTCTCGATCAAGGAGTCGGGTGAGGGGCAGGGCGGCTACGCGAAGGAGATGTCGAAGGAGTTCCTCGACGCCGAGTACGCCCTGTTCCGCGCGCAGGCCCGCGAGGTCGACATCGTCATCACGACCGCGCTGATCCCGGGGCGGCCCGCGCCGAAGCTGTGGTTCGCCGACATGGTCGAGCTGATGAAGCCGGGCTCGGTGATCGTCGACATGGCGGCCGAGCAGGGCGGCAACTGCGAGCTCACCAAGCCGGGCGAGGTCATCGAGCACAAGGGCGTCACGATCGTCGGCTACACCGACCTCGCGAGCCGGATGGCGCACGTCGCGAGCGATCTCTACGGCACGAATCTGCTGCACTTCCTCGACGAGATGGGCGGCGCGGCAGGCCACAAGGTCGATCACGCGAACGACGCGGTCCGCCCGGCGCTCGTGCTCGAGCAGGGCGAGACCCGGTGGCCGCCACCGCCTGCGCCGGCGAAGCCCGAGGCTGCGAAGCCCGCAGCACCACCACCGCCGGCCGCGGTCGTCAGCAAGCCCCCCGAGCACCGGCCTGCGGTCAAGTCGAGCCATGGCCCGGCGCCGCGTCCACCGTCCCGCGCGGTCGGCATCGTGATGTCGCTGATCGGCCTGGTCGCCGCGATCGGCTTTCTCTACGTGCGGTTTGGCCGCGCCGAGGCCAGCGCCGGCGTCGAGACCGCGCAGCTCTTGCAGCACCTGACGGTGTTCGTGATGGCGGTGTTCGTCGGCTTCCAGGTCGTGTGGAACGTGGCGCCGGCGCTGCACACCCCGCTGATGTCGGTGACCAACGCGATCAGCGGCATCATCGTCGTCGGTGGCCTCCTCGGCGCGCTGACACCCGGCGGCTTGCCGAACGGCGTGCTGGTCGCGGTGATCGCG
Organism: Deltaproteobacteria bacterium; assembly: GCA_013812655.1. Taxonomy (GTDB): domain Bacteria; phylum Myxococcota_A; class Polyangia; order Haliangiales; family Haliangiaceae; genus JABFXX01. The sequence goes on along the minus strand of JACCTC010000090.1, from coordinate 35,401 downwards.
ACGTTCTTCGCCACCATCAACATCGCCGGCGGCTTCCTGGTGACCCGCCGGATGCTCGCGATGTTCAGGAAGTAACCATGAGCTTTCCCGTCTCCCAGGCGCTGATCATCACGGCGTACATCGTCGCGGCGGTCCTGTTCATCATGAGCCTCCGCGGGCTGTCGAGCCAGGAGACCGCGCGTCGCGGCAACCTCTACGGTATCGTCGGCATGGCGATCGCGATCGGCGCGACGCTCGCGACCAACACCGAGCTCGTCAGCCACGCCGGCTACCCGCTGAAGTTCCACCCGCTCGTGTTCGCCGCGATCGGCGGCGGTGCCGTGATCGGCGCCGTCATGGCATCGCGCGTCGGCATGACCCAGATGCCCGAGCTCGTCGCGCTGCTGCACAGCTTCGTCGGGCTCGCCGCCGTCCTCGTCGGTTACTCGCTCGATTTGCGCGAGCTCCCATCGCTGACCCATCGCATCGAGATCTTCATCGACGTGTGGATCGGCGCGATCACCACGACCGGCTCGGTGCTCGCGTTCCTCAAGCTCCGCGGCTCGGTCAGCGGCAAGCCGCTGCTCCTGCCGGCGCGCCACTTCCTGAACCTCGCGATGCTGATCACCTCGCTCGTCTGCGCGGTCGTTTACGCGAACGACGGCAACCAGACCGCGCTCCACGTCGGCACCGCGGTCGCGTGCGTGCTCGGCGTGCACCTGGTCGCGGCGATCGGCGGCGCCGACATGCCGGTCGTCGTGTCGATGCTCAACAGCTACTCCGGTTGGACCGCCTCGGCCGCCGGCTTCATGCTCGGCAACGATCTGCTGATCATCACCGGCGCGCTCGTCGGATCGAGCGGTGCGATCCTCTCGTACATCATGTGTCGCGCGATGAACCGCTCGATCTGGAACGTGATCTTCGGCGGCTTCGGCGCGGCGCCTCCGAAGTCCGCAGGTGGACCGGCGAAGCCCGCGGGCGAGGTCCAGGAGATCGACGCCGTCACGCTCGCCGACGCGCTCCGGGTCTCGAAGTCCGTCGTCATCGTCCCCGGCTACGGCATGGCGGTCGCGCGCGCCCAGCACGCGGTCCGCGAGATGACCGACATCCTGCGCAAGCAGGGCGTCGAGGTGCGGTTCGCGATCCACCCGGTCGCTGGCCGGCTCCCTGGCCACATGAACGTGCTGCTCGCCGAGGCCAACGTGCCGTACGACATCGTCCTCGAGATGGACGAGATCAACGGCGACTTGCCGACGACCGACATCGTGATCGTGATCGGCGCGAACGACATCGTCAATCCCGCCGCCGAGGACGATCCGACGTCGCCGATCGCCGGCATGCCGGTGCTGCAGGTCTGGAAGTCCAAGCTGGTGATCGTCAACAAGCGCAGCCGCGCCGCCGGCTACGCGGGTATCGACAACCCGCTGTTCTACAAGCCGGTGACGAAGATGCTGTTCGGCGACTCGAAGGACGCGATCGAGAAGGTCGTCACCGCGCTCAAGGCGTAGCGCGCGGCTCGCTCGTAGTGATCTCAGACAGGTAGCGCGTCTCACGGACGTGCGCGGCCAAAGTCACTTGTAATTCGATCGTGACAATCATATCGTTTGAGCACATACGAATACTTCAGGGTGCAGCCAGGTCGGCTGCAGGCATCGCGGGGGGTCGGGCCGCCTTCCGAACCGGAATGCCCATGTATACGAACCTTGCGTTCTCGTTGCCCGATTCCGCGCGCTGGCGCGAGCTCGCCTGCTACCACGGCCTCTCGCTGCTGCTCGATCTCGACGGTGCCCTCGTCGAGCTTGCCGCGACGCCCGAGCAGGCAACGCTCGACGACGCGACGGTCGCCGCGATCCAGCAAGCGATCGACGGTGGCATCCATGTCGTCATCGTGTCCGGTCGACCACGTGCCACCATCGAACCGCTCGTGGATCGGCTGATCGGCGCGTGGTGGTTCGCCGAGCACGGCGCCTGGCAGCTCATTCGCGGCGTGTGGACGGGGCCTGCGGAGCGGTCTGCGGAGCTCGATGACCTCGCGACCACGCTCGCCGAGCTTGCGTGCGTTCAGCCCGCTCGCACCGAGCACAAGTCCCACGCGGTGTGCATCCACTGGCGCGGGGTCGATCATGCCGACCGCATCTCGCTCATGGCGGCTGCCGAGCTGGCCTGTGACGAGTGGCTCGAGACACACCAGGACTTCGAGCGCGTCGCCGGTCTCGAGAGCCTCGAAGTGCGCAGGCGCAACATCACGCGCGGGATCGCGGTCCGCCGCGTGCGCGAACATCTACCACCAGCGCGCATCATCGCGATCGGCGCGGATGTCAGCGACGAGGACATGTTTGCCGAGCTCGTCGACGGCGACGTCGGGGCCTCGGTCGGTGACCATCGCCGGCGCACGCTCGCCCATGCATCACTGGCGGGGCCGCACGCCGTCCTCGAGCTGGTGCGGTGGCTCACGAGCTGTCGAGCCGGCGCCAGCGATCTCGGCCCGCCACCGGTGGGACCGGTCGTCGAGCTGCAGCCTGCGCGCGAGCGAACGTTCGTGACGATCTCGAATCGAACGCCGAGTGTCGCGACCGGTCGCGGCCGCGAGGTCGGTGGACTGGTGTCGGCGCTCGAGCCGGCCCTGCGCAGCCGGCAAGGGATCTGGCTCGGCTGGAGCGGCCACGAACGCGATGGCAAGGAGACACTCGCGATCGACGCGCTCGCCGAACCGCCGCGGGCCAGCTTCGATCTCTCGCGCGTCTGGCGCGAGAAGTTCTACGGCGGCTTCTGCAACCGCACGTTGTGGCCGCTGTTCCACAGCTTCCCGATGCGCACGCGCTACGACGACGCCGACTGGAAGGCGTACGTCGAGGCGAACGAAGCCTACGCGCGCCACGCCGTCGCGCTCGCGCGCCCGGACGCGACGATCTGGGTCCATGACTATCACTTGCTGCTCGTCGCCCGCGAGCTCAGGCGGCTCGGCCATCGCGGTCCGATCGGGTTCTTCCTTCACATCCCGTTCCCGCCGTACGAGCTGTTCGAGACGATGCCGTGGCAGGCCGAGCTCGTCGATGGTTTGCTCGACTACGACCTCGTCGGTTTTCACACCGAGCGCTGGGCCGGCCACTTCGTCGACGTCGCCCGCCGGCAACCCGCGACGAGCGTCACCGCCAGCACGATCACGCAGGGCACGCGCCGAACCGTGGTCGGCGTGTTCCCGGTCCCCATCGACGCCACGGCGTTCACGCCGGACGGGCCCGAGTGCTCCGATGTCAGCGGCCTCCGGGCACAGCTCGGCGACCGCAGGCTGCTGCTCGGCGTCGATCGCCTCGATTACTCGAAGGGCATCCCCGAGCGGCTCGCGGCATTCGAGCGGCTCCTCGAGAGCTATCCCGAGTGGCGGCGCCGGGTCAGCTTCGTCCAGGTCTCGGTGCCCTCGCGCGCGGAGCTCGCCGACTACGCCGAGCTACGTCAGCGCATCGAGACGATGGTCGGGCGCATCAACGGCAAGTTCGGTGAAGCCGACTGGATCCCGGTCCGCTACCTGTACCGCTCGTACGACCACACGGTGCTCGCGCAGCTCTACCGGCTCGCGAGCGTCGCGGTCGTGACGCCGCTGCGCGACGGCATGAACCTCGTCGCCAAGGAGTTCGTCGCCGCCCAGGACGCAGAATCACCGGGCGTGCTCGTGCTGTCGCGATTCGCCGGCGCGGCGACCCAGCTCACCGATGCCGTGATCACGAACCCGTTCCATCCCGACGGGCTCGCCGCCGACCTCGATCGCGCGCTCCGCATGCCGCTCACCGAGCGCGTGACCCGGCACGCGCGTCTGCATGCGGTCGTGACCTCCGAAAATCCGTGTTCGTGGTCGTCGGCCTTTCTCGACGCGCTGGCGATGGCAGCCCTCGAGCGCAAGCTGCCCACCGACATGCCGTCGATCCAGAGCGTGCCGCTCGAGCTCGATCAGCTGTCGTGATTCGCGCGCCGGCGGCGCCGCCCTACGACAATCAGCATCCACACGCTCGACGTGATCCTGGATCGAAACATTGCCAGGGCGTTCGCGCTTCGTGCCACGCCAGCGGCCAGGAGGCTGACAGCGTGCTCGGGTCGGACAATCGTGCTACCAGGCGCTGGTGCTTCCGCTCGCCGGTCGGATCGTTCTCCTCGTCGAAGATGACGAGGACACCCTCTTCTTGCTCGCCGAGGGGCTGGCGCGCCACGGCGCGGAGCCGGTGACTGCTGCGGCTGGCGAACAAGCGCTGGCCCTGCTCGCGAATCAACGGCCCGATGTTCTGGTCTCGGATCTGGGCCTATCCGACATGCACGGCTGTCAGCTGATGCAGCGGGTCCGGAGCTTGCCGGGGCTCCAGCACCTGCCCGGCATTGCGCTCACCGGGGAGGGCACCGCGCCCGAACGCGACGCAGCCTTCGCGGCTGGTTTCTCGAAGCACCTGCTGAAGCCGGCCAAGATGAGCGATCTCGTCGCGGCGATCCTCGCGGTCGAGCTGCGCACACGCAATCCAGGTGAGTCCCCCCGAGACATTCGCCAGCTGCTCGCGCAGTTGAGTCGCTCCTCGCCGTGCCGCTTCACGTCCCTGCTGCGGTTCACGGACGACGACACGCTGTCGAGCGTGTGGACCCACGATCGCGAGAATCCGGACGTTGACCCGTTCCCGCTGGGGCTTCCCGTCCAGGCGTCGTACTGCGTGCTGGTTCGTCAAACGGGCGAGACGTGCGCGATCGAGGATGCCCGAACCGATCCGAAAGCGGCGCTCCATTCCAAGCGCGACGAGCTCGTCAGCTACATCGGCGTTCCGGTTCGCGGAGCGGATGGCCGGATGTTTGGCACGCTGTGCAGCTACGACGCTCAGCCGATGACGCTCCCGCGATCCGTGCGTGATGCCATCGAGAAGGCAACCCGAGAGCTGGAGGGCACGCTGTCCTCGATACTCGGTCTCGGTCGTCTCGAGACCTGAAGCGCGGCTCAGGTCTGGCGCTCGGCGCGGCCGCAATCGGCGACGAAGCTGCGCTCGAGCTGACTCGCGATCGCCACGTCATCCATCACGAAGGCCACCTCGTCGAGGGTGTTGAGGGACAACGGATCGAGGTTGATCGAACCCACCACGGACAGCCGGTCATCGATCACCATCGTCTTCGCGTGAAGCATGCACGGCTGGTACTCCCACACCTGCACGCCACGCTCGATCAGCGCCCCGTACGTCAGCTGCTGGTAGCCGAAAGCGGTCTTCGAATCGCTCTGGTGCCCAGCGACGAGGATCCGGACATCCACGCCAGCCGCCGCTCTGGCCGCGAGTTGTTCGAGGATCGGCTCGCTGGGAACGAAGTAGGCGTTCACGATCCAGAGCCGCCGGGTCGCTGCTCCGATCAGCAGCTGCGTCAAGCGCTCCGCCTTGGTGACGGACGGCGAGGCAGTGCTCGACACGAAGGCAGCCGTCGTCGGGCCAGTCGCGTCCGGCTCTTGAAACTCGCGCGCGGAGAGCAGCTCACCGCCCGCCTCCTGCCAGTTCTCTGCGAAGGCCTGGTGCGCGTGCTCGACGCTCGGGCCGGAGAACACGACGCTGGTATCTCGCCACGCACCCGGCTGGCAGCCGTCGCCCAGCCAGCAATCGCGAATGCCGAAACCGCCGGTGATGACGACAGCTCCATCCACGATCACGAGCTTGCGATGGTTGCGGGACAGCCGAGCCGTGGTGAGTGAGGGTCGAAACATCCGGACCTCGCAGCCGCCGCTCGTCAGCCGTGGACCGAGAACCTTCGGGAAATCCGCGCTCCCGAGTGCATCGATCACGAGCCGGCACCGCACGCCGGCAGCGGCCCGTTCGAGGAGGGCAGCGACGATCCGATCGGCCGCGCGGCCTTCCTCCCAGATGTACATGACGATGCTGACGCTGGTCCGTGCCTTGCCGATCTCCTGTTCGAGGCGATCGAACACCGTCCCGTTGGCGAGCAACTCGACGCGATGCCCCGCCTGCATCTTCGTCCCGACGCTCTGAAACAGCGCCGACGAAAACTCCGAGGGCTCCGCGGGCACCGGGTGGCGCAGCCGAAACTCTGCATGCTCCGCGACTGGCGACCGGCTGATCCAGCTTTTCAGATCTGGCCACTTCATCGAGCGCTCACCGCTTCCACGGCTTGCGCAGGCTGACGCCGGCGACGCCATCGAGGATGTATTCGTCACCGGGCTCGTCCTCGATCACGAAGCCATCACCGAACCGCTCGGCGAGCAGGTCGCGGGTCCCATCGACCCAGCCGTCCGAGCCGACGAACATCTTCAGCTTCGGCATCGCGATGAACGCCTTTGCGAGGGCGGGCGTGATCTCCTCCCGGTTCCACTCGAGGATCTCGAGCTGCTGGCCGAGCGGTGAGCTCGCTAGCTCCTCGGCGACCTTCGCGGAGGTGCCCGGCCCGCCGATCGCGAGGTGCGTGACCGATCCGAGCGCGCGGGATGCGAGCAGCGCGCGCACGCCAGGGTCGCCGAGCTTGACGCCGAGCCGGAGCTCGCGGACGCCGGTCACGCGGGTGGCAGCGCCCACCACCTTGCCGACGAAGCTGCCACCGCTACTCGGTGACCAGCCATGGACGCCGAGCCGTCGCACGCGCTCGATGCCGGCGACGTCGAGCAGCTTCGCCAGCAACCGGGGCTCTTCACCGAGCTCGAGGTCGATCACGGGCTCGCTTGCGAGGATGTCAGCGAGCGCCCCGGGCGTCGTTGACTCCTCCTCCGACGCCGGCGACAGCGCGCGGACAAACCCGCGGTGCAGCTCCCACTTCGTGTGCTTGCCGAGCGCCTTGAGCGGCTTGGTCCACTTCGCGGAGTGCTTCGAGTGCAGCTCGCGAAACCGTTCCCACAGCGGCTTGGTTTTCGGATCCTCGCGCTCGGTCCTGTTGCCGCGTGCCGCGATCTCGCACTGCACTGCGATGAAGTCGCCGCGCGGGTCACCGTGCGCCGACAGCAGATCGGCGTAGACCCGCCGCGCGTGATCGTCGTCGGGGTTTGCGAGCACGTCGTCGAGCAACGCCCGCAGCTTCGCCGGATCCGGCGCGCTCGCGCCGGGCTTTGCGGGGGTTGCCTTCGCGGCAGGCTTCGGCATCGCGGCGGGTTTCGACATCGCGGTGGCCTTCGGCTTCGCGGGAACCTTCGCCTTCGCCTTCGCAGCCGGCTTCGCCTTGACCTTTGTCTTCGTCGCCATCAGCGCACCAGCTTCCTGACGATCGCGAGGGCTTCCTCGACGTGCTTGCCGAACCGGATCGTCGAGTCGAACTTGTGGCGAACCACGCCGCCCTTGTCGAACACGAACGTCACGCGGCCGGGCATCCCGAGCGGACCGCGGACGCCCCACGCGTCAGCGACCTTGCCACCGGCGTCGGTCAGCAGCGCGAATGGCAGCCGGTTCGTGCGCTTGAAGCTCGCGTGCGAGTCGGCGTCGTCGCGTGACACGCCGATCACGTCGGCTCCAGCGGCGACGAAGTCCTCGTAGTGATCGCGGAACGAGCACGCCTCCTTCGTGCAGCCGTAGGTGTCGTCCTTCGGATAGAAGAACACGACGAGTGGCTTGCCGACACGCGCGCGAAGCTGCACGGGGCCGGCCTCGCCGGCGAGGGTGGTCTCGGGCATCGCATCGCCCGTCTGGAGGTCAGGCACGGCGGCATCATCGCATGCGGCGCCATGTCGATCACGCGCAGCTCAGCCGAACGCTGCGGTAGCCACGAGCGCGCCGGCACCTGCGGCGATCACGAGGACGCCGACAAGCATCACGCGCTTGCCCAGGGCCATGCCGCCGACGCCGATCGCGAGGCCGGTCTTGACGATCGTGTTGACGGCGATCGCGATCGCGATGGCGATCGTCGCGGTCAGCGGAGCGAGGCCGCCCTTCGCGAGCTTCGCCGACGACAGCGTGACGGCGTCGACGTCGGTCGTGCCGCCGAGCGCGGACGCGAGGAAGATGCCCTGATCGCCGGCGTAGACCTGCGCGGCCTTCATCGCGAGCAGGACGAGCGCGAACACCAGCGTGACCTTGATGGCGCTGCCGAGCTCGAAGGGGTTCTTGAGCTCGAGCCTGGTGGCCTCGTCATCGCTGCGGCGGAACGTGACCAAGAGGCCGAGTAGCGCCGCGCCGATCATTGCCCCGAGCGGGATCGCGAGCGTTCGCAGGAGCTCGGGATAGATAAGCGCGACGAGCACGGCGACGCGCGCGAGCATGATCGTCCACGCGATCGCGATCGCGCCGGCGGCGACCGGAGCGAGGCGAGGCTCGGCTTTGGTGCGGTTCGCGAACGACAGCGTGACCGCCGTCGACGACACCAGGCCACCGAGCGCCGCACCGAGCAGCAGTCCGCGCCGCGCACCGAGCAGCTTCATCGCGACGTAGCCGATGAACGACAGCCCCGAGATCATGACGACGAGCAGGCCGAGCGTGCGCGGGTTGAGCGCGCCGAGCGGACCGAGGTCGCGGTCGGGCAGCATCGGCAGCACGATCACCGCGACGATGAGGAACTTGAGCGTCGCGTAGAAGTCCTCGCGCGTGACGCGCGCGGCGGTCGCGTGGAACCACTGCTTCGAGCCGAGCAGGAACGTGAGTGCGACGCCGAGACCGGCGACCAGGATCAATCGGTCCGCCATCGGCTCGACGACCCCGCGGCTCGTCGCGAGCGCGCCGATCAAGTAGGTCGCGATCACCGAGACCTCGGTCGTCATGCCGTGGTCGACGTCGCGCCGGATGTCGGCGGCGTACGACACCGCGACGAGCGCGAACACGCCGAGCAGCGCGACGAGCGGGAGCCACATCGATGCGGGCCCGAGCAGCGTCGCGAGCGCACCGAGCAGCGCGAAGATCGGATACGTGCGAATCCCACCGAGCTCCGCGCCGCCACGATCGGGCTTGGTCTGCTCGCGCTCGAGCCCGACGAGCAACCCGACAGCCAGCGCCGCGCCGAGCGCCAGGTGTGTCTCGTAGGGCTCCACCCGATGAATATGGTACGAATCGCGCCCATGTGGCAGCCGCCCGAGCGCATCAAGCACGAGCTGCCGCTCGCGACGTGGCCCACGGCTCAGCAGGCGGCGGGCGCGCAGATCTTCGAGCCGCTCGAGATCGGTCCCCGCACGGCGTGCACGCGCACGTGGGTGCCGGCGATGGTGCCGTGGCGCGCGACCGAGGACGGCTTCGTGACGCCGGACGTGATCGACTGGTATCGCCGGTTCGCGCAGGGGCGGCCCGGCGTGCTCGTCGTCGAGGCCACCGCCATTCGCGATATCCCGTCGGGCCCATTGCTGCGGATCGGCCACGATCGCTTCGTCGATGGCTTGCGCCAGCTCGCGCATGCAGTGCACGACGCCTCGAACGGCGAGACCCTGGTGTTCATCCAGCTGATCGACTTCCTCTCGATCCGCCGCCGGCCGCCGCGCGACAAGTTCTTCGCGCGCTTCCTCGAGGTGACCGATCGTCATCGCGAGGCGCTGCGGCTGCTCGGCGACGATCCTGGCATCCGGCTTCTCGGCGATGACGAGCTACGCGCGCGGCTCGCGGCGCTGCCCGAGGCGGACATTCCCTACGTCCTGTCGGCCCGCGAGATCGAGGATCTCGAGCGCGGCTATCGCGAGCGCGTCACCGACACGCACCTGCCACACATTCGCGATCTCCCACAGACGTTGCCGCCGCTGTTCGCCGCTGCCGCGACACGCGCGGTGGCTGCCGGCTTCGACGGCGTCGAGCTCCACTTCGCACACGCGTACACGATGGCGTCGTTCCTGTCGGCGCTCAACACGCGCGATGACGGCTATGGCGGCGCCCGCGAGCACCGGATCCGGCTGCCGCGCGAGGTGATCGCTGCGGTCCGCGCGCAGATGGGCCGCACCGGCGTGCTCGGCTGCCGCTATCTCGGCGACGACGTGATCGAGGGCGGCAACCACGTCGAGGACGCCGCGTGGTTTGGCGTCGAGCTCGCGCGCACCGGGCTCGACTTCCTGTCGATCTCGAAGGGCGGCAAGTTCGAGGATGCGCGGCAGCCCAAGGTCGGCTGGTCCGCGTACCCGTACACCGGCCGCTCGGGCTACGAGTGCATGCCGACGATCTACTCCGACGCGCGCGGGCCGTTCGCGCGCAACGCATCGATCGCCGGCACGATCCGGGGCGCGGTCCGCGGAGCGGGCTTCGAGACGCCGGTCGTCGCTGCCGGCGGGATCTGCGAGTTCGAGCAGGCCGAGGGCATCCTCGCGCGCGGCGAGGCCGACTTCATCGCGTCGGCGCGGCAGAGCCTCGCGGATCCGGACTGGTTCCTCAAGATCCGCCAGGGTCGGGGCAGCGAGATCAGGCGCTGCGAGTTCACGAACTACTGCGAGGCCCTCGACCAGCAGCACAAGCAGGTGACCTGCAAGCTCTGGGATCGCGAGGCCCTCGACGCTCCCGATGTCACGCTCACGAACGACGGCAAGCGCCGGCTCGTCGCGCCGCCCTGGCGCCGCTGACTTCCCGGCGGCATCAGAACCTCTCTTTCGCTGAGCGGCGGGGCAGATGACGTGCCCGCGCGCACGCTCGCGTGGCCTGGTGCTTGCTCGTTGTTCTCTCGAGAACCCAGGAGCTATCCATGACCAAGTTTCGCAGAACGCTCGGTGCGACCTCGCTGGTCCACGACAAGGTCGTGAACCTCGCAGGTCAGGACATCGGCCGCATCGAGGAACTGATGATCGATGTGACGACGGGCCGCGTCGCGTACGCGGTGCTTTCCTTCGGTGGATTCATGGGAATCGGGAACAAGCTGTTCGCGCTCCCGTGGTCCGCGCTCACGGTCGACGAGGCGAAGAAGCGGTTCGTCGTCAACGTCACGCGTGAGGCACTCGAGAAGATGCCGGGCTTCGACAAGGAACACTGGCCCGATCTCAGCGATCTCGAGTACGCGACAGGCGTCTACCGCCAGTGGGGCGCGACGCCGTACTGGACCTGATACGAGGGCGGCTGACGAAGAGCCGACTCTATGCGCGTGGGCGCACGCCGAACCGAGCGAGGCGCGTACGGCGCACGGTGCTATGGATGCGTCGAGCCATCATCGTCTGCGCGATCGACGATGTCCGTGATGCCGGCCTGCCTCGCGCAATGCGCGCAGCAGAAGTACTGGCCGCGGGCTTCCATGCCCTGACCGATGATCGGCACCTTGCAGTGCAGGCAGCGGGGCGCGAGCGTGTAGATCGCGCACTGGAACGAATCGAAGACGTGCGTGGTGCCTCCCATCCGGACCTCGAAGGCCTTGTCGTACGTGTTTCCACAGCATTCGCACGTCTTCATGACCGAGCCGACGCTGCAAGGGGCTTGCCGTCGCGACGCACCGCGTGGAACGTCGCTTGCTGCCTGATGTGCTCATGAGTCGCGCAACCAAACGGATCCGCATCGCCGTCGCGGGGCAGGGGCACTTCGCACAGGCGGCGGTACTCCCGGCGATAGACCAGCTCGAGGGCGTCGAGCTCGCGGCACTGGTATCGCGCTCGGATCACAAGCTCGACGAGCTCTGCGAGCGCTACAACGTGTCGGCGCGCTGTCACTATGACCAGCTCGACGAGCTGCTCGCAAAGGGCGGGATCGATGCGCTCTACATCGCGGTGCCCAACGATCTGCACGCCGAGCTCACGGTCATCGCGGCGCGCCACGGCGTCCACGTGATGTGCGAGAAGCCGATGGCGCCGACCGATGCCGAGTGCATGCAGATGATCCGCGCGTGCGAGCGCGGGCACGTCAAGCTGATGGTCGCGTACCGGCTGCACTTCGAGGCTGCGAACCTGATCGCGATCGAGGTCGCACGCGGCGGCGAGATCGGCGAGCCGCGAATGTTCAACTCGATCTTCTCGATGCAGGTCCGCGACGGCAACGTCCGCACGCAGCCCCGGCGCGGCGCCGGCCCGATCTACGACATCGGCATCTACTGCGTGAACGCCGCGCGCTACCTGTTTCGCGCCGAGCCCCTCGAGGTCCTCTCGATGAAGCTCGCGGGGGCCGATCCGCGGTTCGCGTCCGTCGAGGAGGCGTGCGCGGTGACGATGCGATTCCCGCAGGAGCGGGTCGCGCAGTTCACCTGCAGCTTCGGAGCTTACGATCGCGCGCACTACCAGGTGATCGGCACCGAGGGCTTTCTCTCGCTCGACAACGCCTACGACTACGCTGCCGAGATGACGCTCCACGTCGAGGGCAAGCACGGTACGAAGTCGCGGACGTTCCAGAAGCGCGACCAGGTCGCCGCCGAGATCGAGTACTTCGCGACCTGCATCCGCGACAACATCGATCCCGAGCCGAGCGGCTGGGAGGGACTGGCGGACGTCCGCATCATCCAGGCGATCCAGTCATCGGCGCGGTTCGGCCGGGCGGTGCCTATCGATCCGATCGCGCGGCCGCGGCGGCCCGATCTCGGCCAGGAGATCAGGATGCCCGCGTCGCACGACATGCCGCCACTCGTCGACGTCGAACAGCCGACGAAGTAGTGTCCGGTGGATGGACGGCCTGACGACGATGACCTACGCGGTCGACGGCCGCATCGCCCGTATCACCCTGAACCGACCGGCACGCGGTAACGGCCTCACGCTGAGCACACCCCGCGAGCTCGCGACGTGCGTCGAGGCGGCCAACCTCGACCCCGCCGTCCACGTCATCGCGCTCGCCGGCAACGGCAAGGGATTCTGCGGCGGCTACGATCTGGAGGCCAGCGCCGAGCAGGGCATGGCCGGCCAGCCGGTCGTCGGGCCCGCCGGCTCGCCCCTCGATCCCGCGGTGCAGCGCGCGAACCACGATCCTGCGGCGACCTGGGATCCGATGGTCGATTACCAGATGATGTCGCGCAACGTCCGCGGCTTCATGAGCCTGTTCCACAGCGACAAGCCGGTCGTCTGCAAGGTGCACGGGTTCTGCGTCGCCGGCGGCACCGACCTCGCGCTGTGCAGTGATCTGCTCGTGATCGAGGACGTCGCGAAGATCGGCTATCCGCCCGCGCGCGTGTGGGGCGTACCGACGACGGCCTTGTGGGTCCACCGGATCGGGCTCGAGAAGGCAAAGCGCCTGCTGTTCACGGGCGACTGCCTGTCGGGTACCGAGGCGGTCGCGTGGGGCCTGGCGATCGAGAGTGCACCGCGCGCCGAGCTCGATGCGCGCTGCGAGATCCTCCTCGAACGGATCGCGCGGATGCCGATCAATCAGCTCGTGATGATGAAGCTGATGCTGAACCAGAGCGTGTACGGCGGTGGGCTTGCGGGGAACCAGCTGCTCGGCACGGTGTTCGACGGCATCGCCCGCCACACGCCCGAGGGGCACGGCTTCGCGCGGCGCGCCGCCGAGGCAGGCTTCCGCCAGGCGGTCCGCGATCGCGACGAGCCGTTCGGCGACGCCGGCCCGTCGACGTTCAAGGGTTGATGCTCGACGCGGCCAGCATGATCGCTGTCGGCGCGGCAGCGTGCGCCGCGGGTGCGATCAACGCGATCGCCGGCGGTGGCAGCTTGATCTCGTTCCCGACGCTGCTCGCGGTCGGTCTGCCTCCCGTGGTCGCCAGCATCACGAACACGGTCGCGCTGTGCCCGGGCTACCTCGGCGCCGCGCTCGCGCAGCGTCGCGATCTCGCGGGTCAGGGCCGGCGCGCAGCGATGCTGTTGCCGGTCGGTGCGCTCGGCGGGGTCGGCGGTGCGTTCCTGCTGTTGCACACCGACGAGCGCGCGTTCGACGTGATCGTGCCAGCGCTGCTGCTGTTCGCCGCGTTGCTCGTCGGTGCGCAGGACGCGATCCGGACCTGGCTGTTCGGGCGCACGCCGGTCACTCATCGGCGCGCCGAGCCGTGGGCGATGCTGCCAATCGCGCTCGGCGCGGTGTACGGCGGGTACTTCGGCGCGGGCCTCGGGGTGATCGTGCTCGCCGCGCTCGGCATCGTGATCAGCGATGGCCTGATCAGGTTGAATGCGCTCAAGCAGCTGGTGTCGCTCGTCGTCAACGTGGCGGCCGCGATCGTCTTCATGTTCTCGGAGCGCATCGACTGGCCGGTCGCCGGTATCATGCTCGCGGGTGCGCTCGTCGGTGGCGTGATCGGCGGCAAGCTGGCGTCGAAGATCCCGGCGCGCGTGCTGCGGTGGATCGTCGTCGTGCTCGGCGTCGCGGTGGCGATCGTCTACTTCGCGCGGTCTTGACGATCGAGCGTGCGGCGGATCAGCTGCGCGAGCTTGCTCGGCGCGTACGGCTTCTCGATGAAGTTCTCGCCCTCGACGAGCGGCTCGCCCGCGGTAGCGAGCTCCGCCGCGTAGCCGCTCGTGTAGAGGATCGGCAGCTGCGGGCGCTCGCGGCGCAACCGCGCGGCGAGATCACGGCCCGTCATCCCGGCGGGCATCACCATGTCGGTCAGCACCAGCGCGATGGCGTCGCGATGCTTGTCCCAGACCGCGAGTGCGGCCACGGCCGACGCCGCCTCGAGCACGCTGTACCCGCAGCGGCGCAGGAAGCTCGCGATGCCGGCTCGCAAGACCTGCTCGTCTTCGACGACGAGGATCGTCTCGGTACCCAGCGGGACGTCGGTCCCCTGGGACGGCGCGGTCTCGGCCATGGTCGCCGCCAGCGTCATCGGCAGGTAGACGACGAACGTCGTGCCCTGGCCGGGTTGCGACGAAACATCGATGCCACCGCGATGCTGGCGAACGATTCCGTAGACCGTCGAGAGCCCCAGCCCGGTGCCCTTGCCGATGTCCTTCGTCGTGAAGAACGGCTCGAAGATCTTCGGCAGCACCTCGGGCGAAATGCCGTTGCCGGTATCGGTGACCAGGAGCTTGACGTAGGTGCCCGCGCGCACCTCGAGGCCCTGCATCATCGTCGTCTCGCGCAGCGTCGACACGCCGGTCGAGATCGCGAGGCTGCCGCCGTCGGGCATCGCATCGCGCGCGTTGACCGCGAGGTTGATCACCACCTGCTCGATCATGCCGACGTCAGCCATGATCGCGGGCAACGCGGCGCTGGTGTCGACCCGCAGCTCGACCTGCTCGCCGAGCACGCGGCGGAGCATCCGCGTCATCTCGACGACGACGCCGTTGAGATCGGTCGCGCTCTGGCGGACCGGCTGGTTGCGGCTGACCATCAGGAGCTGACGCGTCAGGCTCGCCGCACGCCCGCTGGTCTGCGCGATCTCGTCGAGGTAGGTCGTGAGCTCCCGGCGCGTCGCCGGGTCCTCGGACGTGATCCCGCGGGACACCAGGAACAGGTTGCAATCGATGATCGTCAACAGATTATTGAAGTCGTGCGCGATGCCACCGGAGAGCTGGCCGATCGCCTCCATCTTCTGCGACCGCAGGAGCTGCTCCTCGAGGAGGTGTCGCTCGGTGAGGTCGACCATCGCGCCGATCATGCGGGTCGGCTGCTTGCCGGCATCGCGCATGACGTATCCGCGATCGAAGATCTTCGCGTACGTGCCGTTGCCACGTCGGAACCGGTACTCGGCGGTCCACATCGAACCGCCACGGTCGATCACGTGGTTGATGCTGTGGCCGACCGCATCTCGGTCCTCGGGATGTACGCGGTCGAGCCAGGCCTCGTAGGCCGTATGACCGGCTAGGTGCGGGTCCCCATAGATCCGGGTGAAGGCCTCACTCCACCAGATGGCATGACTGCGCAGGTCCCAGTCGTAGATCACGTCGTTGGTCGCTTGGGTGACCAGCTCGAACCGCTCCATCGTGCGCTCGATCTCGCGTTGCGCCTCGACGCGATCGGTGATGTCGCGCAGGAAGCCCGCGAAGATCGGCGGATCGGTCTCGACGCGGTTGATCGAGAGCTCGATGGGAAACTCGGTACCGTCCGCACGCTGCGCACTCAGCTCGAGTCGGCGGCCGAGGTTCTTCGGGACGCCTGTCGCGAGATATTTCCCGAGTCCGTCGTTATGACGATGCCGGAGATGCTCCGGGACGAGCAGCTTCGCCATGTTCTTGCCGAGGACGTCGACCCGCCGGTATCCAAACGTCTTCTCGGCGGCATGATTGAACTCGATGATGCGACCCTGGTGATCGATCGCGATCACGCAGTCGAGCGACGACTCGACCAGCGCCGACGCGAGAGCAGGGCTGTTCTGCGCGACGCGCGCGCCCTGAGCCCGGGCCTCGTTGACCTGACGCCGGAGCTCGAGCTGCGCGATCACCTGGTGGCTCAACATGCGCAACCCGTCGAGCTGGGTGTTGCCGAGCTTGCGAGGGACATAGTCGATCACCGCGAGCGAGCCGAGTGCCTGGTTGTCCTCGGTGATCAGGGGCGCGCCCGCATAGGACCGGATTCCGGGCTCGCCGATGACGTAAGGATTCGTCGCGAACCGCGGGTCCTGCCTGGCGTCCGGGACGACCATCACGTCCTGCCCGAGGATCGTATGCGCGCAGAACGCGAGCTCGCGCGGGGTCTCGGTGACACCGAACGCGATCCGCGCCTTGAACCATTGCCGCTTGGCGTCGACGAGCGAAACGAGGGCGGTCGGCATCTCGCAGATCATCGCGGCCAGCCTCGCGATCTCGTCGAACGCCTCCTCGGCTGCGGTGTCGAGGACCTCGTAGCGATCGAGCGCGGCGAGGCGAGCTGTCTCGGTCGTGGGGAGCTCCGCCGCCGTCACCGCTCGAATTTACGCGACCCGCCCCCCTACCTGATTGGCCGCGACCGTGTTCCATCCACCGCGAAAATTCCGGTGTCGCCGTACCGCAGATGTAATTGGGCTGTCAGCGCACGCGCTTGCGGACCGGCTTTTGCGCCGCCTGCGCGGTGAACAAGAGGCCGATCGCGCGGGTCGCGGTGTCGACGTCCGGTGCTTCGCCGCTGATCACGTCGCGGTAGAGGAACGACTCGGCGATCCGCACGATCACGTACGCGAGCGAGCCGGTGTCCATCGCGGGAACCAGCTGGCCGGCTGTGACCTCGGCGTCGATCAGCTCGCGAACCGCGGTGACCACGCGATGCTCGACGGGGCTCGAGCTCGACATCACGATCCGGAGCGCGAGCTCGGCGTCGTGGCGCACGAAGCGGCGCAGCGGCTGCGAGGCCACGAGCGCGCGCAGCAGGTGATCGGTGACCGAGGTGAGGTAGGCAGCGCCCGTCCCGGTGCCGCGCCGGATCGCCCACGCCAGGGTCGCGCCGAACGCCGCCGAGATCACCTCGCCGTACAGCTGCTCCTTGCTGCCGACCCAGCGAAACAGCGTCGCGCGACCGATCTTGAGCTCGTCGGCGAGCCGGCCGATGTCGAGGCGCTCGCCCGCGAGCCACTTCTGGGTCGCCAGCTCGAGGGCGTCGAGCGCGGTGACCCGGCTCGCGGCGGCTGGCTGGGTGACGTCGAGCAAGCGCGACAGCGGGGTGTTGCGCGGCGGCGTCGGGATGCGTGCGCGCTTGCCGCCGCGTGGTGCCGCGTCGATCACGGTGTCCACCGCACGCCGAGCCCGCCGAGCATGGCGCGCCCGCCGTAGCTGGCCTGCAGCGCATCCATGCTCGCGGTGTCGCGGCGCAGGATGAACATCGACTCGACGAACGCATCCGCGCTCCACGCACGATCGAACCGCCAGCTCGCGCCTGCCGTGAGCCCGATCCGCGTCGAGTCCGGCGACGACGGCGCCAGGCGATCACGCGGTGCGGGCGACTGATCGTAGTAGGCGCCATGGCGCAGCACGAGCCGGCCACGCGTCCACTCGCCGCCGGTGCGTACCGACAGCGTGTTCCGCCAGCCATTCTCCTGCATCACGTCGGGCGTCGCCTCGTGCGCGAAGTCGACCGTGGTGCGCGCGTGCGTCGACCACATCGTCAGCTCGACGTCGAGCAGCGCGGCGTACGTCCCGAAGTCGTAGCGGGTTCCAGCAACGATCTGGTCGGGGAGCACGAGCTCGCTCTTCGCGTTCTGATCCGGGACCTTCCCGGCGAACGCATCGGGAGCCGTGAAGTTCGCGCCACCCGAGAGCGCCATCCGCGTGCGGCCGCGATACGCGAGGCCGAACGACAGTGCCGGCATCGCCTGGTAGTAGAGCGCGGCGTCGACGCCGACCCCGCGGCCGGACATGTCGATCGCGACGTCACCCTCGACATCGATGAAGTCGAGGTCGCGCGCGATCTGCAGGCGCCCGGCGTCGACGTGGAAGCCCGCCGACGCGCGCAGCTTGCCGAAGCTCCACGCGAAGAACGGCGCGGCGCGGAACACCTGGAGCTGGGTCTGCACGATCTCGTACTGACCCTGCCAGTCGCCGGGCCACGTCACGCCGCTGCCGAACGGCACGCCGAGCGAGATGCCGGCAGCCCAGCGATCGCGCGCGAAGCTGACGTTGAGGTGCGGCGGCGTCGCCCAGGCTCCTTCGTTGGTCTCGCTCCACGAGCCGTCGAGCGCACGCGCCTCGAGCGACGGGCGAGCCACGATCAGCGAGGCGTCGAGGCGCAGACCCTTGCCATCTGCGAGCGCCGCGGGGACGTGCCAGGCCGCGCCCGGATCATCGTCGCGCGCGACGCCGGCGTTGCCGGTACCAGCGGAGACCGCGGTCTGCTCGCCGACGGCAAAGCCGCCTGCGGACGCGCCACGGGGAGAGCCGAGATGCGCGAGCGGAGCCACGGCGACCGCGAGGACAAGTATCGTCGAACGGTTGCGCATCACAGCCCCTCCCCGTTGAGCCACTTGGCCATGTCGTTGACGCCCCGGTAGTACTCGGGCTCGAACGGGATCGTGATGAACCCGTGCTCGGCGATGTAGTCGCGACGCGGCGCGCCGGTGACGGCCTGGAGCTCCTTCGTCGAGTCGTTCGGGATGATGAAGTCGAGCGTCGCCATCTGGATCAGCAGCGCGCGTGCGCCGGCTTCCTTGCCGAGGTGCTGCGGATCGACGGCGTCCATGATCCAGCGCGCGACCTCGAGGAGGCGCCGGCCCTCGAACTTGTCCTTGTCGACGCCCTCACGCGTGAACAGGCCGTCGAGGTGCGAGCTGAAGAACGTCGACTCGTCGAACATCCGGATCAGATCGGCGCCGGGAACGTTGAGCACGGCGCGCGAGATGTCGGGCGACGTTCCGAGGAACATCCCGCCCATGATCCCGCCGAGCGATTGCCCGGTGTAATAGATCCGCGTCGTGTCGACGGCGCGACCGAGCATCGGCATCCAGTTGCCCTTGCGCAGCGCACGATCGAGCGAGCCGAGATCGACGAGCGCCTGGAGGAAGTGATCCTTCGTCGACGCGATGTGGTTGACGTCCGTGAACACCGCGCCCGAGGCGATCGGCAAGTCGATGATCGGCCACTTCGCGAGCTTGTTGCCCTGACCGCTCGCATCGACGCAGCGGCCGAAGTCGTTGCAGGTCGTGCCGCTGCCACACGGCTCGAGCGAGAGCGGCTGGCCGGTGGTCGGGTCGATCACCGAGATCGGGCCGCCCTTCGCGCAGTACGTCCGGGTGCCGTGATACGGGAAGTCGATCGAGATCGCGGCGAAGCCCTTCGCGGCGAGCGCGCTGGCGACCGCGAGCACGAACCGCCGCTCGGTGACGAGGCCATGGCCGAAGATCACGACCGGCATCGGACCCGCCTTCGGGTTGCTCGGCACCGTCAGCGTGAACGCGACGTTCTCGATCTCGTGGCCGCCGTCGCCACGGAGCGCGGTCGAGCGCGCATCGAGGAAGAACGGTGACTCGATCGTGCCGTGGTAGACGCGTGAGAGGTTCGAGAGCGAGCCGATGCCGAGCGGGAAGTCCGCGACCGCCTGCCCCGGCGTCTGCTGGCCGGTGATCGACGGCTCGGGTGACACGGCGAGCCGCTCGGCAGCCGCGCGCGCACTCGCGAGCGGTGCCTTGATCTCCATCGTGGTGAACGGCCACGCCGCGAGCACGCGGTCACGCCCGATCTGATCGATCGCCGCGCCGATCTGCGCACGTGCGAGCTCGAGCTTCTCGGCGTCCTCGGCGTCGACGGCCTTCACCTGGCTCGTACCGTCGACGTAGACCGCCGAGTGGGCCTTGAGGAAGTGCCCGGCGGGCATCGTCATCACCGGCTTGCCCTTGGCGTCGCGCACGGCTGCGTCGACGACGACGATGTAGCTGGTCTTCTCGGTGAACCGCTGGTCCTTCGGCGACACGATGACGTGCATCAGGTCGTCCATCAGCGTGACGTCGGCGGGGACCGGTACGGGCGCGCCACCGTCGAGCCGGAACAGCTTGACCGTCGACGCGCTGACCGTGGTCTTCGTCATCGGCGCGGTGAACTCGAAGAGCGGGCTCGCGGACAGCCCGAACCCGTCGAACTCGGCGAGGCGCAGCTTGGCGGCCGCCTCGAACGGGCGATCCCAGGGCGCGACCGGCACCTTCACCCGGCCGGTCTTCGGATCGAGCATCAGGTTGATCGGCAGCGGCATCCGCTGCGACGCCTTGTCCATCGCGAGCTCGGTGCGCGTGGTCACCGTGAACGCCCACAGGCTCGCGATCTCGGCGCGCGGGATGTCGCGTGCCTCGAAGAAGTCGAACACCGGCGCGAGGTCGAGCCGGATCTTCTCGAGCTTCTCGGCGTTCGCCATCCGCTCGGCGCGGGTGTCGCCGGGGAACGCGCGCTCGTGCTCGGGCGTGTCGAGCTTCTCGGTCTGGCGCAGGAAGTAGAACGCGGCATCGCACTCGACGCGCTCGCCCGCCATGCCCTTCGCACCGTGCACGCCGCCGCGCAGCATCGCGACATAGCGGTCGCCGCGGGCCCAGCCCTCGCGCGGCGGATCGACCGTCAGCTTCGTGCCGTCGGCGGAGATCGAGATCCGCGACTGATCGATCAGCGTCGGCGTGCCGCTCCAGCGCCAGACCTGGAGGTTCGTGGCGTCGACGCTCCGCGGGTCGATCGCGCCGGTCAGCTCGACGGTCGCCGACATCAGGCTCGACCAGCCATCGAGCGTCTCGAGGTACGCGTAGAATTCCTTCTCGGACTCGGTGAGCCGCGCGAGCTCCTCGGGATCGTCGTTCGGCAGGTCGAGCACGCCGAGCTCGGCGTCGCGCACCGCGTCGTTCGGCATCGGGATCGACTTGGCGTCGGGATCGAACCGCGCGTGGATGACGTTCGGCGCCGGATCGAAATCCGGGCTCGCGCACGCGGTCACGACGCTGCAGATCAGAAGAGCCCGCCCGCTGCGAGCCAGGAGTTCGATTCCCATGTCTTGTCCCTCGGCCTTGTCCCGGCGGTCGCCTCATCAACGAGCCGCGCGTGGACGTTCTATTAAATCCAGTTCAACAGAGTCAATGGTGATCGGGTGATGCGCGCCTGATTCATTCTTACAAAGTGACTCATGCGCGTGGGAGCACACTCGAGCTGCCCACGGGCGTGCGCGGTGGATCACCGCGAACGTGAGCCTCGCTACTGTCGTTACCGTCGCGCCAGAACATGAGCAGGCGGCCGCGCTCGATGCGCGAGGCGCTGCGCGAGACGTGTCGCGACGTGCGCGATCACGATTCCTCGACGGAGATCGCCATCGTTTCGGTGATTGACGACGCGCGCGCGCGGGTGTTTTGGTACGCCGTGATGAGGCGAAACCTTTTGTGTGCATGGTTCATCGCGTGGGTCTTTGCCTGCGGGCCGGGAGCGCGTGGTGGTGGTGACGACGTCGGCGGCGATGACGCCCCGACCTGTCCCCGGTGCTCGGACGACAACACCGCCGTCATCGACTGCAACGGCAACGCGACGGCCTGCCCGGGCGACCAGCAGTGCTCCGCAGGCGCCTGCATGAATGCGTGCGCGGCCGCCGAGGCAAACCACTCGTCGGTCGGCTGCGACTACTACGCGGTCGACATGGACGCCGCACAGGGCCCGCCGCAGGACGCGTGCTTCGCCGTGTTCGTCGCGAACACCTCGCGCGCGAACGTCCACATGACCGTCGAGTGGGGCGGCCTCTCGATCAACCTCGCGACCTTCGCGAAGCTGCCGCAGGGCCTCGGTCAGTCGCTGACCTATGCGCCGTACGATCTGGTCGCCGGCCTCGAACCCGGCAAGGTCGCGATCCTCTTTCTCGCCTACGCGCCGGGCGGCGGCGGTCCCCTCTCGCCGAACGTCGCGTGCCCGGTGCCCGCCGCGATCGGCACCGACGCGCAGATCTCCGGCACCGGCAAGGGCACGGCGTTCCGCCTGCAGACCGATCAGCCGGTCGTCGCGTACCAGATGCTGCCGTACGGCGGTGGAGCCGCCGCTGCGACCGGCGCGTCGCTCCTTCTACCGACGAGCGCGTGGGGCACCAACTACGTCGCGGTCAGCGCGTACGACACCGGCGGCGCCGCGCCTCCGATCCAGATCGCACAGGGTCCGTCGATCAACATCGTCGCGAAGGAAGACAACACCACCGTCACGCTGCGTCCGAAGTCGAACATCGCCGCGGGCGCCGGCATGGCCGCAGGGACCGCGAACCAGCCGTACGTGTTCACGCTCGCGAAGGGTCAGTACGCGCAGATCACGCAGCAGAGCCCGCTCTCGGGCAGCCCGATCACCTCGGACAAGCCCGTCGGCGTCTTCGGCGGTCACCAGATCATGTCGATCGATCGCTGCTGCGGCGATCACGGCGAGCAGATGCTCGCGCCAGTCCGCGCCCTCGGCTCGGAGTACGTCGCCGCGCCGCACGCCGATCGCCAGCCGACGAGCGAGCCGCGCATCTATCGCATCTTCGGCGCCGTCGACGGCACGCAGCTCACCTACGACCCGCCGAACGCCGGCCCCGCGACCGTCAACCTCGGCGAGTGGCACGAGATCCGGACCGCCACGCCGTTCAGCGTGAAGAGCCAGGGCGAAACCCATCCCTTCCAGATGTTCACGTACATGAGCGGTGCCGGCGATCAGGGCGAGGGCGGCTACGGCGATGCGGACTTCGTGCGCCTCGTGCCGCCGCAGCAATATCTAAGGCACTACGTCTTCTTCACCGACCCGACCTATCCCTTCACCGTGCTCACCGTCGTCCGTCGCAAGCAGGCCGGCGCGTTCGCCGACGTCAAGCTCGCGTGCCTCGGCACCGTCAGCGGCTGGCAACCCGTCGGCACCGCCGGCGACACCGAGATCGCCTACGTCAAGCTCGTCGACGCGTGGACCGGCCAGGCCGGATGCAACAACGGCGTGCAGCAGATGGACTCCGACGCTCCCTTCGGCGTTTGGGTCTGGGGCTGGGGCAGCGAGAGCACGAACACCGGCTGGGTCAGCTACGGCTATCCTGCCGGCGAAGGCGTCCTGCCGATCAACGACGTCATCATCTACTGACCGGGGACGGTCTCCACTAACTCAACTTACGATCCGCAACGCATCGAGATCACGCGCCTGATCGGGGACGGTCTCCACTGACTCAACTTGGGAGCACGCCGGGCGTCGTGAGCGCTGCGGCTGCTCTACGGGCAGATCACGGCAGCGAACTGCCCGGTGACCGGGACCGGCGTACCGGGTCCGTTGCGTGGGATGAGGTTCACGTCGAACGTCCCTGTCACGCAGTCAGCGGTCACGCTCGCGATCGTGATGCTACCGCCGCTGCTCTCGCCCCAGTCCTGGCCGCCGTCGGTCTCCATCAGGCCGAACGCGTTCATGCCCGGGCACTGGAACGCCTGCTCGCCGACGACCGCATAGGTCCGCATTGTCGGTGCGGCGCAGAATCCGAGGATCATGCGCTCGCCGGTCGCCGCTGGGCTGCCGCATGCGGCGCCCGCCGTCTCGTCGAGCACGATGCCGACGCCCTGGCCGGGCACCGCGAGCTGAAACGCGCGCATCACCGGCGACACCTCCCGGCCGTCGACCGTCCCGGTGACGGTGCCGGTGCCGGTGCCGGTGATCCCGCAGGTTCCGGGCGGCGCATCGACCGTATCGACCGCCGCGTCGGCGCCACCTCCGCCGCCACCTCCGTCTTCACCACATGCCGTCACGACGAGGATTCCACTCAGCAAGAGCTCGCGCATGGCGCACGCTCGCACGAGCCGACCGGCGAGCTCAACCGCGCGCCAGCGAGAGGTGCTTCACGCGCGACGACTCGCACTAACCGCGCACCGCCGCTCGCGATCCGGCGAGCGTGACAATCGTCGACAAGTTTGCGATTGACGATCTGCAGGAGATGGCTTATTCGTCTCCTCCTCGTCGGGCGCTCGCGCGCTCAGGCCAAACCGGCGTCGGTGTGCACGCCCGGTCGATCTCCACAGGATCGTCACAGGGTTTTGAGGGGCGCGTTCGCAAGCACGACGTCCCGGGGGCGACTGGGTCCCGATGAGACCAGGGATATGAAGGTTCGACTCCTTCCCACTCCACACAATGGAGCGGTGGCGTAACGGTAAACGCACTGGGCTTGCTCATCCCAACATCCCAGCGGTCTCGTAAACCGCCAAAAAACCTGAGCAGGTCGTCGTCGGTGATCGCCCGGAAGGGTTTCACCCGACCACGTCACGTCGAGCTCGAATCGAAACCGGTCATGCCCGCGCGGTCGCCAGCCTCTGGTCCGTGATCGCGTGCGCACGTCACGGATCGCCTCGCACCTCGACGGAACGGAGCCGCGCGTCACCGTCTCGTCCGCCTTTTTGCGTGCGAGGCCACGGCGCGCTGGCGGTCACCGGCGCCGGCCATCTTGTTTTGTCCTCCCGACCCTCGGGGTCGAACGCTCTCGAAAGGACTACGTGTCATGACCTACATCAATCTGCATCTCAACGAGCGCGCGGTTCTCGTGCGCCACGGCAAGCCGGCACGCGCGCTCGGCCCGGGCCGCTACACGTTCTGGAAGCGCTACGAGGTGATCCGCTGGAACACCGACGACCTCGTCTTCACGGGTCCGGCCGCGGTGATCGCGGCCCTGCCGGAGGCGTGGTACGCGACGGTCCGGCTCGGCATCACGCAGCGTGCGGTCGTGACGTGCGACGAGCGGCCGGTGAAGTTCCTGCGCCCGGGTGTCCACCGGATCTGGACGCTCGACACGCGGGTCGCCGTGCAGCTGTACGACGTCAACGGTCCGGCACCGGAGCTCACCGACGAGCTGCGCGCCGTGATCCCGGCGGGCGAGATCGTCGAGGCGCAGGTGCGGCAGTTCGAGCGCGGGCTCAAGTACGTGCAGGGTCGGTTCGAGGGAATCCTCGAGCCGGGTCGCTACACGTTCTGGAACCACCCGGCAGCGCGCGTTGCCGTGCAGGTTCTCGACGCGCGCCTCCAGCAGCTGAAGATCGAGGGCCAGGAGCTCATGACCAAGGACAAGGTCACGCTCCGGCTCACGCTCACGGCCGAGTACGCACCGACCGACGCGCCGACGACCGTGCACGCGGTCGCCGACGTCAAGGACGCGCTGTACCTCGCGGTGCAGCTCGCGGCGCGCGAGTTCGTCGCGGGCGTGACGCTCGACGAGCTGCTCGAGGGTCGCGACGCGCTCACGCGCTACCTCGAGGGTCAGGTCGTGCCGCGCGCCGAGCAGTTCGGCGTGCGCGTGCAGCGCGTCGGCGTCAAGGACGTGATCCTGCCCGGCGAGATGAAGCTGCTGCTCAACAAGGTCATCGAGGCCGAGAAGGCAGCAGCGGCGAACGTGATCATGCGCCGCGAGGACGCAGCCGCAACCCGGAACATGGCGAACACCGCGAAGGTGATCGCCGAGAACCCGGTGCTGATGCGCCTCAAGGAGCTCGAGACGATGAAGGACATCGCCGCACAGATCGACGAGCTCAAGCTCGTCATGGGTGCTGACGGCTTCACGCACCTCCTGCCGTTCGCCAGCGGCGCGAAGGAGAACTGAAAAGCGCATCCCGCCGGCAGGTGAATCCGGGGGGCGCGAAGGACTGGAGCGGGCGGCTCCCACAGCCGGACGGCCGATGCAGCGATGCGTCGGCCGTTCGCATTTTCGGCGTCACCGCAGGGCCGCGATCTTCGACTCGATCAGCGTCGCATCGCGTCGCGTGCGTGCGGCGCTAAGCGTCAGGTACGTCGTCGGCGGCTGCTGCCTCCAGCGACATCCATCGCGATCGTGCAGAAAATCGCCGGCTCCCCGTTCGTGGCCCGGCTCGCTTTTCGAACGCGCGTGACGGATGATCTCCGCGATGGCGCGATCCAGCGGGAAGACGAAGCCGGCGAAGAAACCCGCGGCGAAGAAGCCGGCGAAGAAACTTGCGACGAAAAAGTCCGCAAAGCAGCCCGCGAAGACCCCCCGCCGAAGAAGTCGGCAAGCCAGCCAGCGAAGAAGCCAGCGGCGAAGGTCCCCCCGACGAAGAAGCCCCCGGCGAAGAAGTCCCCGGCGAAGAAGCCCCCCGCAAAGAAGTCCGCGGCGAAGCAGCCTGCGGCGAAGCAGCCTGCGGCGAAGCCTCCGAGGAAGCAGCCCGCGGGGAAGCAGCCGTCTGCGCGGACGAAGCCACAGCCCCCACAGCTGCCGGCGCGGCTGCGCGCGACCGATCCGCCGACGTACGCCGTGCCGACCGGCCGGGCACGGCAGCGGTTGCGCGACGCGCTCGCGTGGGTCGAGGACTTCGTCGTCGAGATGCAGCGGCTGGCAACCGAGCCGGGTGCACTGCCGTGGCCGCATGCGGATTCGCTCGAGCTCGTCGGGCTCGAGCGCTGGGGCACGCAGCTCGCGAAGACCGATCGCGAGGCCGGCGTGTGCGCGCTCGTGCTCGCAGCGCAGCACGGGTTTCCGCGGGTGCTCGCCGCCGGTGGCTCGGGGATCGAGCAGGTGGGGATGCGTGGGCGCGAGGGCGATCCGATCGTCGACGGTGCGCCGGTCGATGTGCAGCTCGGGCGAGCGGCGCGGTGGGTCGATGACCCGGCGCGCGAGGCCTGCGAGGCCGCGCAGGAGGCGTTCGATCCGACGCGCCAGCTCAACGTCTGGGACGACGATCTGCGACCGCCCGATGCGAGCGCGTTCTGGTGGTACCTCGAGGTCGGGCAGTGCGCGTGTGCCGCGATCTTCCGCGAGCGCGGGGAACCCGGACGCCAGCACCTATGACGGGTGGCCGCCCGAGGTCTGCGTCGGGCGCGGGCTCGTGATCGTCGCCCGCGGGCTTCGCACCGAGGGCGTGGCGATCACGGACGTGCTCTCCGGCATTCACGCCGCGCTGGTGGCCTGATGTGCTGCTTCTCGGCGCGCACGCCGACAGGCATCCTCGCGCGTCTGCTCGCGCCGCGCGTTCACGTCTCGGCGACGAACATCTTCACGCGAATGATGGCGCCCGGCGTCCAGGCGCTCGCGTACGGGATGAACCTCGCGAGCGCGCGCGAAGTCGCGATGATCTTGCCGCTCCCCGTCGTCCCCGGCAGCGGTGACGATGCGGTGCGCTTCGTGAACCTCGAGCACCATCCCCGGATGTTCGAAGAGCTCGCCGCGATGTTCGCGCCGATCCAGGCACTGGCGAAGGGCGGCGTGTCGCGCTCGGCCGGGCCGCGTCTGGTGGTCCACCAGATCGGCGCGTTCATCGCCTCGTACGTGCCGACCCGCGCCGACTTCGTGCGGATCGATCCGCAGTTCCGGCTACCCGACGTGCTCTTCGACGCGGTACCGCACTACGCCGACTATGGCTTTGCGGTGTTCCAGCTCGCGCCGGGCAAGGTGACGGTGCACCCGATGGCGATGACGTTCCCGACGCGCGCGGAAGGCCGGCTGTTCTTCCCGACGGTGCACGTCCACGACGGCCGGTATCACGCGACCGCGCGCTTCGATCACGCGCTCTATTATCAGCACCCGCGTGCCGCACGGCCGCCGGATGTGCCGCAGCAGCGCACGTTCGGCAGCGACGAGGTCAGCTGGGCGACCCTCGGCACCGACTACGAGGCGCTGTGCGAGACCGGCCGGCCGCTGCTGCGTCGCCAGCTGCGTGCGCGTTTGCCGAACCAGGACACCTGGATCGACGCTACTTGACCTGGATCGTGACGAGCTGGCGAAGATCTGCGCCCGGTTGCCAGCCATCGCGCTGCTTCGTGAACATGCGAAACCGCAGGTGGCCCTGCTTGTTGAGCTTGATGAACGGGTTCGCGGTCGCCGGATCGAGCTCCTTCTTGTCGAGCGGCAGCGTCGTGCCGCCCGCGTCGATCAGCACGAGCGACTGATACTTGGTCACGCCGACAGCATCGAGGAACTGCGTGACGCGCCACCCCTTGGTCTCCTCGTTGCCCGGTTGCGGCTCACGGGGCAGCGACAGGATCTTCTCGCCGGTCAGCTCCTTGTCGCCGCTCGGCGTCTTGATCTTGACGATGATCTTCATCGGGTCGGCGCCCTCGCCGGCGCCGCCCTGGTGATCGCCGCCGCGCTCGCTCGTCGACAGCGAGATCCGGACCTCGCGCACGCCGTCCTCGCGCACCGCGGGTTGCCCCTTCTTCGCGAGCTCGACCGGGTCGAACATCCCGAACGACGGCGCGCCGCCCTCGCCGGGAAACAGCACGGGGACCTTGTCGGGGTGACTCGCGGACGGCTTCGCGAGGTCTGTCGCCGTCGGCGCGCGCCCGATCAGCTTCACGTTCATCCACGTGCCGAGCCGGCGAGCCTCGACCGGGACCAGCGTGTCGACCCGCGGCCAGCCATCGAGCTGCGCCCTGGTGACCTTCCCGACCGATACTGCGTCGACGAAGATTTCGACGGTGTCCGTGGTGACCGCGGTGCTCGCGTCCGCGGTCATCGCGGGTGCGCCGCTGGCGGATCCGACGGCGACCTCATCACGCTGCTTCTTGGTGCCGCAGCCGAGGAGGATGACCGGGAGGAGTACGAAGGACAGGCGCGGACTGGGACACATCGAAGCCGACGTTAGCACCTTGCCACCGCGTCGACGGCGCCAGTAGTGTCCGCCCGATGGCCACCCGTACACGCAAGAGTACGTTCGTGTTCGTGCTCTTCCTCGAGCTCGTCGTCGGCGCTGTGATCTGGTTCTCGAGCTCGCCCTCGGGTGCGCAGCCGCCACCGCCGCCCACCGTCGCGCAGGCAACCACGGACACTGCACCGACGGTCGACGCACCGCCGCCTCCACCCGCGATCATGCCGGCGGCCTCGGCGTGCCCGAAGAAGCCGCCGCCGCCGAAGAAGGCGCTGATCGATGATCTGTTGCCGATCGGAATTTTGATCGTCGTGATCACGGTCGTCGTGATGCGGCTGCCGCGCGTCGAGCTCGGTCACTCGACCGCGTTCCGGCACCGCCGCCTGCTCAACTGGCTGCCGCTCGGGCTGACGTACTCGTTCCTGTACTTCGGCCGCTACAACATGAAGCAGTTCCAGGGCATCGGGCTGACCGAGCTCGAGTACGGGACGGTCTTCGGCGTCGGCTCCGCGGTCTACGGCATCGCGTTCCTGCTCAACGGTCCGCTGACCGATCGGTGGGGCGGGCGCCAGACCATCCTGATCTCCGCTGCGGGCTCGGGCGTTGCGAACGCGCTGATGGGTTACATGGCGCTGTCCGGCGAGACGTTCGGGATGAGCCATGTCACCGCGTTCTCCGCGGCGTACGCGCTCAACATGTACTTCCAGAGCTTCGGCGCGGTCTCGATCGTCAAGGTCAACGCCGCGTGGTTCCACGTCCGCGAACGCGGCACCTTCGGCGGCATCTTCGGGATCCTGATCTCGCTTGGTCTCTACTTCGCGTACGACGTCGGACGCCGGATCACCGAGTACTTCGAGATCGAGTGGCTGTTCTTCATCCCGGCGATCGTGCTCGCGATCTTCTTCGTGCTGTCGTTCCTGTTCGTGCAGAACCAGCCGTCGGATGCCGGCCACCCGGACTTCGACCTCGGTGACGGCCTGCAATCCGACGAGAAGCTCGGCGTCGTCAAGGTCTTCGTCAAGCTGCTGACGCACCCGGTGATCCTGACGATCTCGATCATCGAGCTGTGCTCGGGGTTCTTGCGCCAGGCGATCCTCCAGTGGGGCGTCGATTTCGGCAAGGGCGTCGGCCTCGGCAACACGTTCGTGTTCGAGAACTGGGGGATGGTGTCGTGTATCGCGGGGATCACCGGCGGCATCTTCGCCGGCGCGATCAGCGATCACATGTTCCAGTCGCGGCGTAGCCCGGTCTCGGGCGTGCTCTATGGCGTGATGCTCGGTGGCGCGATCCTGATCGTCCCGCTGTTCGTCGTGCCGCAGGCGATCGGCTGGGTGGTCGCGTTCATGTCGATGGCGATCATCGGCGTCCACGGGATGCTGACCGCGACCGCGTCCGCGGACTTCGCGGGCAAGAGGAACACCGGCGTCGCCGTCGGTATCATCGACGGCTTCGTCTACCTCGGCTCCACGGCGCAGTCGTTCCTGTACGGCGCCATGCTGCCTGCCTCGAAGATCCGCGACGCCGCGACGGGCTGCCTCGTGAAGAACCCGGAGGCCGCCAAGATCGACAACTGGACGATCTGGCCGTACGCGATGATTCCGGTCGCGCTCGTCGGATTCTTGCTGACGCTACGCATCTGGAACGCGAAGCCGAAGCGCACGGGCGACCCGGGCGGTCACTGACGCTACGACTCCCGCGCGTGGCACTCGGGCTCTTCGTGACAAAAATGCTGGACTGACGCGTCAGTCGGCTCAATTTCGGCACTTACATGACGCGCAAGCTTTGTAATCTGCCTCGCGCGGAATGGGCACCACGCCTGTGATCACGTCGGTATTTCGCACTCCGAGATCTGCTGATCTCCTAAGTGCTGATTAGGACCAAGAGATACCCTAATAGGCAGGTAGTGGTTCGTTGACTACAACGCGCGCCATGGCTCGAACGAAAAATTTGTTGTCTGCAGTGAGCACGGTGGTCCTGGCGATGGTGACGGGCTGCGTCACCGAGACCGGGGACAAGGTCGGGGACGAGGTCAGTGAGGAGGAGGTCGCAGATGACGAAGTTACCGAGTCGGTCTCGGCCCTCACCACGACGCCCGTCTACCCGTCGAATCACCCGCGCATCTACCTCGGCCCCAACAAGGCCCGGCTGACCACGGCGCTCGATAGCAACACGCCCGCCGCGGTCGCGTTCCGCTCTAAGGTCGACGCCTGGTACGCCGGCACATCGATCTGGGGCTTCCAGGCGTGGAACGGCGCGCTGATGTCGCAGATCTCGGGCAACCTGAAGTACTGCACGAAGGCCGTCGCCGTCGTCGAGACCCAGGTGAAGGCGGCCGAGACCAAGATCGCGGTGAACGCCGCGCCCGAGGTGGCCGGAGACAGCTACCTGCAGATCGGCGAGATGATCGGTGATCTCGCGATCGTCTATGACTGGTGCTTCGCGCAGACCACGTCGACGCAGCGCGCGCGCTGGATCAAGTACGCGAACCAGGCGATCTCGAACGTCTGGAATCACACGACGGCGAAGTGGGGCACCGCGACGATCCCGTGGAGCGGGTGGTCGGTGAACAACCCGTCGAACAACTACTACTACTCGTTCCTGCGGGCGACGATGCTCGTCGGGCTCGCCACCCGCGGCGAGAACACCCAGGCCGATGCCTGGCTGACGAAGTTCCGCGACGAGAAGATCGTCAACCAACTCGTGCCGACGTTCAACGCCGACCTCGTCAACGGCGCCTCGCGCGAGGGCACGGGCTACGGCGTGGCGATGCGCCGGCTGTTCGAGCTCTATGACTGGTGGAAGGCGACGACCGGCGAGACGCTCGCGAGCGCCACGCCGCACACCCGCAAGTCGATGCTCGCTTTCATCCACCAGACGATGCCGACGCTCGACAAGGTCGCGCCGGTCGGTGACCACTCGCGCGACGCGACCGCCGCGTTCTTCGATTACCACCGCGACTACCTCCAGGAGCTGATGCAGATCTTCCCGGCCGACTCGCTGTCGCGCCGCGCCAAATATCTGTTGACGAACTCGAACACCAAGACGATGTCGCAGAGCTTCATGGTCGGCTACGACTTCATCAACGACAACCCGGGCATCACGACGACGGCGCTGACCGGTCTCAACACGACCTATCACGGCAAGGGCATCGGCGCGGTCTACGCGCGCTCGGGCTGGGACAAGGCCGCGACGTGGGTCAACCTGATCGCCGGCCCGTACACCGAGTCGCACGCGCATCAGGACCAGGGCTCGCTGATGATCTACAAGGGCGGCTGGCTCGCGCACGACGCGAACATCCACTCGCGCTCGGGCCTCGCGCAGGAGACCACCGCGCACAGCCTGGTCCGCATCGACAGCGGTGGGGTGCCGATCAAGCAGGTTGCAGCGACGGTGTCCAAGGTTGTCGCCCTCAAGAAGGGCACTGGCTACGTCTACCTGTCGACCGATGTGACGCCGTCGTATCGCGGTCACGCTGCGATCCAGAAGGTGCATCGCGAGATGCTGTATCTCGAGCCCAATGCGATCATCGTGTTCGACCGCGTGCAGACGACGTCGGGAACGACCCAGACCTGGCAGCTCGTCTCGCCGACCGCGGCCGTCACGAGCGGCAACACCGCGACGATCACGAACGCCGGCCACACGCTGAAGGTCACCCGCATGGCCCCGAGCTCGGCGACGGTCTCGAACTACGCGTTTGCCTCGAACACCGCGTTCACGGGTGGTTACCGCCTCGACGAGAAGGTGGCCGGCGGCGACCAGCGCTACCTCCACGTGCTGTCCGTCGACGGTGCCGTGACCTCGCAGACGTCTGCGGGAACGACTGCTCAGCCTGGCGTCACCGTCAACCTGTCGACCGGCAAGCAGGTCACGATCAAGTTCAACCGCGACACGGTGGGCGGCTCGCTCACGATCGACGGCGTGACCACCACGCTCGTGGCGGGCGTCCAGACGCTCTCTGAAGGTCAGTAGACGACCTGACGCTTCGCGCGCGCTGAAGTTGCATTCCACACCGTAGTCCAGAGCGCGTGTGGCACGAGCAGCCCGACGGCTCGGTCACGTTTCACGCGCTGCCACCGCCGACCGACGAAGCCGTCGAGGCGATCACGATTTGCGTCGTTGCGCGCGAGGTAGTCTCGCCATAGTGTCGCGGCCATGAAGCCAACATCGCGCACATTTCGTCCGTTGCTCGCGCCAGCGGTGCTCCTCCTGGCCTGCGGTGATGGCACCCGGCTCGAGCCGCAACCCGACGCTGGGGAACCTCCCCGGATGGCGCTCGCGTGCCCGCACGAGGTGCCTGCGACCGTGCTCCACCGGAGCACCGCCGTGAGCTTCGTCGTCGCCGTGACCGCCCGTGCGATCTACCTCGATACCGAAAGCGGGCTCACGCGCGTACCCCTGGCGGGTGGCGAGCCCGCGCTCATCGAGCCGATCCGGGTCCGCGCCGGCGCGGCCGATCCGACGTCGGGCACGGTCTACTTCGCCACCGCGGATCAGCTGTTCGAGTTCGACGAGGACTCGCAGCAGTTGACCGTCGTCGGCGCGACCGAGAACTTCGGCGACATCGCGGTGGTCGGTGATGCCCTCGCCGTCCTCGAGAGCTTGACCGACGGCGCTTCGCAAGTACGCTTCCCGCGGGCCTCGCCGCCCTCCGTCCTCGACGCTCTCCGGAATGCATCTCTGGTCGGCGCGGTCTCGCCAGACCTGCTGTACCTCTCGAGTGATGGTGGCGACGGCTACGCACTCCGCCGGGTCCGCACGGCTGGGACGGAGCTGGAGGTCGTCGCGCCTGGTGCCTTCGGGGCGCTGGCGCCGGTGCCGGGCGGCATCGTCGCGACGCGCGTCGGCGACTTCGAACAGGCGATCCTGCGCATCGATGACGGCGCCGCCACGGTGCTGGCCGAGGTTGGCGCTGGCAACGCGAACGGGTCGATCATGGGGCCATTCGTCTTCGGCGATCACGTGCTCTGGGCGGAGGAGGGAGGTCACCATGTGGTCCGCCGGGTTCCGCTCGCGGGTGGTACGGCGGAGGTCGCGTGCCAGCACGACGGACCGTGGTCGATCGTCCGCGACGCCGACGACCTGCTGATCCAGCTCGGCATCGGTCCCGAGTACGTGCTCGTGAGGGTCGCCGCGGCCGACTTCCTGCCGTGAGAATCAATCTCATATGGTCGATTCGCGTGAGACTCAGTGAATCACGTGCACAAATAGTACGCGTTCACGGGTTGGAGTCCGGATCTCCCCACAAGAAAAATGGATCGGCAACGATCGACCTGTGGCCTTGCGCGTGATCAAACGTATGGGTGAGCGTTGCCGACGAGCGGATCGAACGCCTGGAGCGCCAGGTCGAGAAGCTGCTCGCAAGGGTCGAGGCACAGGCCGCCGAGATCGCGGTGTTGAAGGCAGAGAACGCCGCTCTGAAAACGGAGAACGCCGAGTTGAAGCGCCGCCTCGGCCAGAACTCGTCGAACTCGAACAAGCCGCCATCGAGCGACTCGCCGGCGGACCGCGATGAACGACAAGACAAGAAGCTCGGATCCGGTCGAGCGCCGGGTGGGCAGCCAGGGCACAAGGGGAAGACCCGCACGCTGTTGCCTGCAAGCAAGGTGACCAACACCACCGAGTGCTTCCCGGAGACGTGTCGACGATGCAACAAGGATCTGGCGCCTACGCCGGACGCATCGCCAATTCGGCATCAAGTGTTCGAGATCCCCAAGGACGTGTTGGTCGACGAGTTCCGCCTGCACACCGTCACCTGCTCCTGCGGTGCGACGACGTGCGCAGCGTTGCCGCCGGGAACACCGGCTGGTCTGTTCGGTCCCCGCCTGCTGGCCTTGATCGCGGTGCTGACCGGCTCGATGCACGTCAGCCGTCGCAAGGTGCAGCTGCTGCTGAGCGATTTGTACGGGATCGACGTCTCGCTCGGCTGCATCAGCGAATCCGAGGAAGTGGTCAGTGAGGCCGTCGCCGACGCAGTCGACGAAGCCCTTGTTCATGCGCTCGCAGCGCGCGTCAAGCACGTCGACGCCACGACCTGGTACCAGTCCGGCATGTACCGCAGTCTGTGGGTACTCGCGACGAAGGCGGTCACCGTGTTTCACGTCGCGGCGAACGGCACGCAGCAGGCTCTGCAGAGCTGGCTCTCGCAGGTACGTGGCATCCTCGTCACCGACCGAGGCTCGCAGTTCGGCTTCTGGGCGATGGAACGCCGGCAAATCTGCCTTGCTCATCTGTTGCGCAAGTTCGCGTCGTACGCGACTCGAAGCGGGCGGGCCGGACAGCTCGGCAACCAGCTGCTGCTGTGGACCGGCATCGTCTTCGATCACTGGCACCAGGTCCGTGACGGCACCCTGTCGCGCGCGAAATTTCGAACCCGCATCGCACCGGTCCGCGCCTTCATCGAACGGTTGCTCGAAGAAGGCGCCGGCTTGTCCGGAATTGGCGGTTCGTGCCGCGACATCCTCGCGCATCGCGAAGCGTTGTGGACCTTCATCGACGAACTCGGCGTTGAGCCGACGAACAACCACGCCGAGCGCGAGCTTCGAGGCTTCGTCATGTGGCGCAAGCTCACATTCGGCAGTCGGAGCGTCCGCGGTACGCGGTTCGCGGCGAACATCAAGTCGGTCGTATCCACGTGCCGCAAGCAAGGTCGTCCGCTCTTCGACTACCTCACCAGCGCCATTCAAGCGGCCCTACGTAATCGACGCACACCCTCGCTGCTCGTTGCTGCGTAGTCCAACCCGTGAACGGGTAC
>JACCTC010000079.1 GCA_013812655.1 Deltaproteobacteria bacterium | reverse complement strand
CTGCCATCGATGGGCTCGAGGTTGGCCGGCGCGACGAAGCCACGTGCGGCGGCGTCCGCGAGTGGCGCGACCGCGTCGGTCCGTAGCGCCGCCGCCCGCGCGATCGCTCCTTGCTCCTCGAGGTGATCGGCGTAGACGAGGCGGGTCGCGGCATCGGCCGGCTCGGCGGCGAGCGCCGACAGCAGCGCGAGCTCGGTCGCATCCGCATCGCCGACGAAGATCCCGCGCGGCGCCTCGACCAGCCCCTCGAGGGTGGCCAGGACGTCCGGGGCGAGCTCCCCGGACGCCAGCGCGATCCTGATCTCGCGGATCGGCAGGTCGGGCACGAGCTCGGGCAGGCTGCGCCGAGCCATCCGGTAGAGCTGATCGACGTAGGTCGCACGCACGTCACGCGGGACGTCCGCGTACCCCGGCGCCGCGAGCATCCGCGCGAGGTCGAGCATCGCCTCGACACGGACCTCGGTGGCGAGCACGCGCGCGAGCGCGGCATCGGCGGCCGTCTCGTCGCCCGCTCGCCACGCCGCGAACAGGTCCGTGCGAGGCGCGACGCCGGCGGCGACGTGGACCGCGGGCACGCCGAGGTCGCCCACGTCGGTCCGGCGCCACATCCTCACCAGCTGCGCCGCCCAGTTTGCGCGGACCCACTTCGTGAACAGGGCCCCGTACGTCTTCACCCACTCGCCGCCGAGCAGCACCTTCGCGATCACTGCCTCGAACGTGGTGCACGGCAGCACGTGGCCCTCGGGGTGCAGCAGTACGACGTCCGTCGACGAGCGCGCGAGCATCGCGACACCGCGCCGATCGACGCCGAGGACGACGCCCCGCTCCAAATCGACGTCCGCGAGCTGCGCCCATGCCCCCATGCTCCGGCACTGTGGCGCCTCGACGCGGAGCCGGTGCTGGAGGACCGCGAACCGGCCGTGCGGCTCCGTCGGATCGGGCAGATCGAACGCGCCGCACAGCGAGCCCGGTCCCCACCTCTCGAGAAGCTCGACGTAGGCCCCCGGGACGATCGCGAGCCGATCGCCGAGCGCGTGCGCGAGCGCGTTCGAGGTCACCGGCCGCGGCGTCCCGACGAGCGTCAACCCGTGCATGCCCCGACCTTCGTGCGACGGCGCGCCGCTCGCAAGCCCGAAATCGACGTCCAGCGGGCGAGGCGCCCGCGCTCTCGCACTGGGCGGGTCAGCGCTTGTAGCGCTTCGCCGCCGGCAGGATCTGCTCCCACAGCCCGAACGTCGCCGCGATCAGGTAGTCGAGCTCGCGGGTCGACTTCGTGCGCTGGAACCCCGGCCGCTCCGGCATGCAGTACGCGCCGAGCCGCGACGCCTCGAGCTGGTGGAGGACGCCGCGCGACCACCCCCGCCCGCCGTAGACCAGGCAGCCCGGAATCCACAGCGCCTCGAGATCCTGCAGCGCGTACGGAATCTTCTCGTCGACGCTGCCGAGCGCGTCCTGGTACTTGCACTCGATCGCGAGCGCCTTCTGATCGACGGGCCGCACGATGAACACGTCGATCTGGCGGTCCTTGCCGATGATCGTCTTGCCGAGGTTGACCTCGCGATACACGACGAGCCCGTGCTCGCCGTACTGGTGATGGATGTAGCCGGCGATCAGATCGCGATAGCCATGGCCCGTCATCCCCGCCCGCACCCGCTTCATCGATCCGCCCTCACGTCAGCCCTCACGACCTCTATACCGACAGCCCGAGCTGGCCACGCGACGGCTCGCTCGCGAGCACGGTGACCTCCGACCCACCGCCATCGGTCAGTCGCTTGCGCGTGATGTCGACCGCCTCGACGCAGAGGTCGTTGCCACAGAACGCACGGCCGAGGTTGATCGCCGCGACACCGACCGAGCCCGAGCCCATGAACGGATCGATCACGAGCTCGCCGCGCTCGGTGCTCTGCCGGATCAGCGTCTCGCTGACGCTCGGCGGCTTCTCCGCCGGATAGCCACCGTTGATCCGCTTCGCCTCGAGGATGTCGGCGACGCCCAGATCATTGAGCTTCCGCTTCCCCTTCTCGAAGAACAGGATGCACTCGTAGCGCGCACGGTAGTGGTACCCCATGCCGATCGCGCAGTTGTGCGTGACCACGCCATTGGCCAGCAAGAATAGCTCGTCGCGATCCGCGACCGAGATGTCGACGAGGTCCTGCTCGCCGACGTCGGCCACGCTGAGAACAGAGATTGCTGGCGGACGTTCGATCCAGTTGCGGGTCAGTGCCGCGGCATGGGGTGCGAGCACCGTGAAGCGTGACAGCACCGGACGCGTGCAGAACGTACTTCCGGCCTCGAGCTCGCGAGCCTCGACGATCCGCCGATCTGCCAGCATGAAGCGATGCTCGCGAGACGCGATCACGTCCGTGCCATCGGACAGGCTCAGCCGAAGCGACAAAGCCCGCGTGCGCCGCGTCGCGCGCACTTCGGTCGTGCCACCTTCAGGAATCGCGACCCGGTCGCCGACCTGGATGTCGGCGATGCGCTGGACACCGCGCTCGGTCCACACCAGCGTGTCGGGCCCGAGGCACTTGTCCCAGATGATCGGCTTCCAGAACTTGAAGCCCGCTGCCTCGGCCATCGGCTTCGCGACGAACATCGTCTCCGGATCGCAGTAGAGGTAGAAGTGCGTGTTCTTGCGAAGCACGCGGTAGACCTCGCTGAACAGCTCGGGGAACCGGGTGTTCGGAAAGATCGAGAACCAGTCGTTGCTCGATGCCTTCGAGTGCTTGAGCCGGGTCGTCGTGCCGATCGCGCGATGCTTCTCGAGCGATTCGTAGGGCGGATCGGTGACGACGAGATCGATGGACTCGGCCGGCATGGTGCGCAGCCAGGCGACTGCATCGCCCTGCGCGAGGTGAAACTTGGGACCGTCCATGCACGACACGCTCTCATGCGGGTCTGACAATCCGTTCAGTACCGAGATCGCCTACGCTGCCTGCGTGACGAACCTCATCGCCGACCTCGAAGCCTTCAAGAACGAGCAGCTCGCCCCGATCGTCGCCGCCGGTCAGCTCTCGATTTCCGACGCCGGCGGCGATACGAAGCAGCTGCTGCAGATCGCGCTCGCGAACGAGATCAACGTCGCCGAGCTCGCGGCTGCGTGGATGCCGAGCACGCCGGAGCTCGAGGTCAAGCTCGCGTTCGCGCGCCAGACCGGTGACGAGGCCGGCCACTTCTTGCTGGTCGCCGAACGGCTGACCTTGCTCGGCCTCGATGTCCGCAACTTCGCCCCGCCGCCCGGTAACCCGATGTTCGAGTTTCTGCGCGGCCTCACCACGACGGTCGAGCGCGTCGCTGCCGGTCTGTTCACGCTCGAGTCGATCGCGTACGGCGTCAACGAGAACTTCATGGCGCTCTGCGCGGCGCGCGGCGATCACGAGACCGTACGGATCTATCGCGAGTACATCCAGCCCGACGAGAAGGCGCACCAGGAGAGCGGGCAGCGGCTGCTCGCGAAGTACGCGACGACGCCCGAGCTCGCGCAGCTCGCACGCGACACGATCGGCAAGCTGCTCGAGCTCGCGGCCCACACCCGCGCGGCTGCCGCGACGCGTCTCGGAACCGCTTGTTTTCCGGGTTGCTGATCACACTGTCCCGGGCGGTGCGCCATCGGTTCTCCCGCCGCGAGCAGAGTCCCGGTATCGTGAATCGGTGCTGGCGATCCGGATCTCGAGCGTGCTGCTCGTCACGGCCTGCAGCTCGGCGACCGCGACGAACGACAGCCCGGATGCCGGGACGCCCACGTACCAGCGCTACACCGGTCGGCTCGCGAGCACCGCGACGTTTCCGTTCGGCGGCCCGCCCTACTGCAACTTCTCGGTGACGCTCAAGGACGTCGAGCTCGACGTCATGTTCCGCGACGAGAGCTTCGTCGTGGCGACGACCCTGAAGAACCGGATGGTGGAGGCCAACGTGGGGAGCTGCCCGTATCCCCCGGGCATGCCCAGCAATCAGGTGTTCGAGCATCGCGGCGGCCCGTGGGGCGCCAACGATGATGGCAACCACCGGCCGATCCTCGCGGGCCTCGACGCGAACAAGCCGGAGACCGCGGTGACGGCCGAGGTCGGCGGACCCAATGCACCCGGGCAGCGCGCGAACCTGCGCTGGGCCCGTCTCGGTGCGGAACCGACGCTGACGTGGATCGTGACCGCGTCGGTGACGCTCCAGCTCGCGACCTGCACGGCCGGTGCGGCGATCTGCGTCGGCGGCACCGAGGGCTCGCTGTACACCTGCGTCGACGGCGCCGTGATGCACCAGGTGATGCAATGCGAGGCCGGCTGCGCCGCGAGCGGCCAGGCCTGCAACTGACCCGTGAATAAGCGGCGCCGCGCCAGGATCGAGCGCCGGGATCGAGCACCGAGCCCACCGCTCAGCTGCGCGCGAGGCGGACGTCCATCCACACTGCGACGGCGAGCACGAGGCCGCGCGCGATCAGCTTGATCTCCGGCGACACCGCCATCAGCGTCATGCCGTTGAGCAGGCTCGCCATGATCAGCGCGCCGAACAGCACGCCGGTCACGGTGCCGCGGCCGCCGCGCAGGCTGGTGCCGCCGATCACGCAGGCCGCGATCGCGTCGAGCTCCATCAGGCTGCCGACGGTGGTCGTCGACGCGCCCGAGTAGGCTGTCTGCATGAAGCCGGTCAGCGCGACGATGCCGCCCATCGCGGCGAACGCGCCGATCACGACGCGGTCGACGGCGATGCCCGAGATCCGCGCGGCCTCCTCGTTGCCGCCGATCGCGTAGAGGTAGCGCCCGAATCGCGTGTGCTGGGTGACGACCCAGACGACGAACGCCGTGACCCCGAGGATCACGGCCGGCAGCGGGACGCCGCGGTACTGGTTGCACAGGATGACGAACAAGAAGACGAGCTGCCCGACGAGGAAGACCCGCGCGTAGGTGTCGGCGGCGGGCTCGACGTCGAGGCCCAGCGCGAGCCGTTCGCGGCGCGCGGCGATCCGCATCCACGCGACCGAGCCGACCACGACGCCGGCGAGCACGTAGCCGGCGAGCTTCGGGACGAAGTACGTGGTCAGCAGCGAGTAGGCGTTCTCCTGCCCGGGCACCGCGATCGGGATGGTCTCGTTGTGGATGACGAGCCAGTGCAGGCCCTTGAACACGAGCAGCCCGGCGAGCGTGATGATGAACGCGGGCACGCGCTGCTTGACGATGATCGCGCCCATCATCGTCCACACGCCGATCGCGACGACCAGCGAGAGCGCCATCGCCGCCGGCGCCGGCCACTGCTGCTCGAACGTCAGGACCGCCGCGAGCCCGCCGAACAGGCCGACGCCGCTGCCGACCGAGAGGTCCATCTGCGACGTCACGATGATCATCAGCATGCCGAGCGCGAGCACCGCCGTGATCGACAGCTCGACCGCGAGGTTCGACAGGTTGCGCGCGCTGACGAACGTCGGCGAGGCGATCGAGAAGAACACGAAGATCGCGACCAGCGCGATCAGCATCGAGAAGTCGCGCCAGGCCACGCGGGCCACGCGGCGCGGCCCCGGCTCGACGGGCGCCCGTCCAGGCGTGACAGGTTCGTTCACCGTCCCGGCGCCCTTCGCGGTTGCCGCCGTTGTCTCCACCTTGGTCATCACGCTACCCGTTCGTCAGAGGTGTGGCCGAGGGCCGCAGCCATCAGCTTCTCGGCCGTCGCCTCGGCGCGCGTGAAGATGCCGCCGACCGTGCCCTCGTGCAGCATCGCGATCCGATCGGACATCCCCATCAGCTCCGGCAATTCGCTCGAGACCAGGACGACCGCCTGGCCAGCCGCGGTCAGCTGGTTCACGAGCTCGTAGACCTCGACCTTCGCGCCGACATCGATGCCGCGGGTTGGCTCGTCGAGGAAGATCACCTTGGGCTGGGTCAGCAGCGCCTTGCCGAGCACGACCTTCTGCTGGTTGCCGCCGGAGAGCCCGCCGACGACGGTGTCGAGATCCGGCGCCTTCACGCGCAGTGACTTGAACATCGCCTGGTTGCGCTTGACCTCGGCGTCCTCGCGGATGAGCCCGGCGGGCCCGACGACCGCGCGCAGGCTCGACAGCGACATGTTGAAGCCGATGTCACGATCGAGGATCAGGCCGTAGCGCTTGCGGTCCTCGCTGACCAGCACGAGGCCGCGCTCGATCGCACGGTGCGGCGGATCGGCGAGCGGCGTGCCGCGCAGCGTGACCGAGCCGGCGGTGCGCTTGCCGAACGCGCCGAACAGGTGCATCAGCAGCTCGGTGCGTCCCGCGCCCATCAGCCCGCCGATGCCGAGCACCTCGCCGGAGCGCACGTCGAACGTCACGTCGTGGAGGACCTGCTTGCCATCGCCGGGTCGCCGGACCGCGAGCCCCTTGACGGTCAGCATCGGCTCGCCGGGCGCCGTCGCGCGGCGCGGAAACAGCTCGGTGATCTCGCGGCCGACCATGCGCCGGATGATGTCGGCCTGGGTCAGGCCCGCGGTCTCGAGCGTCTCGATCGTCTGACCGTCGCGCAGCACGGTGACGCGGTCGGAGATCGCGAGCACCTCCTCGAGGCGGTGCGAGATGTAGACGCAGGTGACGCCGTCGGCGCGCAGGCCACGCAGGATGTCGAGCAGGATGCCGACCTCGGTGTCGCTGAGCGCGGCCGTCGGCTCGTCGAGGATCAGCAGGCGCGAGCGCTTCGAGAGCGCCTTGACGATCTCGACGAGCTGCTGCTGCCCGACGCCGAGCTCGCCGACGCGCGCCTCCGGATCGATGTCGAGCTTGAACCGCTGGAGCAGCTGCTTCGCGCGCTCGACGACGGTCAACCAGTCCACGAGGCCGCGCTTCATCGGTTCCTGGCCGAGGAAGATGTTCTCCGCCACGCTCATCTCCGGGACCATCGCGAGCTCCTGGTAGATGACCGCAAGCCCGTGCGCCTCGGCATCCTTGGTGCTCTTGAACGCGACTGGCTTGCCCTCCATCAGCAGGCGTCCGTCGTAGGAGCCCGCCGGATGAATTCCCGACAGCGTCTTGATCAGCGTCGACTTGCCCGCGCCGTTCTCACCGCACAGCGCGTGGATCTCACCGGCCCGCAGATCGAACGTGACGTCGCGTAGCGCGGTCACCGCGCCGAAGCGCTTGGTGATCTTCTCGGCCTGCAGGATGGGCGTCGACATGGCGCACGCCGCTCAGGGTGCCGTCAGCCCGCGGTAGATCGCTTCCTTGCTGTGGAAGCCGTCCTTGATGACCGTCGCCTCGAGGTTCGACTTGTCGACCGCGACCGTGTCGAGCAGGATCGCCGGCACCTCGATCGTGCCGTTGTGCTGCGAGGTCCGCGCGATCACCGGCTGGCCGCGCGCGAGGCGGACGGCGGCCTCGGCGGCCTTGCCGGAGAGCTCCTTGAGCGGCTTGTAGATCGTCATGGTCTGCGTCCCGGCGGCGATCCGCTGCATCGCGGCGAGCTCGGCGTCCTGACCGGTGACCAGCACCTTGCCGGCGATGCCCTCCTCGGTGAGCGCCTGGATCGCCCCGCCGGCGGTGCCAT
Organism: Deltaproteobacteria bacterium; assembly: GCA_013812655.1. Taxonomy (GTDB): domain Bacteria; phylum Myxococcota_A; class Polyangia; order Haliangiales; family Haliangiaceae; genus JABFXX01. The sequence continues at coordinate 1,178 of JACCTC010000079.1, read as the reverse complement.
CGTTGGCGGCGAGGACGGCCTCGAAGTCGCGGCCGTGCGCGGTGATCGCGGCGTTGACGATCTTCTTGCCGTTCTCGGGCTTCCACTCCTCGGCCCAGTCCTCGTGGATGATCTTGATGTCGCCGCGGTCGAGGTACGGCTTCAGGATCTCGTCCTGGCCGGCCTTCAGCACCTTCGCGTTGTCGTCGGTCGGCGCGCCATTGATGCGGATGATCCGGCCCTTGCCGTCGGGGAGCCGCTTGACGAGCCACTCGGCCTGCTGCTGGCCGACTCGCAGGTTGTTGAAGCTGACGTAGAGATCGATGTTCGACTCGCGGATCATCCGGTCGTACGCGATCACCGGGATGCCGGCCTTGTGGGCGATCTCGACGGCGCGCGCCATCGTCTTGCTGTCGTGCGGGACGATCACGATCGCGCGCACGCCGCGGCTGATCAGCGCCTCGATGTCCTGCATCTGCCGGGTGTCGTCGCTGTTCGCGGACTGCACGAGCGCGGTCGCGCCGAGCTCCTTGACCTTGGCGACGAACAGATCGCGATCGGCCTGCCAGCGCGCCTCCTTGAGTGTGTCGAGCGAGAGCCCGATCAGGAGCTCGCCGCCCTTGTCGGGGCCCGCACGTCCCGTACTGGCATCACCGCGGCCGCGCGCCAGCACGAGCCCGATCAGGACGGACAGCGCGAGCGAGATAGTCATGATGACTGTACGAGCGTTCACCCCTCGGTCGTATCCGCTCGAGACCGCGTGTTACAAGGAGCGCGGACCATGATCCGCCGGATGTCCGCGCTTCGCTGGGTGGTGGCCGGCTTCGCGCTCGAGGCCGCGTGGCTGTTTGCCTGCGAGGCCTGGCGGGAGTCTGATCCCGTCGGGCTCGCGGTGCTGGTCGCCACCTTCGGCGTGCTCCTCGGCGCCGCGTGGCACGCGATCATCAAGCCGGTGGACACGCGGGCCGCGATCAAGGGCGCGCTCGGGCTCGCTGCCGCGCTTGTCGTCATCGACGTCGCGCTCGATCTCGCGAGCCCGTATCCACGCCGGTTCGGCTTCGTCGACTGGGAGCTCGCGCGGACCGCGGCGCTCGTCGCCGGGTTCTGGCTCGGAGCGCAGGTCGTCGCAGCCGGTGTGCCGCGGTGGTGGCGGCCGATCGCGGGCATCGCGTGCGGCGCGTCGCTGCTCGTCGCCGCAC
>JACCTC010000076.1 GCA_013812655.1 Deltaproteobacteria bacterium | reverse complement strand
GTGCGAAGCCGGCGGTGTTCGCGCCGGGCACTGGCAGCGGCAGCGCGGCGCTGACTGCGCCACAGCCCGGCAGTGGCAGCGCGATCGCGACCACCGCGATCGAGGTCACGCCGATCGGCGATGGTGGCTCGGAGGACATCCAGCTTCCTGCCGTCTCGGTACGAGAGCTCGTCGACGCGCAGCGCGCCGCGATCGCGAAGGCCGACTTCGCGGCGGTGGCCGCGACGCTCTCACCCGACGCGTTCGGCTTCGGTGTCGATGCCGACGAGGTCGCCGAGGGCCGCGATAGCGTCGCGGCACAACTCCAGCGCGATCTCGGCGAGTCGCCGACCGAGGGCTTCACCGTCGAGTCGAAGTTCCTCGCGATCGGCGAAGCCCATCACCATGCGTGGATCGCGATGGAGCTCGCGGTCTCGGTGGCGGGGCAGGGCGAGCGCCGGTTCGCGATCACCCAGCTCGCGGCGGTGATCGATGGCAAGTGGACGATCGTCGCCTGGCACTGGGCGATCCCGGTCGCCGATGCCGTCGCCGAGCGCCACGCGATCCTCGGCACGCTGCCGGCGGCGAAGCCGGTGGCGAGCCTGACGACCGGGCCGAAGGATCTCGAGGCGGCCGTGCGGGCGGCGTTCGGCTCGCGCATCGCATTCGCCGCAGCTCGCAGCGAGCGTGACGACGGCTTCAACTTCGGCAGCGCGCTCGGCGAGCGGGTGGTCGGCGGCGTCGCGATCAAGAAGCTGTTCGGCCGCCTCAAGGCCGAGTTCCGGATCCACGACGGCGTGCGGATCGTCGCGGCGGACGCCTGGGATCCGACCCAGCGGGGCGCGCCGACGATCGCGTTCGCCGCGGCCAACGTCGACTTCACCGCCAAGACACGGGCCGCGACGGATCTCACGCAGACCTTCCGCGTGCTCGCGGTGCTCGTGAAAGAGGGCACGGACTGGAAGATCGTGCAGACGCAGTGGTCGCACGGCGGACCCATCCGCTAGCATTCCGCAGATGTCCCGAGCCAACCGAGCGCAGGTCGCCATCGCGATCATCCTCGGGGTCTACGTCAGCGTGACGCTCCTCGCGCCGCTGGTCGGGATCTTGCTCATGCTGTTCGCCGGCCTGCTGGTCGCGGCGTTCCTCCACGGGGCCGCGCACTGGATCCACGCGAAGACCCGGATCCCGCAGAACCTCGCGCTGCTCGTCGTCTGTGTCCTCATCGTGGCGAGCGTGGTGGCGTGGGCCATGCTCGCCGCGCCCTCGATCGCGAAGCAGTTCCGTGAGCTCGGCGAAACCCTCCCGGTCGCGCTCGACCGGCTCGCCGCGCGGGTCGGGCAGGAAGGCTGGGGGCAGTACGTCATCGGGATGTTCGAGGGAGCGGATGCCATGTCGTCGACGCGCCTCGTCGCCGGCGCCCGCACCGCGTTCTCGCTGGTCAGCGGGGTGCTCGGTGCGGGCCTCCTGATCCTGTTCGTCGGGCTGTTCGTCGCGGCCGATCCGGGCGTGTATCGCCGCGGGTTGCTCGCGCTCGTGCCGGTGCCCCGTCGCCATCGGATCGGCGAGGTCCTCGAGGAGCTTGCACGAACGCTCCGCCACTGGCTCCTCGCGCAGCTGTTCTCGATGGCCGTCGTCGGGGTGATGACGTGGGTCGGCCTGGCGCTGCTGGGTGTCCCGCTCGCGCTCACGCTCGCCCTCGTCGCGGCGCTGCTGACGTTCATCCCGAACATCGGCCCCATCCTCGCGGCCGTCCCGGCGGTGCTGCTCGGCCTCATGGTCGGGTCGACCACCGCGATCGGCGTCGCCGTCCTCTACATCGGCATCCAGATCGCCGAGACCTACGGCATCACACCGTTCGTGCAGCGCCGGATGCTCGATCTGCCCGCTGCGCTGATCATCGCCGCGCAGACGATCTTCGGCGTGATCGGAGGCATCTTCGGGCTGCTGGTCGCGACGCCGCTCGTGGCGGTGATCGTCGTCGTCGTCCGCGAGCTCTACGTCGAGGACGTCGTCGAGAAGCCCGTCATCGAGCAGCCCGCGGGTGTGACCGGGTCCGAGAAGCTGATCGCCGAGAAATGATCGCCGAGAACTTGGTCGCCGAGAACTTGATCGAGTGACTCAGCGCGCCAGGCTGGTGAGCTCGGCGGTCGAGAAGAAGAACGCGATCTCCTCCTTGGCCGTCTCCGCGGCATCCGAACCGTGCACCGCGTTGCGCTCGATGTTCGTCGCGAACTCCTTGCGGATCGTGCCGGCGTCGGCCTTCTCCGGGTTCGTCGCGCCCATCACCTCGCGGTTCTTCGCGACGGCATTCTCGCCCTCGAGGACCTGCACGACCACGGGACCCTCGGTCATGAACTTGACGAGGTCCTTGTAGAACGGGCGCTCCTTGTGGACGGCGTAGAACGCCATCGCCTGCGTCTCGGTCAGGCGGACCATCTTCGACGCGAGCACGCGGAGGCCCGCGGCCTCGAGCTTGGAGGTGACCCCGCCGATCACGTTCTTGGCGACGGCGTCGGGCTTGATGATCGAAAACGTACGTTCGATGGCCATAGGCCGCGGAAGCTAGTCGAAACCGCCGCGCGGCGCAATCTCGCGCGCGCCTCAGGCACGACGGCGGAACGCGAGCTTGGCGAGCGCCAGCGCACCCTGCTTCCAGGGCACGCGATGGGTCACGCCGCTGCCGCCGAGCCGGTCGGCATTGTCGCAGTACCACCGGTAGTTGCGGACGAGCGCGGCCTTGTTCGAGTACCGCGGCGACCAGCCGAGCTGCGTGCGCGCCTTCTCGATCGAGACGTAGGAGTCCTCGGTGACGGTCTCGTAGATCCACGGATAGAGCGGCGAGAGCTTCATCGCCTCGAGCTTGCGCAGCGCCCACAGCGCGGGCGCGATCGGGAGCGCGCGCATCCGAGCCCCGTGGCCGGCGGCGTCGAGCACGGCCTGGAAGTCCTCGCGCAGCGTCGTGAACTCGTGCGCGCCGATGTTGAACGTGTCGTTCGCGCGGTCGGCCGGCAGTGTCCCGGCGAGCACCGTCGCGGTGCACAGGTCGTGGACGTCGAGCAGCTGGTAGCGGTTCGTACCCTTGCCGAGCAGTGGAAAATCGCGCCCCTCGCGCGCCCACTCGTAGAGCAGGGCGAACACGCCGAGCCGCTCGGGCCCGACGAACGACTTCGGCCGCAGCACCGCGATCTCGCGACCCGCGGCGCGGGCGCCGATGCAGACGTGCTCGGCCTCGACCTTCGCGGTGCCGTACGGACCGACGCCGGTCATCTTGTCGGACTCGAGCAGCGGATGGTGATCGGGGACGCCGTAGACGGCGGTTGACGAGATGTGGACGATGCGGCGGTTGCCCGTCGCCTCGATCACCGTGCGCGTGCCGTCGACGTCGATCGTGTGGATCTCGTCCGGCGGATACAGCGGCAGGGCCGCGGCTGCATGGACGACGACGTCGCAGCCGTCGACCGCACGGATGACGTCGGCGTGGTTGCGGATGTCGCCGACGACCTCGGTGATCTTGGATCGTTCGGGGTAATCGAACGGCTGGCGATCGAGCGAGGTGACATCACCACCACGCTTGAGGAGGTGCCGGATCAGGTTGATCCCGAAGAACCCGGCTCCGCCGGTCACCAGCCAGCGCATCAGGAGCTGGCCAGCACCTTCGCGAGCGTCGTGCCCATCTCGGCAGGCGTCGCCGCCACCGCGATGCCGGCTTCCTTCAGCGCGGCGATCTTGTCGGCCGCGGCACCCTTGCCGCCGGAGATGATCGCGCCCGCATGGCCCATGCGCTTGCCCGGAGGCGCGGTCTGGCCACCGATGAATGCGGCGACCGGCTTCTTGATGTGCTCCTTGATGAACGCCGCGGCGCGCTCCTCGGAGTCTCCACCAATCTCGCCGATCATGAAGATCGACGAGGTGCCGGGATCATCCATGAACAGCGCGAGCGCGTCGATGAAGTCCGTGCCCTTGACCGGATCACCACCGATACCGATCGCGGTCGACTGCCCGAGGCCGAGCGCCGTGAGCTGGTGAACGACCTCGTAGGTCAGCGTGCCGGAGCGCGAGACCACGCCGACGCCGCCCGGCTTGTGGATGTAGCCCGGCATGATGCCGACCTTGCACTGACCGGGCGTGATCACGCCGGGGCAGTTCGGGCCGACGAGCGTGACCCACGGGTACTCGTGATCGAGCGTGTACTTGACGGCGACCATGTCGCGCGCCGGGATGCCCTCGGTGATCGCGATGATCACCTCGATGCCGGCGGCAGCAGCCTCGAGGATCGAGTCCGCGGCGAACGGCGGCGGTACGTAGATCACCGAGGTGTTCGCGCCGGCGTGCTCGACCGCCTCGCTGACGGTGTCGAACATCGGGACCTTCTCGAGGCCCTCGACCTTCGCGCCGCCCTTGCCGGGCGTGACCCCGGCGACGACGCGGGTGCCGTACTCGACCATCTGGCGCGCGTGAAACGCACCGGCCGCACCCGACATGCCCTGGACAACGAGACGCGTATCGAATCCGACGAGGACGGACATTAGCGCGTCTCCTTCGCGGCCTTGACGACCTTCTGGGCGCCGTCTGCCATGTCGGCAGCAGCGACGATGTTGAGCCCGCTCTCGGCGAGCATCTTCTTGCCGAGCTCGACGTTCGTACCCTCGAGCCGCACGACGAGCGGCACCTTGAGCCCGACTTCCTTGACCGCGGTGATCACGCCCTGCGCGATCGTGTCGCACTTCATGATGCCGCCGAAGATGTTGACGAAGATCGCCTTCACCTCGGGGTCGGTCGTGATGATCTTGAACGCGGCCGTGACCTTCTCGGCCGTGGCGCCACCGCCGACGTCGAGAAAGTTTGCGGGCGCGCCGCCGTAGTACTTGATGATGTCCATCGTCGACATCGCGAGGCCGGCGCCGTTGACCATGCAGCCGATGTTGCCGTCGAGCGAGATGTACGAGAGGTCCCACTTCTTGGCCTCTTGCTCCGCCGCGTCCTCCTCGTTGGGATCGCGCCAGTCCTCGAGCTCCTTGTGGCGGTACAGCGCGTTGTCGTCGAAGCTGATCTTCGCATCGAGCGCGAGCACCTTGCCGTCCTTGGTGGTGACGAGCGGGTTGACCTCGAGCATCGAGCAGTCCATCTCCTCGTAACAGCGCGTCAGCGTCTTGAGGAAGCCGCCGAGCTCGAGCCCGACCTTGCCGGCGATCCCGAGCTGCTTCGCGAGCGCGCGCGACTGCCAGTCCTGCCAACCGGTCGCCGGGTTGATCGTGTGCTTGAAGATCTTCTCGGGGTGCTTCGCGGCCACCTCTTCGATGTCCATGCCGCCCTCGGCGGAGGCCATCACGATGACGCGACCGACCGCGCGGTCGAGCAGCATCGCGAGGTAGTACTCGTGCTCGATCGCGAGGCCTTGCTCGACGAGCAGCCGCTGGACCTTCTTGCCCTCGGGGCCGGTCTGCGGCGTCACCAGGGTCATCCCGAAGATCTTCTTCACGGCCGCCTCGGCGTCCGCGCGGGTCTTCGCGACCTTCACGCCGCCGCCCTTGCCACGACCACCCGCGTGGATCTGCGCCTTGACGACGACGACCTCGTTACCCGATTGCTCCTGCACCTTCGGGATCGCCGCGAGCGCATCTTCCACGCTCGTCGCCGGGATCCCTGCCGGCACCGGAACGCCATACTTCCGGAGCAGTTGCTTGCCCTGATACTCGTGGATCTTCACGGTCGCGTGTGTACCACGGTGGCCGTGGGGGATGCCGGCTACTCGAGCAGCCACCCCGAGGAACCATTGCGGTATTCCTGGCCCGCTGATTGCTGAGCGCTCGGTCGATGTTCGGCCGCACCGCCAGCCTGCTGCTCGTCGCTTCCGCGGCGGCCTGCGCAGCGGGCGAGCCCGGTGAGATCGAGCCGTTCTACGAGTCCTCGAAGGCAGATGGCAACCGGCCGCGGCTGCGGGTGATCGATGACGACCGGCTGCACGTCGACGAACCGTCAGACCTCGTGCGGGTCGGCGACCAGCTCTACACGGTCAGCGACGTTCGCTCGAAGATCTACGCGATCACCCGCGGCGGGAACGTCGAGGAGGAGATCGATGTCGAAGGCCAGGACCTCGAGGCCATCGCGTACGACAGGCATCACGACGAGCTCGTGATCGCTGACGAGGCGACAGGGAAAATCTGGCGCGTCGGCTTCGACGGCAAGCGGCACGACTCGATCGAGATCGAAGGCGCCGACGACGGCAACAGCGGCATCGAGGGCCTGACGTTCGACGACGACGATCATCTGTTCGTCGCGAAGGAAAAGGATCCCGCGAGGATCTACGAGCTCGGTCGCGACGGGGAAGTGCTCCACGACAAGAAGATCGACTTCACCGAGGACCTCTCCGCACTGTCGTGGAACCCGCAGGACGGCCACCTCTACGCGCTCGGCGATCACGACCACGCGCTCTACCAGCTCGATCACGATCTCGACGTCGTCTACTCGTGGCGCCTGCCGATCGAGCATCCCGAGGGTCTCGCGTTCGACGGCGACCGCCTCTTCATCGTGAGCGACAGCGACGAGCGGATCTACGAATTCGAGCTCGCGACCGACTGAGCCTCGCGCGCCCGCGGCCACCATACGGCCGTCGCGATCGCGAACCCTGCCGGCAGCACCATCATGCCGAGCGCGAGCGGCAGGTGGTCGAGGAACAGACCGACGAGCGATGGCGACCACAGATCGCCGAACAGGTGGATCGCGAAGATCGCCACCGCCATCGCGCTCGCGCGGAGAAACGCCGGCGCGGTCCGCAGCAGGATCGCGTTGATCGGTGCGGTCGACATGAACAGGCCGACCTCGGCGATGCCGGCGAGCACGAAGAACATCCACGCCGACGGCACGAGGAACGCCGCCGCGGCGAGCGGGAACGCGATCGCGACGCCGATCGCGCAGACCCGGAGCTGATGGTTCGCCGCGCGCAGGTTATCGGGGTGCTCGTGTGAGGCGTCGGGAGGCAGCGCGGGCAGGGTGCGGATCGCCCGATCGGCGAGCCGTCCGCCGATCACCGTACCGATCGCGCCGGCGAGCACGGTGACGACGCCGAACCAGAAGTTCGCGCTGCCGAGGATCTGCTCGGCCTGGACCTGGGCGACCTCCGGCGTCATCACGGTCCCGACCGGCAGCGGCTTGCCGAGCTCGCTCGCGAATCGCGCGGACAGAAACGTCGGCGCCCAGTACGCGAACGCGCCGATCGCGGCGGTGTGCGCGCAGTAGCCGAGCACCGCGCGGCGATAGAGCGGGATCCGCGCGAGCCGGCCGGCGATCTCGAGGATGTTCTGCTTCGCGGCGTGCAGCTTGCGAGGTGGCTCGTGGATCGCGAGGCAGACGAGCGCGAGCACGACGCCAGGCCCGCCGCCGACGAAGAACGCCTCGCGCCAGCCCCAGACCTCCTGGATGTAGCCGCCGAGCAGGTACCCCGCCGCCGAGCCGACCGGGATGGCGACGAAGAAGATCGCGAGCATCTTGCCCTTCTTGTCGGGCGGCGTGATGTCGTCGATGATCGTTGGCGCGAGCGTCGCGTAGCTGGCCTCGCCGATGCCGACCGCGATCCGCGCGAGGATCAACGTGACGAGGGTGTTCGACATGCCCGACGCGATCGTCGCGAGGCTCCAGGTCAGGACGCCGAACGCGATCAGCCACTTCCGTGACATCCGGTCGCCGAGCAAGCCGAAGATCGGTGACGTCACGAAGTAACCGAGGAGGAACACGGTCGCGAGCAGACCGCCCTCGAAGTTCGACAAACCGAGGTCCGCCTTGATGCGCGGCAGGACTGCCGCGACGATGAACCGATCGAGGTAGTTGAGGAAGTTCAGCCCGGTGAGGAGCGTGACGATCGCGAGGCGGTTCTTGATCACCGGCGCACGGTCCCGCGAAGCCCCATGGAGCGGCACGATAGACCAATCGGTGGCTGATGATTCGGGCCACCCATCACTATATGATCTTGCGAATGGAGCGGCAAGGCCGTGGTGGGGAGCGACCTGGGGCGCAGACCGAGGACCGCGGTGCGGCTACCGCTCAGGCCTCGCCTGGCAAGACGGCGCTGACTGACGGACTGGACAGCGAGGCCGGCGGAGCACCCGGTCTGGCACCGCCGCTGTTCGCCGGCGCCGTGCCGTGGGAGACAGTCGATCACCTCGAGGCCGACCTCGGCGAGGGCGCCGTTGTCGATCGCCGCATCGCAGACCACGTGACCCGGGCCACCGGACAGGACGTCTCGGGCGCGCGCGTGCACGTCGGCCCGGTGGCGGCGGCGAAGGCAGCCGCAAAGGGTGCCACCGCGTTCGTCGTCGGCAACAACGTGGTCATGGGCGCCGGCGCCGCGCAGCCCGGAACGCCTGCGGGTGACGCACTGCTCGCGCACGAGCTCACGCACATCGCGCAGCAGAAGGATGCCGCCGCCGATCCAGCCGCGCGCAAGAAGCCGATCGGAGAGGAGGATCAGGCCGCGGAGAAGGATGCCGGCGCTGCCCGGCTCGGCAACTTCGCCGGCGCGATCGGCGATGTGATGCGCACCGGGCTACAGCTCCAGCGCTGCACCGAGCCCAAGCCGGCCAAGATCACCGAGCTGCACGGCAAGGAAGCCGCGGCGAAGCTCGCCGAGCTCGGTGGTCGGCTCGTCACCGATCCGGACTACACCGGCGGCCGCAAGGCGATCGCGGGCTCGCACATCCAGTACCAGCTGATCGCGAAGGTCTCGCCGACCGTGCAGATCGGCATGTACCAGTGGACGCACGACGGGCCCGAGGGCTACCACGCACAGTCGATCCCTGGCGTCGGCCGTCCCGACATGATCCCTGCCGCGGCACCAGGCCCGAACGGCATGTTCATCAATGCGCACAACGTCGGCGCGACGACGATGCCGTTGCCGAAGCCGGGCACGTACACGACGGATGCGTATGTTCGCGCGGGCGTCGACAACAACGGCACGCTCGAGGGCTACAACCTGCACGTCCCGGTCGTCGTCGAGGTCGCGCCGCTCGCGGGCGCGCGCAAGGAGGCGTACGACAAGCTCGGCGGCGCCGACAAGGAAGACGACTTCCAGAAGTTCCACGACACGATGGACATGCAGATGCTGATGCTCAAGCCCGGCGGCCCCGACGCCCAGGGCAAGGGACATCAGCAGCAGATCGCCACCGGCGCGGCGAACCCGGCGCAGGCGCAGCCCGGTACGCTCGCCTACGAGGCGAAGGACGCGCGCACCGACAAGTCCAAGCCGCTCACCTATCACTGGTACGTCTCGGCGCAGACCAAGGACGAGCTGCCGAAGGATCTCGGCGGGCACCCGCTCGTCCAGGTCGGCGCGCGCGCCGGCTACGATTTCGGCACCGGTACCAAGATCGCGATGCCGACCGAGCGTGCCGGCTTCTGGGTGGTCTGGTACCAGGCCAAGGACGACACCGGTGCCGACGCTGGCGAAGCGTCCTATCTGCAGACGATCCTCGGCGCGTCCGAGCTCAAGGAGCTCGAGAAGCTCGACAAGTACATGGAGCGCGTCGACGAGCTCGGCGACAAGGTCGACGGTGCCAAGGTGCCGCTGACCGGCGTGCACATGTCGCAAGCGAACGGCAACGAGACGCGGATGCGGCTGTTCGCCGGCAAGAAGAAGGGCGACGCCAACACGTTCATCCTGATCGACTGCACGCCGGGGCTCGATCCCAAGGCGAACCGGCTCGAGTACACGAGCTCGACGGGCGCCGGCGTGATCAAGGAGTTCGAGGACCACAACAAGTATCCGAAGGGCGAGATGCAGTTCCGCGTCGCCGCGAACGCTCTCGGCATCCCGACCGGCGACCGGGTCAAGGAGACGACAGGTCTCGGCGTCTTCGACAGACTATCGACCGGGCTCAGCGTCGGTGGCATGGCCGTGATGGGCGCGAGCATCCTCGCCGCACCGTTCACGCGCGGCCAGTCGCTGCAGGTCGGCGTCGTGCTCGCCGGCGGGCTCACCGCGGCCGGTGCGGCGGTCAGCCTCTACGAGCGGCTGCAGCACGCCGAGATCAACAAGACCGGCGTCGCGATCGACGTCATCACGATCGCGAGCAGCCTGCTGAGTAGCGGCACCGCGGTCCGCTCGCTCAAGTCGGGGCCAGCGGTGCTGCTCGCGAGCCGCACGACGAAGTTCTTGCTGTGGGCGAACTTCGTGGCCGATGGCGTGATGGGCCTCTTGATCACCGTCGAAGGCGTGCAGCGGATCACCGAGATCATGGAGGGCAACCTCCCGCCCGACGTCAAGCGCACGGAGATCGTCCGCGTCATCACGAGCCTCGTGATGGCGAGCATGATGATCGCGGTCTCGGCCGGTCAGCTCAGGGAGTTCCGCAACAAGGTCGAGACCGCGCTCGGCCGCAAGCTCGCCGGCGTCGGCGACGACATCGTGATGGCGCTCTCGATGCTCGAGGAGTCGACGCTCAAGACGCTCGCGCCGATCAAGGACAATGCCCAGCTCGTGAAGCTGGCGGGCGCGCTGCGCGAGGAGCCCGCGCTGATCAATCTTCTGAAGAGCGAGAAGCGGCTGCCGACGGTGCTCGGCCTGATGAAGAACGGGTCCGCCGACGAGCTCAAGTTCGCGATGCTCCGCGCGGGCGCCCACGACGCGGGGGTGTCGGTCGCGCAGAGCGAGCGGCTCGTCAACATCCTGCGCGAGGCCGGCATTCCTGCCGAGCAGGCGGCGATCTGGGGCGAGAAGGCGTTCGCGAACCTCGCGAGCAACGCGAACACGCTCGCCGAGCTCGAGAAGATCCTGCCGCTGATCAAGAGCGGCAAGATCACGGGCCTCGAGCAGTGGCTCGCGTTCAGCGGCAAGAAGGTCGGCGCCGACGCGGCGCGCACCGCCGGCGAGCTCCGCGAGGCCGCCCGCCAGTCCGCCGAGAACTCCACGTCGACCGTCAACATCGGCGGCGACGCGAAGGCGCCGGCGAACCCCGCAAAGCCGAAGGAGACACTGCCGTCGTTCGATTTGACCATCGATGGACCCGGCGGCACGACACAGCGCAGCGTCGAGGTCGGCTCGGTCGACGGGGCCGTCAAGAGCGGCGCCGAGATCACCCCGGGTGTCGGGCACGCGGCGGACAAGGCGGCGGCGCGCAACGCGGCCGGCAAGCCGGTGCCGGGCAAGAACGACGCGACGGTCCGGGTGTCGCTCGCGAAGGAATGGGATCAGAAGGCCGGCGGCGTCATCGAGATCTCGCCCAATGGCGATCGCGTGCGCGTCACCAAGCGCAAGCCGCCGGATCGGCTGCCGATGACGAACATCTTCGACGAGTTCACGGACAAGATCGCGGACAGCCCGAACCACGGTCTGCTCGATCGCGTGAACGTCGTCGACTCGAGCTCGGGATCGCTGCTCGCGCAGTACCAGAACACCGGTGGCACCTGGAAGCGAGTACGCTAACCGATGACGACCGAGGTCTATGCATCCGACCAGGCGCTGCTGCACGTGGCATTCGAGCGCGCCAACACCGATGGCGAGGATGATCGCGCCGGGATCGTCGAGCTGCTCGCCGCCATCGATGCGCTGACTGCGGGCTGGCTCGCGCCGCTTGGCGTCGGCTTCCAGATCGTGCATTGCGATCCCGCGCAGTACTTCGAGGAGGCCGGCCGCCCCGCGCATCCGCATCACCTGCTGCGCGTCGCGCCGCGCACCGACGAGGTCGTGATCGCCGAGGCATTCTCGGGCTCCGTCGTCGACACGCGTCAGGTGATCGATGGCGCCACGGTTCGCGACGCGATCGCGCGCGCCCTCGATCAGCAGGCGCCGGCAGGACGCGTGACGAGCCTCTCCGAGCTGCGCTGGACAGCCGTGCGCGCGCTGGCGCCGTTCGCGGAGCCGGTCGTGCTCGCAGTGCCCGCCACACCGGTCGCCACGGTGAGCGAGCTCGTCGATGGCGTGCGCTGGTACCTCGGCCCGACCACGGGCATCGCAGGACCGCCGGCACGGCTGCGTGCGACGAACGCGCACTTCACGACCTCGTTCACGCTCGACGTGTTCTGGGATCTCTGGATCGGCCAACCGCAGGGTCGCGCGTTGCTCGATGCCGGCACTGCACGCGTGCTCGCGCGCGCTGGCTGGGACCGAACTGCGTAGCCGACCCAGGTCAACGCCAGGTCAACGATAGACGATGAGCAGCGAGGCCATCAGCGGAACCACTGAACCGCTGGCCGCCACGGTGTCGCCGACAGGGCCGTCGTCGACGGCCGTGCCCGTGTAGTAGCGATAGCCGCTCTCGAGCATCAGGGACATGCCGAGCTTGTCACCGCGCGAGATGTCCCAGCGCAGGCCGCCGAGGAACACGAATCCGAACCCCTGCGAGACGTACGAGTAACCGGCGCCGATGTATGGCGCGAACCGCGCCTTGCCCATCGTGTAGCGGATCAGCAGATCGACCGCGGTGACGTCGAACACGCGGCCAACGCGCGCGGAAGCGTCGTACTGGAACACCCGGATGCCGGCCTCGACGAGATAGAGCGCGCCGGATCCCCGGACATCCGCGCCGCCGCCGCCGCCGAGCAGGTAGCCGACCGGCATGACCGGGCCCGGGGCGAGGTGGCCGAGCGCGCGCGTCGGTCGCGCCTCGATGACGGTCTCCTGGTTCGGTAGCACGACGGCGGTGGTCTGGTACGGCGCGTAGCCGAACGCGGTGACGGCGACGGTGTACGAGCCCGGTGCGAGCGGCACGTCGAGCGGCATCGTGCCGGCGCCCATGCCGTCGATCGTGACCATGGCGCCAACGGGTTCGCCGGTGACGCGCATGGTTCCCGACGGCGTGCCGGCTGCCGGACGCGGCACGTCGACGTGCGGCTGCGGCGTATGAGATGGACCGGCACCGGGCAGGTGGAACTGTACGACGGCGGGCTCGCCAAACTCGATCGTGACCTCCTTCCAGTCGCGCGCGCGACCCTTCTCGACGGCGATCCGGTACATGCCGCCCTTGAGCTGGCCGGTGTACGGCGTGCTGCCCGACGGGATCCCGTTGATCACGACGCGCGCGCCGTCCGGGGTCGAGCCGACGGTCACCTGCGCAGGCCGGTTCCGCAGCTCGATCAGGATCCGGTGGACCTTCTCGCGATCGGCCTCGGTCGTCGACGACGTGTCGAGGTAGCGCTCGTACCAGTTCGCGGCCTCGCGGAGCTTGCCGAGCCGCTCGTAGTCGGTGGCGATGTTGAACATCGCGAACGGGTGCGGCACGAGATCGTTCGCGCGCATGTAGTGCTCGATCGCCTCCTGCCACGCGCGCCTGCGATCCGCGGCCTGGCCGGCGGCGAACTCCTTGCGCGCGTCCTCGCGATCGTCGGCGCGTGCGGGGGACCCGAACAGCCCGAGCAGGACGAGTGCGGCGAAGACCAGAGCGCGCATCAGTACGGGTTCGGCTTGGTGCCCGCGGCCGGCGTCTTGACCGGCTTGCTGTCATCGGCCTTCGGCTTGACGGCTGGCTCCGGTAACGGATCGACGACCTTCGCGTTCGGCTGGACCTGCGGCGCCCTCTTGAGCGGCGCGACCGCGGATGTCGACCGGATCGCCGGCTTCGGGCGCGAGCCGCGCGAGCCGCGCTGGGCGACCGTCTTCTGGAGCTGCAGCACCACCGACGAGCGCTCGCGCGTGCGGACGTCCTCTTCGCTCTCGATGGTGTCGAAGCCTTCGAGCATCACCTTCACCTGGTAGCGCCGTGGCGACAGCGTGATCTCGATCGGCGTCACGCCGACCGGATTACCATCGATCGTGACCGCGGCGCCGGTCGGCACCGACTTGACCTGGAGGATGCCGACGGCCGCGAGCGTGGCATCGGCACTGGCGGCCGCGGTAGGGGCGTTCGGCGCAGTCGTCGTCGCCGGTGCAGCAGCGGACGCCGTGATCGCGGCCTGGGCAGGCGCCGTCGGAGCTGCCGACGCCGTGGCGGCCGGCTTGCCCTGCTGGTTCATCAGCACGACGGCGGTGATCGCGGCCGCGGCTGCCAGGCCGACGCCAGCGACGTACACCGGCCACCGGCGCCGCACGCGCTTCTCGGTCGGCAGCGCGACCGCGACGCCACTGCTGCTATCGAGCGTGCCTGCGAGCTCGAGCATCGACGGCGTCTTGTCGCCTGGCAGCATCGCGGCGAACTTCTCCGCGCTCTGCACGCGATCCTTGGGATCCTTCTCGAGTGCCATGTGCACCGCCCGCACGAGCGCCCCAGGCAGCCCGGGGCGGACGTCGCTGAGCAGCGGCGGATCGGCGGTCAGCAGCTTCGCGACGAGCACGGCATACGTCGCGCCCTCGAATGGCGGGCGGCCGGCGAGCATCTCGTAGAGGATCACGCCGCACGCGTAGATATCGGCGTAGCGCTCGATCGTGTGACCCATCGCCTGCTCGGGGGCCATGTAGAGCGGCGTCCCCATCACGACGCCCGTCGTCGTCAGCTTCGTGAACGCGACCTGCTCGTCGAGATCGAGCACCTTCGAGATCCCGAAGTCGAGGAGCTTGACGAAGTCGTGGTGATCGTCCTGGTTGACGATGAAGATGTTGTCGGGCTTGAGGTCGCGATGGACGATGCCCTTCGCGTGCGCCGCACCGACCGCGCGCAGGACCTGCCGCATGATGTGGACGGCGCGCCACGGCGGCAGCGGACCAGCCGTCTCGATCACGTGCGAGAGCGGCGAGCCCAGCAGCAGCTCCATCACGACGAACGAGCGCCCGTCCGGCGCGGTGCCGATGTCGCTGACGTCGATGATGTGCGGGTTGCCGATCCGGCTCGCGGCGAGCGCCTCGCGCTGAAACCGCGCGATCGCCTCGGTGTCGTCCGCGTACTTCTCGAGCATCAGCTTGATCGCGACGCGCTTGCCGAGCGTGACGTGCTCGGCCTCGTACACGATCCCCATGCCGCCGCGCCCGATCTGGCGCACCACGCGATACTTGTCCGCGAGCACGATGCCCACGAGCGAATTGTCCGGTGAATTGCCCGGTGACGCGGAGGCCTGCACCCGGCCCTAATCTAATCGATCGACCACCGAATCACAGGAACTTCTCGACGCTTGAAAGCGGTGCGAGCAGGCTCACAAATCCAGACATGCCGGGCACTTGCCGGCGTGCTGGGATCCCTGGCTGGTCCTATCGACCGCTGCGTTCAGCGGCGCGACCGGCGCTTCGGTGCGCGGGATGCCTTGCGGGCGACTGGCCTCGCGGTCGCGGTCGCTCGAGCCGGCTTGCGCGACGGAGCGCCTGGCTTGCGCTTCGTGGCCTGCGCGCTGGACTTCTTGGACGTCGCGGTTGGCTTGGCCTTGCGCGTGGTCTTCGCGGTGGGTTTCGACCGCGGCTTCGGCTTCGGCTTCGGCTTCGGCTTCGGCTTCGGCTTCGGCTTCGGCTTCGGCTTCGCGGTCCCCTTGGCGCGCGTCGGCGTCGCGGTGGTCCTCGCCGGCTTGCGCTTCGCCGGCGTCGGCTTGGGTCGCGCGCGAACGCGTGCGCCGACCGCGGCGTGATGACCGTAGATCGTGGTGTTCACGACCTCCGGCATCCCGGTGATCGCGGGATCGGTCGTGAACGTGACCTTCCATCGCCACTGCTTGTTGACGACGTTGTGAGCCACGCCGCGCAGCACGTCACCGACGATCACGCCGTGGTAGTCGGCGTAGTGGCGGTTCGTCTCCATCGCCACCGCGCTGCCGACCTGCGTCCACGTACCGTTCTGGTACGTGCCCGAGGGCTGCGAGTAGTTGAGAATGCCGCCCGGCAAGAACCTCAGGATCAGCGAGCCCGCGTCGTCCTTGCCCTGCCAGCACGAGCCGGCGATCCGCGGATACGTCATCGCCTCGACCCACGCCGACGGCAGCGTCCGCCCGAGCGCGTGCAGCTCGCGACCCTTGTCGAGCAATCGGCGGCTCGAGACATCCATGGTCCGCAGCTCCTGCTGCAGGCGCAGGAAGCGCGCGCGCGGCATGTCGGACTGCTCCTCGAGCCAGTCGGCGTAGACGAGCCAGGCGTGCGGATCGTCGGGATGCTTCTCGACGAGGTCGCGCAGCACGTGATCGCGGGTCGCGTCCATCATCGCTTCGGGGCGCTGGCCACCTCGACGACCGCCGCGGCGTACGCGACCGCCGCCGCCTCGCAGGCGTCGAGCGAGCCGGTGAGCCAGGCGCACGCGAAGTTCGTCTCGGTCGGCGGTGGCGTCAAGCGGACCGCGCGGACCTCCGCGGCCTTGAGGGCGGCGTCGAGCCCGATCGTCGCCTCGAGTGGCGGCGCGACGAGATACGCCATCGGCGTCCCGACCTCGAGCCCGGCTTCCTTCGCGAGATACTCGCCGAGCGACGCGATCACGTGCGGGAATACGGTGACCGTGCGCTTGCCATCGGCGTCGTAGAAGCAGGCATCGTGCTCGAGGCAGCGCACGATCGCATCGAGGCCATGCTCGATCGCCTCGGGCTCGCTCGCCGCGATCACGCCGAGGATCTCTCCGGAGAGTCGTCCGCTCGCGTGCGCGCTCCCCGCGTAGAAGCTCTTCGCGAAGATCACGTCGACCGGCGCCTGCTTCGTCGCCTCGTCGAGCGCGACGTACAGCGCGTCGTCCTGATCGCAGGTCACGAGGCCGAGCGATGTGTGGCGATCGGGATCGCCGCCGTACGCGCGCACGAGCGCAGGATCTGCGTTCATCAGCCGTCGGATCGACAGCACCGTCGGTACGATCGGTTCGAGGATCACGAGCCCACCCTCACGAGCCCACCAGGCGCTGGCGAACTTGCGGCGCGCGATAACCCCGACCGCCGGTGACCTCGCCGAGTCGCCCGAGGTCGAGCGTCACGCCGCTACAGCGCTGCGCGATCATCGCCTGGGCGAGCGCCGCGAGCCGCGCCGCCGCGTCGTCGGGGACGATGCCGCGCTGGTGGATGTTCGAGATCATGTTGCGATCTCCATCGGTCTTGCCGAGCTTCGGTTCGAAGACGACGTACGCCGAGAGCCCGTCGCCGGTGCCGAGGCCTGGCCGCTCGCCGAGCAGGATCATCGCGACCTTCGCGCCGACCTCCTGACCGATCTCGTCCTCGAGCCAGACCCGCGCGAACCGGGCCGCGACCGGTGTACCGACCGTCAGTCCACGCGCCGTACACGCGGCCGCGACCGCGTCGTGCAGCGCCTTGCCGGTCTGCATGCACGCGACCGCCGAGAGGCCATCCGCGACGATGATCTGGACATCGACGCCGCGCTGGCAGCGCGTCCGCACGAGCTCGAGCGAGGCCTCGTCGAGCCGCCGCCCGAGGTCGGGCCGCAGCAGGAACTCGCGATGCGACGTGACTCGCGAGCGCAGGCCGATGAAGCCATGCTGCTCCGCCCAGGCGTCGGGGAGCTCGGCGCTGACCGCGGCGTGCGCGACCGCGAGCTCGGCCTGGAACTGCAGCACGACGTCGGTCGCGTAACGGGTGCCGACGTGACCGATGCCGACGAGCGCGGTGGTGTGGCGCGCGGCTTCCGCCGCGAACCCACTCTTCTCGGGTCGCGGCGAATACACCCGCGCCGGTGGGGGAGGGATTGGCGGCAGCGCCGGCACTGGCGGGAGCGGATCGCTCGATCCCAGCTCCTCGCGGAGGCTCGACATCAGCTGACGCGTCCGGCTCACGGCACGCTACGTGACCACGCGAGCCGGGCGCGCGCAACCGCCACACGACGTGCTCGGCCGCCACCCGTCAGGACCGGCTCGCGGATTGCCAGGTCGCATCGGCCGGCGGGCACAGATACAATATCGGCATGCGGCCCTGGCCCCTCCTGATCGGCTTCGCGGCGTGCGGCGGCATGTCCGATCCCTCGACGGTCGAGCAGCAAGAAGGTGCCTGCATCGCGCTCGAGGGACGCCGGTTCCAGTCCGTCAACGAGCTCGAGTGCGGTCGCACCCCCGACGGCGTCGCGCTGTGCCGGTGGACCCTCACAGTCACCTCGCGCGACGACGCGAGCAGCAGCTTCCAGTGGTCGTACTCGGACGTCGGCGAGAGCGGTCAGCTCGAATGCCATGGCGCGACGGTGACGAGCGTCGGCGGGATGCGCGCCATCTCGGGCACGTTCGACGCCGCGACGCAGAAGCTCGTGTGGCACGGCGAGACGTACACGCTCGCGCCGGCGCCGTAGCTCGTGGTCCTGATGGCGGCCATGGAGCCTGCATGAATCGCGGTGTGGCTCGCGCGGCGTTCGGCATCGCCCTGGCGCTCGGAGGCTGCGGACCCTCGACACAACCCGTGCAGCCCGAACCCGGACTGTGCAGCTGGAAGGGCGAACAGCTACTGCACGCCGAGCTCCTACCGGCTGCGGGCCGAATCATCGGCGACGTCACCGGCGATGGTGTCGCCGACTGGATCGCGGATGGGGAGACCGGCCTCGAGTTGATCGCGGGGCCGATGCCGGGAGAGCCCTGGGCCGTGATCCTCGATCGTGGCAATCGCTCGCTCGTGCCCTACAGCACGATCGACGCCGACCTCGATGGTGATGGCGATCCCGATCTCCTCGTCGGTTCCGCGTATGAAAGCCGGGTCTCGGGCTTCTTCGGCCCGATCCGCCGCGGCGTCACGCTCGATTTCGCAGTCCCGGACCTGCTGCTCACGTCGCCACCGTACGAGATGCCGGGTGGTCTCGCTGATCTGTTCGGTCGCGCGATGGCGGCAGCAGACTACACGGGAGACGGCATTGTCGATCTCGTGCTGAGCGCGCCGTCGGAGGCAGAGGAGGCATGCAGCGGGACGGACGATACCGTCGTGTTCCCCGGGCCCTTCGGTTACGAGCACCGGAAGCATGTCGACGCACCGATCAGGATCGAGGCCATCGCCAGATGCATGGGAGAGCAGGTGACTCGCCCGATCGATGTCGACGGTGATGGCCAGCTGGAGCTCGTCGTTGCCACCAGCCGCGAGCTCGATGGGCACTATTTGTATGATCTGCCCCTGAACGGCGAGGCGCCCGCGCCGCGCGGCAAGCGACCGGGTGGGGAGTATGCGGACTACGATCGCGATGGAAAGCTCGACTACGTGCGCGACTATCCCCTCGAGCTGGTTCTCGCGGACGGTGGTGCGCGTACGCTCCGGATCGACGTGCCACCCGGCGGCTGGCTACGACGCTCCGTGCCGTTGTCATGGACACGTCGCGACGAGACCCTGCTGATGACCGGCAGCGCCTTCGCGTTCGAGTTGTATCGAATTGGCGAACCGGGCCCCAGTGAAGCACTCGCAGTGCCGATCGCCAGGTATGACGTGACCGAGCTCTTCGGCGCACTGATCGTCAGCGCGGGCGATGTCACCGGTGATGGCCAGGCGGATCTGATGATCGACGATCGCCTGGTCGCGTGCCCGTAACGTGAGCCGACGGTTGCCTGGAAATTGAGGAGCGCGAGGATACGGCCGCGCGTGTAGCGCGCGATGAAGAAGCGATCTAGCGAACGGCGGAGACGTCGCCGAACTTCGGCCCCGGTCCATCGCCGCGCCAGATCCCGCGCTCGTCCATCCACGCGTCGAACTCCGGCGTCGCGCGCTTGTTGAGCAGGCGACGCAGCGTCGGGATGTCGTGGAAGCTCGTCGACTGGTAGTTCAGCATGATGTCGTCACCGACCGGGAGCGACATCAGGAACGTGCAGCCCGCGGTCCCGAGCAGGACCTTGAGGCTCTCGAGCTCGTCCTGCGTCATCGACGCGTGATAGGTGAAGCACGCGTCGCAGCCCATCGGCAGCCCGAGCAGCTTGCCCATGAAGTGATCCTCGAGCGCCGCCCGCGAGATCTGCGGCCCGTCCTCGAGGTACTCGGGCCCGATGAAGCCGACGACGGTGTTGACCAGGAACGGCTTGTAGCGCCGCGCGAGCCCATACGCGCGCGCCTCGATCGTGACCTGATCGGCGCCGTGGTGCGCCTGCGACGACAGCGCCGAGCCCTGGCCGGTCTCGAAGTACATCCGGTTCGGCCCCTTCGCGGTGCCCTTCTGCTTCATCAACGCCCACGCGTCGTCGAGCAGCGCGGCCGAGATCCCGAAGGCCTTGTTCGCGTCCTCGGTCCCCGCGACCGACTGGAACATCAGGTCCATCGGGCAGCCGAGCTCGAGCGCCTTCATCTGCACGGTCACGTGCGAGAGCACGCAGTGCTGCGTCGGCACGGCGTTGCGCTTCAGCAGATCATCGATCGCGCGCAGGATCTCGGCGGTCGAGTGCGCGGTGTCGGTCGCCGGGTTGATGCCGATCACCGCGTCGCCGCAGCCATACGACAGGCCCTCGCGCGCCGACGCGAGGATGCCCTCGACATCGTCGGTCGGGTGGTTGGGCTGGCAGCGCGACGACAGCCGCCCCGGCAGGCCGAGCGTGTTGTTCGCGCGGACGACGACCTGGCACTTCGAGCCGACCGTCATCAGGTCGAAGTTCGACATCAGCTTGCTCACCGCGGCCGCCATCTCGGGCGTCAGGCCCGGCGCCACCGCGCGCAGCGTCGGTCCAGTGGTCTCGATATCGAGGAGCCACTCGCGGAACTGGCCGACGGTCAGGTGCGCGACCGCGCGATAGGCCTGGTCGTCGAGCTCGTCCTCGACCAGCCGGGTCAGCTCGTCGCGCTCGTACGGCACGACCGGATTCTCGCGGAGCTCGCGCAGCGTCAGATCGGCGAGCACCGCACGCGCCGCGACCCGCTCGACGGCATCGCGCGCCGACACACCCGCGAGATCGTCACCGCTCTTCGGCGGGTTCGCCTTCGCGAGCACCTCCTTGACGGAGCCGAACGCGTACCGCGTTCCCCGGATCGTCGACGCCAGCTGCACCGGCGCATCCTAGCCTCAACGGCGGAAAAAAATCCGTCGCCCGCTGCGTTCGAGGTCCACAGACCCCGCGAACAGCGGGCGACGGGCGTTAAGCCAAACTAGATACGGTCAGGCAGAGCGGAAATTAGTGACGAGCATAGTTTTCAGTCGTGTGAGGTCGCTGCGTCGACGCCACGAAGGCGTCGTAAGCATCTGGAGTCTGGCGCGGCGCGACGTCCTGCAGCCGCGACGGCTTGATGCCGATGTGATGGGTCTGCACCAGCGTCCAGCCGAGTGCGCCGACGATGACGAGCGCGATCAGCCCGACCACACCGATCGCGAGTGGGAGCGTGGCATCGAGCTGGAGCTGGCCGTCGACGAGCACGCGGTCGCCCCAGTTGCGGTAGAGCACCGCTGCGCACGCGGCGAAGATGCCGGTCGTGAGCACCGCGAGGCTGCCGTGCTTGATGCCGGTCGAGCGCGCACGCGAGCCGCGCGGCAGCGACAGCAGATCGATCGCGCCGGGCACGGCGGCGAGTAGCGCCATCACGACACCCGACATGCTCGCGACCATCGCGCCGCGGTAAAAGAAGCTGTCGGTCGTCCCGATGTACGCGAGCAACGCGACCACGGTGGCCGTGTACAGCGCGATCGGAAACGCCACGACCATGGGGTGGATCGGATGTCCGGCAATACTGGCCTTGCTGCGGAACATACCGACGGACATTGCATCGGCTGTGCCTCGCGTAACCGCCAGTTTCGTGGCGGTTCTCCGCACGGCGTCGTGCGTGAACCACCCTTTGGGGCATCAGCGCACGGCGCAGTCCTCCGACGTCGATCGCTGAGGATCCCCGGCCGGTGCGCGGCGCCGCACTTCGCGCGCCGTGGCGCAGTGGTGAGCCAGCCGATTTCTTATTCCGCGGCCGCGAGCTGCGCCTTGATGAAGGCGAGCGCGGTTGCGAAGCGCGTGGCGAGGTCCGGCTGCGCGAGCAGCGTCTGCTGGACGACGCCCTCGAGCCGAAAGCTCGTCGCGGCATCGCTATCGGCAGAGAGCTGGCAGAGTGTCTTCGCGAGCCCGAGTGCCATCGCGGGATGGGCCGCGAGCGCCTCGGCGCGGCGACGAACGAGATCGTCGAGCGCGGCGGCATCGGCCACCACATCGTGGAGCAGGCCGTAGCCGAGCGCGGTCGCGGCCTTGACCAGACGCCCCGTCATGATGAGCTCGCGAGCGCGCGGCTCGCCGACCGCGCGGATCAAGCGCGTCGTCCCGCCGACATCGGGCACGATCCCGAACGCGATCTCCGGGAGGCCGAGCACGCAGTCGGCGGTCGCGATCCGGAGATCCGCGGCGAGTGCGAGCTCGAGTGCCATGCCGACGGCGACGCCGTGGAGCGCTGCGATCACCGGCTTCTGCAGGCGGCTGATCTTGTGAAACGTGTCCTGCAGCGCGTGGTGAACGTGGAGAAACGGTGCGCGCTGGGCATCCTGGAACACCTGCATCAGCAGCGAGTGATCGATCCCGCTCGAGAACACCCGCCCGCGGCCGCGCAGGATGACGACGCGGATCGCGGCATCGCCGGCGACGTCGTCGAGGGCTCCCCCCAGCGCGCGCATGAGGTCACCGTCGAGCGCGTTGCGCTTGGCCTCGCGGTCGAGCCAGATCGTGGCAAACGCACCGTCGCGATCGAGGTGAATAGACGAGGACATGGCGCGAGCATACGCCGGCGAGGGCCCGGCCTGAGGGGTCCGGTCCGGCACCAGGCCCCAGCCCGGCGGGCCCGGATCCCGTCGGAACCACCGACTCGCGCCGTGCTTGCGCAGAGTCGTGCACGACCCGCGCACCGTCCTCACCACCGCATGTCCCCGCGTGCGCAACGTGGCGACGGTACGGCGGTTGCTCATCCCGCCGTCATGTCGCGATTCCTCGCCCGCTGGTTCGCTGCCTCGCTGTTCACCGTTACCGGTCTCGCGCACGCCCACGCCGAGACCTCCGGCACGACGCCGACGCTCCGCGGCGGTGGTCGGGTCCTCGACGTCATCGGCGGCACCGCGGTGCCGGCCGGCAAGTGGCCCGACGCGGTCGCCGTGCTCGGCAACCAGGGCTCGTGCACCGGCACCCTGATCGCCCCGGACGTCGTGCTCACCGCCGGTCATTGCGCGGCCGGGATGACGCGGGTGATCGCGAACACGACGGACTACAACGCCGCCGGCGGCACGACGTCGATGATCAAGACGATCACCGCGTACCCGAACTGGGAGACCACCTACGACATCGCCGTGATCGTGCTGCAGACGCCGATCACGTCGGTCCCGCCGCGCAAGCTCGGCACCGCGTGCACGTTCCAGACGTTCGCGTCCAAGCCGCAGGTCCGCCTCGTCGGCTTCGGGGCGACCGACGTCCAGGGCAACGCGCCGAACACCCGGCTCAACGAGGTCACGACGGCTGTGACCGATCCCGAGTGCACCGGCGGCAACGGCTGTCAGACCGCGGTCGCGCCAGGCGGCGAGTTCGTCGCGGGCGGCAACAACCGCGACTCGTGCTTCGGCGACTCCGGCGGGCCGGTCTACCTCGACACCCCGCGCGGCGCGGTCGTGATCGGTGCGGTCTCGCGCGGCGTCGAGAACGCGGCGAATCCGTGCGGTGGCGGCGGCATCTATGTGCGGACGGACAAGCTGGTGCAGTGGATCGAGACGACGGCCGGTAAGTCCGTCTCGAAGGACCTCTGCGCGGCGACGCCTCCCGAGGAAGAGGGCGAGGGCAGCGGCAGCGGCAGCAACCC
Source organism: Deltaproteobacteria bacterium (assembly GCA_013812655.1). GTDB lineage: Bacteria > Myxococcota_A > Polyangia > Haliangiales > Haliangiaceae > JABFXX01. Next base: position 13,533 of record JACCTC010000076.1, on the reverse strand, counting down.
CGATGGCCCCGACGGCACGCCGGATCCGACGACGACCGGTGAGGCGCCCGACATCCACGGTGGTTGCTCGACCTCGGGTGGCGCCAGTCTGTCGATCGTCGTCGTGCTCGGGCTCGCGGCGGTGCGCCGCCGGCGCCGCGCCGGTACGAAGACCGATGCGAAGGCACAGGACTGATCGAGCTCCGTCCTCCGTCCGGGCGCTGGCCGGGTCCCGGACGGGTGTCCGCGATCCGGCCGGACGCGTTTCGGCAACTGCGCGAGATCGCGAGCTGCGGTGGTGGCGCGCCGGTTGCTCGATGGCGGCGCATGCGAAGCCTTGCCCTCGTCCTCGTCTCCATCATTGTTCTCGCGTGCCCGATCTCGTCCGCTCGTGCCGAGCAGGAGGTCGTCGGCGGATCGCCGGTCCCGTCAGGGCGCTGGCCCGATGCGGTCGCCGTGCTGATGCGCGACGGGTTCTGTACCGGCACGTTGATCGCGCCCGACGTCGTGATCACCGCGGGCCACTGCATCGACGCCGGTCCGCTCGAGGTGATCGTCGATACGATCGATCACGGGCGCGCCGGAGGGCAGCGCATCCGCGTCGCGTGGGCACGCGCCTATCCGAACTGGCCGCGGCGATACGACATCGGCGTGCTGATGCTCGACGAGCCCGCTCGCGCGAAGCCGCGCAAGGTGACCTCCGCATGCACGGCGCGCGAGCTGCTCGTGCGCGGACGACGCGTCGAGATCGTCGGCTTCGGGCTCGCCACCGCCCAGGGCCTCGACTCGAACACGCGCCTCCATCAGGCCACCGTGCCGGTCACCGATCCGACATGCACGCTCGACCCGGCATGCGAGCCATCGGTCGCGCCGCACGGCGAGTTCATGGCGGGTGGCCACGGCGCCGATAGCTGCTTCGGTGACTCCGGCGGGCCGGTGTACGTCGCGACCAACGAAGGCATGTCGCTGATCGGCGTGGTCTCGCGTGGGCTCGCGCTGCCGGCCGCGCCGTGCGGCAATGGCGGCGTCTACGTGCGCGTCGACAAGGTGATCGCCTGGGTGCAGAGCGTCACCGGTCGCAAGCTCGAGCGCACGACCTGCGAGGGCCGCGGCGACGAGTTCGAGCTCGATGGTGACGGCGGGTGTGCCGCCGGCTCCGGGGTAGGTGGATACGCCGCCCTCGTGCTGCTGCTCTGTGCGTGGCTGCTGCACCGGCGGGACCGGCTGAAATCCACGATCTCTGCTGTCCAGCCCTGATCGATCGTGATCCCGGGCATTATTTGCGCGACCCGGTGCGCCGCCGCTCGTCTCCCAGGTGTGGAGGCCTCAACCCGCCGGTCGATCAACCTGGGGCGGCGTCGCTGGATGTGTGCTGTCGAGCCACGTAGCGAGTGTGCTGTCGAGCCACGTAGCGAGCGTGGCGAGGTCGAATCGATAGTGCAATTGGCCTCGCCGCGATCGAGCGAGCCGATCGAGCCGCAGCGCGAGCCGGGCGACACGCTGGTCGAGACGGTGGTCGCGGCGGTCGCGGCGGCCGTGCTCGCCGGGGCGCTGACACTCGCGGTGCTGGCGCGTTGATCACGCGAGCCCGATTCGCGACAGCACGCGCGCGCGTCTGCTACAACTCGGCGCCATGGCCACCAAGATCAAGGTGAAGAATCCCGTCGTCGAGATGGACGGCGACGAGATGACGCGCATCATCTGGAAGTTCATCAAGGACAAGCTGATCCTTCCGTATCTCGAGATCGATCTGAAGTACTTCGATCTCGGCGTCGAGCACCGTGACGCGACTCGCGATCAGGTGACGATCGACTCCGCGAACGCGACCAAGGAGTTCGGCGTCGCCGTGAAGTGCGCGACGATCACGCCCGACGAGGCACGCGTCAAGGAGTTCAATCTCAAGGAGATGTGGAAGTCCCCGAACGGGACGATCCGCAACATCATCGGCGGCACGATCTTCCGTGAGCCGATCATCTGCAAGAACGTGCCGCGGCTCGTGCCGGGCTGGACGAAGCCGATCGTCGTCGGCCGTCACGCATTCGGTGACCAGTACCGCGCGACCGACTTCCTGGTCCCCGGCGCCGGCACGCTGACGATGACGTTCACGCCGAAGGACGGCGGCAAGGCGATCGAGCACAAGGTGTTCGACTTCGCGTCGGCCGGTGTCGCGCTCGGCATGTACAACCTCGATGACTCGATCCTCGGCTTCGCGCGCAGCTGCATGAACTACGCGCTCAACCGCGGGTGGCCGCTGTACCTGTCGACGAAGAACACCATCCTCAAGAAGTACGATGGTCGCTTCAAGGATCTGTTTCAGAAGGTCTTCGACGAGGAGTTCTCCGCCAAGTTCAAGGCCGCGAACATCGTCTACGAGCATCGCCTGATCGACGACATGGTGGCCTCCGCCATGAAGTGGGAAGGCGGCTTCGTGTGGGCCTGCAAGAACTACGATGGCGATGTCCAGTCGGACTCGGTCGCGCAGGGCTTCGGCTCGCTCGGCCTGATGACGTCGGTGCTGCTCACGCCCGACGGCAAGACCGTCGAGGCCGAGGCTGCGCACGGCACCGTGACCCGCCACTACCGCGAGCACCAGAAGGGGAAGCCGACGTCGACGAACCCGATCGCGTCGATCTTCGCGTGGACCCAGGGCCTCAAGTACCGCGGTCAGTTCGACAACACGCCAGATGTCGTCAAGTTCGCCGACGCGCTCGAGAAGGTCTGCGTCGAGACCGTCGAGTCCGGCCAGATGACGAAAGACCTCTCGGTCCTGATCGATCCGAAGGCGCCGTGGCTGACGACCGAGCAGTTCCTCGACGCGCTCGACGCCGGTCTGCGCGCCAAGATGGCGTCCTGAACGGGCTTGCCGCCAGGTAGCGCGAAGGCGGTCGCTACTTGGACTTGGACTTGGTCGCGGTCTTGGTCGACTTCGCGCGCGGCTTCTTCGTGCGCGTCTCGATGGCCCCACAGAGCTCGAGCCAGCGCGGGAGGTACGCACGATTCGCCTGCTCGATGCGCTCGAACGGCGAGGGCTCGAGCACGATCGACAGGCCGCGCATCGCGGACAGCAGCGTCGGCAAGTACTGCTCGTGCGGCGTCTTGGGCTTCGCGACACCGGCCTCGATCGCGGCCGGAGAGAGCTGCGCACTCGCCTTCAGCGCCGCCGGATCCTCCGAGCGCGGCGAATCTGGAACCAGCTCGTGGTGCCAGTACTGCATGCAGCTGATCAGCCCGGGGCCGTACGCGACGAGCGACGCGAGGCCGCGATCGTTATCGGCGGCGACGTACGCCTCGCCTTCCGTGCCGAGGTAGCAGATCGGGCTGGCGTCACGCAGGTTCCACCGGAAGAACACGCCGCCGCTGCGGTCGCGGATCACCGGCTCGACCGGAAGCTTCGGCGGCAGGTACTTGAGCCGCGAGCGGGCATCCGCGACCGAGGCCAGCGAGAACTCGCACTCACCTTGCGCGGGCAGGAGCCGCTCGAACAACAACCGCGTCAGCGAGATCGCGGCCATCAGACAACACCGTGGAGAGTAATGGGCTTGGACATCATGTGACCGATCAACCGAGGAACCCGCGCGCGATGTTCATGAGCTCCGTGTTCGCCGCGACGGACTTGGCGAACGCTTCCTTCTCGGCAGCCGAGAGCTCGAATTCGTGAACCGACTCGGCGCCCTTCGCGGTCAACTTGACCGGAACGCCGACGAACGCACCCTTGACGCCGAACTCGCCCTGGAGCTCGACGGAGCAGGGCAGCACGCGGCCCTGGTTGCGCACGATGGCCTCGACCATCAGGCAGGTGCCAGCACCAGGTGCCAGCCACGCGCTCGTACCGATCAGGCCGGTCAGCGTCGCGCCACCCTTCTTGGTGTTCTCGACGACCTCGTTCAGCTTTTCGGGCGAGAGGAACTTCGAGACCGGCACGTTGCCGATCATCGCGGTCGACGTGATGGGCACCATGTCCTTGTCGGTGTGTGCGCCGAGCACGATCGCCTGCACGTCCTCGACGCTGACGCCCGCGGCCATCGCGAGGTAGGTCCGGAAGCGCGCGCTGTCGAGCACGCCGGCCGAGCCGATCACGCGCTCGCGTGGGAAGCCCGTGACCTGCTTGGCGACGAATACCATCGCGTCGAGGGGATTCGAGACGACGATCAAGATCGCGTCGGGCGCGTACTTCTTCACGTCGCCGCAGATGCCCTTGACGATGCCGGCGTTGATGTTGATGAGCTCCTCGCGGGACTGACCGGGCTTGCGCGGCACGCCGGCGGTCATCACGATCACGTCGGCGCCGGCGAGCGCCTCGGGCTTGTCGGTCGCGACATACGAGGTGCTGTTGAAGCCCTGCCACGGTCCGCACTGCGTCAGGTCGAGCGCGCGACCCTCGGCGGGCCCCGCCTTGATGTCGATGAGGACGAGGTCGCCGAGCTCCTTGACGACCGCCCACTGGGCAACGGCCGCTCCGACGTTCCCGCCGGCTCCGATGATTGCGATCTTGGGACGCTTGATCATGATGCCGCGTATAGCATTTGTGACCTCCGCGGTCGCTCGGCCAGACGGCCTCTCTCTTCTCTTCTGCGGCCTTCGGTCAATTTTTCGGCGCGGCGGCCGCAGGTCACGGCCTGACGAAGATCGGGTTCGTGACGCCGAATGGCTTGCGCCCGGGATGCACCGGCTCCAGCGCGCCGTCTCCGTAGGCCGCGACCACGACGAACCCGCCCGTCGCGACGACCTGCACCGGGATGTCGCCACGCCACCGGATCGTCGGATCCGTCGGGTCGGCGTCGGCGTCCATGATGGGGATCGTGTCGACGGTCACCCCATCGACCACGACCTCGATGGCATCCACGTCGATCCAGGTCGCCGCGCGGACGACGACCGCGACCGTCATCGGGTTACCGGCACCGGTCGTGGTGTCGCCCGGGCCCGCGAGACCGAGCTTGGCCTCGACGAAGATACCGCCGGAGACCGTCGCATGGCCGGCGGCGAGCTGATCGCGGACGTGGTCTTGCGTGAGCTGCCGAGGATCGTCGGTGCCGAGCGCGATGCACGTCCGCGGATACCCGACCGGCGAGCTCGACAGCTCGTGGCTGTCGGACGAGCCCACCGCGAACACCTTGCGGCCGGCGCGCAGGAGGCCGAGCCAGTCCTCGACGTCCGTGGTTCGCTTGTCCTGCCAGCTCGAGTCGTTCAGCACCTCGACGAGCGTGAACTTCGTATCCCAGTCGGAAGTCGCTTCGACGAGCCCGGTCGCCGGATCGAACCCGACATAGTCGAAGTAGTTCGCGCCGCCGCGTGGGTGGTTGATGATCACGACGGGCTGCTCGGAGCGCGCGCGCACCGCATCGAACACCGCGGGCGGCGACAGCGTCTCGAACGGGGTCTCGGGATCCTCTGCGGTCGGGAACGTCTGCCACTTCGGCGTGCCGGCATTGACGCCTGCCTGTGGCACGAGCGGGAACACGCCCATGTGGCCCCAGAGCTCCATCGACGTCAGCTCGACCGATCCGAAGCCACGCGCCCAGCGCTCGATCCCGAGCTGGACGATCTCCGCGGAGAAGTCCGCGACGTACTCGTGCTCGGAGCGCACCGGCAGCTCGAGGCCATCCGCGACCGCTTGCGCGACCTTCCGCGCTCCGTCATCGCCCGAGTCATTCGAGCGCCACGTGTGGATGTGGAAGTCCGCGCACTGGGTACCGGTCGTGTCGACGGCGTGGTCCATGTCGGCGAGGACCTCCATCGTCGTGTTCGCCGTGACGTTCACGGTTGCGCGCTCGACCTCGTACTCGAAGCCACGCGACACGATCACCTCCCAGCTCCCGGGTGGCACGGGCAGGGTCACATCGCCGGTGATCGCGAACGCGACGTGCAACCGGCCGGCGGCGACTCGCTGCTCGCCGTAGTGCGCGGGTACGAGCGGGATCGTCTGCCCCGCGGCAGGCCGCACCTGGATCCGGACCGGCACGCGGCCGACGCCTGACTCGGTCGCGACCACACGGATCGCGCCGGTCGCCGGCAACACGATCGCGACCGGGCCGGCGCCGGTTCCCAGCTGCGCCGTGCCAATCTGATCGCCGAACCGGAACGCCTCGAGGTGAACGTCCGCCGCCGCGGGCACGTGGACCTCGAACGTGCCGTCGTCGCGCGTCACCGCGCGTGACACGTAGTTGTTCGCCGCGTCGAGCGCGTGTACGTGGGCGCCCGCGACGGCGACGCCATCGCGCATCACCGTCCCCGTGACCTCGCGCTGGGCCTCGCCGCGGGTCCGCCCGACCGCCGCGACGACGCCGTCGAGCCCGGGCCCACCGATCACGAGCTTCGCGTGCACGCGATCGATCGAGCCGCAGCCAGGCATCTCGAAGCCCGTCGAGAACGCACCGAGGAAGCCCGACGCCGCGAGCGACGAACCGAAGACGCCCTCGCCCGGGATGTACGCCCAGCTCGTGGCACGATCGTCGACGAGCGCGAGGTACGGCGCGCCGGTGATCGCCTCGTCGAAGCCGCGGTCCGGGATGAAGACCGGCGTGCGCTTCGTGTACATGAACGCGTGCATCACGCTCGCGAGGTTCTTCGGCATGCCGCGTGCCGACGTCAACCGGAACCGGACGTCGACGTGCTCGGCATCCGGCGCGAGCTCGTAGTCGATCGCAGCCTCGATGTCGGTCCACGGCTCGGCGAACACGACCGCGAGCAGCGCCTCGTAGAATGGCAAGGGATGCAGCTTGCCGCGCGCCCGCACGATCGCCGGTCCGCCGTCGCTGCCGTCCGCGATCACGGTGACCTGCTCGGTGATGATCGTCGACCGTCCGGTCAGCACGAACAGCTCGCCGAAGTTGTTCGGATCGATCATGCGCCCGCCCTCGACGCGCGCGACGCCGACCGGCCGGCCTCCCCACGGATCGTAGAGCTCGCTGTCCCCGGCGTCCTCGATCACGATCGCGACCTTCGCGTTCGCGAGTACGAAGTCGCCGGCCGTCCACGTCACGAGACCCGACGGCACCGCGGGGAGATCCGCAGCGGCGAGCCGGCCCGCACGTGCTTCGCCAGCGGCAGCGCCGAGCGGCATCGCGTGGCCATCGCGATCGCCATCCGCGAACGGCGCCGGTGTTCCTGGGCAGGTCGCGTCGTCATCATCGCCGCAGCCGGCGACCACGGACATCGACACCACGAGCGCGAGCCACTTCATCAGCCGAGCGTAACGCAACGTCGTCCCGCCGACGCCAGCGAACGGATCTCAGATGGCGCTACCCTCGTGCGAGATCAGCGGACGACCACGATCGACCACGGCGCGTCACGACCCGGTAGCGGGGACTTGGCCCCACCCGCCGACCCACGATCGGCCCGCTCCAGGCGGATCAGCTCGCCCTTGGTCAACTGCAAGCGCGCCTCGCCGGGTGTGCGCGCCTTGCCATCGGCGGTGCGCCATTGCAGCGGCAACCCGTCGGCGCGCACGACCACGATGTAGGCGCCGGTCTCGCCGGTCCACCGCAGCAGGTCGACGTCGCGGCGCGCGTCGAGGTAGCCGCGCAGCTCGTAGGTCAGCGCGAGCGGATTCGCGTCGGCCTCGCTGTTGTTGGGCTCGGCCTCGCCGGCATCGACCACCTCCTCGGTCACGCGCAGCTCGTACGGGTCGCTGACGTTCTCGACGGGATGACGCTGCCCCGGGGCCATCACCTGACCGATCGTGATCACGAGGCGCCCCTCGACAACGCGGCGATGCAGCACCTCGCCATCACCGATGCCACCCTCGTCGATCGTCATCGTCCGGAGCCCCTCGCCCTCGTGAACGGTGAGCACGAGATCGAGGTTCGGCACGCCGGTGACACTGACGCTGACCACGTGGCGAGCGCCCGTGAGCTTCACGACGTAGGTATCGCGGTCGCCCTCGCTCGGCGACAGTCGCTTGCCGAGGTACCCCGTCGTGACCGTGCCGAGCGCGATGCGGTCGGCCTGTCGCGTCTCGTGATTGGGCTCGCTCTCGGTCGTGACCGTGGCCGGCTCGCGAGTCGCCCACCACGCCGCGGCGCCTCCGGCGCCGAGCACGAGCGCGATCAGCACGAGCCAACCGAGCACGCGGCGCCGCCGGATCGCGGCCTCGAACGCGTCGATGTCGGAGCGGCGTAGCCGGATCTCGCTGGCGCCATGCTCGGCGGGATCGAGCACGAGCGAGCCGCCGCGCAGCGCCTTCGACGCAGTCCGCTGGCCGGGACCGGTGGTGTCGGTGACGGTCTCGCGAAACACTTCCTCGATCGCCTCGCCGAGCTGCGCCGCGGTCTGCCAGCGTTCGCCCGGATCGCGCGCGAGTGCCTTGCGACAGAGGTGATCGACCGCCGGTGGAATCCCCAGCTTCTGCGCACGGATCGACGGCGCGTCCGGCTCCGCCGTCAGGTGCTTCGTCAACACGCCGACCGCGGTCGTGCCGTTGTAGAGGTGCTGCCCGGTGAGCAACTCGAACATCAGCGCGCCGAACGAGTAGATGTCGCTGCGCGTATCGACCTCCTCGCCGCGGATCTGCTCGGGCGACATGAAGTACGGCGTGCCGACGATCTGCTGCCGTTCGGTCTCGCGCTTCGGCGCGTTGCGGGTGTCGAGCTTCGCGAGCCCGAAATCGAGCACCTTCGCGTAGTCACGCCCGGCAGTCGATCGCGTGATCAGCACGTTCTCCGGCTTGAGATCGCGATGCACGATGCCGAGCTCGTGTGCCTCCTGGAGCGCGCCGCAGATCTGCGCGAGCAGCGGCGCCGCGCGCGACCATGGCATCGGGCCATCGCGCTCGATGATCCGCGCGAGATCCTGACCGCGCACGTACTCCATCAGCAGATAGAGCGCGCCCTGCGCGTTGCCGAAATCGAACACCTGGACGGTGTGCGGGTGATGCAGACGCGACACCGCCGCGGCCTCGCGCTCGAATCGCGCCAGGACCTCGGTGTCCTCGGCCAGATCGCGATGCAGCACCTTCATCGCCGCGATCTTGCCCATTCGCAGGTGCTCGACGCGATACACGACGCCCATGCCGCCGCGCCCGATCACCTCGAGGACCTTGTAGCGACCGTCGACGATCTTGCCGAGCCACGCCTGGTTCGAGTCCGAGAGCCGCCGATCGATCGACGCCGACCCGCCCAGCTCGACAGCCACCGGCTGGCTGCCCGCGGCCTCGAGCGGGCTCGCGCGCGTCATGTCCGCGCCGCACTCGCGGCAGTACCGGCACTCCTCCTCGAACGCGTGGCGACAGCGCGGACACACGAAGCGCTGTGCAGGTGTCGAGGCCATCGCCGCGGCGAGCATACCGCTGTCAGTGGTCCCTGAAAGGATTCCTTCGGCGTGAGGTGTTTCCCATCGGTGCTTCGCGTCGACAGGAAATCGATCCGCCGCCTCAGTCTCCGTCGGCGATCGGTCTCCACCGCCACGCGCTGCCATTCACCGTCAACAGGCCGGCGCTCTGCGACCGGCGAGGACCAGGCAACCGCATCGTCGCGTCGGCAGTCCCTGGTGACAGTGGCGCGGCAGCACCATCGCGGCCACCGCTGCGCGCCGGCGACGCCGTCTCGACGGCCGGCCCGTGCAGGATCACGTCGATCTCCTGCGTCGCAGTCGGTGTCAGCGCGAGCTCGCCGGCTAGCTCGCCACCGATGGTAATCCGGGGCGGCTCGGCGGTCGCGAGGACGCGCAGCCCGGGGCGACCGGTCAGCTCGTGGAGCAGGGCCGCGACATCCGCCGGTTGGTAGCCGCAACCATCGCCACCCGCGACGAGCCGGCTCGGGGCGCCTGCTCCCGGGAGCGTACCGATCGTCATCCCCGCGATCAGGATCCGGCGCGCGAGCCGGCCATCGATGATCACGAGGCCGCGCGTCCTCAGCGCGGCGATCGCGTCGACAAGCGCGGCTTGCGACTCGAGATCACCGGCGAGCGCGACGAGTGGCCAGGTCGCGCGATCCGCGAGCGCTCCGAGGGTGGCCTCGAGCTCGGCCTGGGTCTGGCCCATCCCGCCGAGCGCGATCACGAGATCGGCATCCTCCAGCTTCGCGCGCAGCCTGCCGATCGCGGCGAGCGTCGGCGCCGCCGCACCTCCGGCATCTGCGATCACGCCGATCGTCACCGCGCCGGTCGCCTCGCGCTGCATCGTGTGCTCGGCGAGCTTCCACGCGTGCTTGTCGATCGTGATCGTCTCGTCGGCGAGCTTCGGCCCGTCGACCGCCGCACACCGCCACGGCGCACGTGCGTGATCCGCGGCCTCGAGCGCGACGAGCAGCGCCGGTCCGATCCGCGAGCCAGCAGGCGGCGGCGCAGCCGAGCCTCCACACGCCGCGACGCCGAGCGCGAACGCGCCCGCGGCTACTGCGCCTGTCCGCCGGCCTGTTCCCACAGCGCGACGATCTTCGGCGAGTAGTCGAACTTGTGGAGCACGTGCGATTCCTTGCGCGCGCGCACCTCCTTGAAGCTCTCGATCGCGAGCTCGGTCTTGCCCTCGGCCGCCTGGGCAAGCCCACGCATGAGCCCGACGTCGACGGCCTCCGCGGTGTCGAGATAGTCCGCGTCGATCCCGTGTAGCAGCGTCTCGATCCGGCGGTAATCGCCGCTGCGCCACGCCTGCCACGCCTTCGGCAGCGCCGACATCGCCTTGCTCGCAGCATCCCGGCGGGCCGCACGTCGCGCCTTCGATTCGGCATCGACCTGCGGCATCTTCGCCGCCTGCAGCCGCACGTTGTAGACCGGCACGATGATCGACTCGCCCTTCTCGATCGCCCCCTTCTCGAGGAAGTTGTAGCGCTTCAGCATGTCGCCTTGCTTGCTGTCGTTGAAGTAGGCGGCGCCGATGCTTGCGAGGCTCTCGTTCGCGGCCGCGGTATGCGTGACCGTGAATGGCACCTGCAGCTGGGTTCCCGCGGGCAGCCGCTCTTCGGGTGACATCCCGTTGAACTCCGCGAGGAAGCGGCCGCGCAGCGGATTGCCGAGGTACGTGCCGGCAAGCGTCTCGAACGTGTCGCCGGGCGCAGTCGTGATCTCGCGGTTGACCGGGATCTTCAGGCGCTCGCCCGGGCGAAGCGGCCGCGCGTGCGTGATCTTGTTCTCGACCATGATGAAGATCGCCTTGCGACGATCGCCGTAGTGCTCGGCTGCGATCAGACCGAGCGTGTCGCCATCCTTCGCGCGGTACCCGATCGTGTCGGTGTTGACGTCCTGCGCCCGCGCGGCCTGCAGTCCGAGCCCGATCACGAGCGCGAGCCCGAGCGGGAGGCCGAGCTTCGTCATGGCTTGCCTCCACAGGAAGTCGGCGGTCGCGGCTTGTCGCCGGCAGGCTTGCCCTCGTTGCAGAAGTCGACACCGACGAGCGGCGCGCTGTCGATCGCCGCCGACGCGACCTCGATCGTGCGCTCGATCGGCGCGAACCAGTCGTGCGTGAACGTCACGACGTGCGGGCCCTCGGCGAGCTCGACCGGCGTCTCGAGTGGCGTGTCGCCGACCGGCGTGCCGTCGACCGCGATCCGTGCCCATGGATACGCGTGCAGGCGGACGAAGCCGCGGCCCTCCCTGACGACTAGCTTGCTGCCCTGCGGCGTCGCTCCGAGCGGCGCGACGTGGATCAGCCCGAGCATCAACGCGAGCATGCCGAACGTGACCGCGTGCGCGACCATGCCGCCGCGCACCGCGTGCCGCGCCTGCATGTTCGTCGGGTTCGCGAGCGTACCGCCGCTGCCAAGTGCCGCCGGGTTGAGATACTCCTCGGCCTCGAGCTCGGTGATCACGTTCTGCGCGCGCAGGAACAGCACGAGCCGCGCGTGGTGGTTCATCTCGACGTGCTTCGCGAGGAACCGCTCGAGCGCCATCACGACGTGCTGCGCGCTGCGCCAGCGGTCGCGTGGCTGCTTCTCGAGACACTTGTCGATGATGCGCTCGAGCTCGCGCGGGATCTCCGGGTTCAGCTTGCGCACGCCGACGTGCTTCTCGAGCCGGATCTTGTGCATCGCCGACCGCCGCTCGTCCTCGACGAACGGCTTCTTGCCGGTGACCATCTGATAGAGCACGACACCGAGCGAGAAGATGTCGCTGCGCGCGTCGAGCTTGTCGCCGAGCACCTGCTCGGGAGACATGTACGCTGGCGTGCCGATGCCCGTGCCGGCCTCGGTGAGGTCGCCAAAGCTCGTGTCACGCGCGATCCCGAAGTCCATCACCTTCACGCCGCCGGCGCGCGACAGCATCACGTTCGCGGGCTTGATGTCGCGATGGACGATGCTGCGGTAATGGACGTAGTCGAGGGCGCGCGCGACCTGCATCGCGATGATCGCGGCGACGTCGTATGGAAATCGTCCGCATTTCTCGAGGAGGTCGTACAGGTCGATGCCCTGCACGTACTCCATGACGATGAACAGCGCGCCGCGCTCGCGATGGAAGTCGTAGACGTGGATGATGTTCTCGTGCTGCAGCATCGCGAGGCTCTTGGCCTCGCGCTCGAACCGCGTCGTCACGTTCTCCTCGGTCGCTGCCGAGGATTTCAGCGCCTTGATCGCGACGGTGCGGCCCAGTGGGTCCTGGACGGCGCGATAGACCACCGCCATGCCTCCAGAAGCCACCTCCTCAACGATGCGGCAATTGCCGATGCGTTCGAGCATGGTACGGGTCGCAGCGTAGCGGATGGCGTGGGCGGGAAGTCAGGTCTAGTTCGACGTTCTTCGCCTACGCTTCGCTCTGGCTCGCCGATCCTCGCGTGTTTCGCACGCGCTGTTCGCTTCGCGGCGGGCGTCCCAAAGCTCGTTCTTCGACAGAACTGCGAAAACCGCTGACTGGGCGCGGAGTTGGATCAAGTTTCACGCTTGCCAGCTCGATCGACCGTGGTAATAAAGTCTTCGTTCGAAACTGGTGAGACTGTGGCGTGAATCGAGCAGGGATCGCACCTCTTTGAGGTCCGAAAAAGCTCGAATAATCAGAAGGTTGGGTAGGTGGTGACAGGGGTGGCGGAAAAATCTTCGATCACGGTTGACAGGTAAGGCCTCACCCCTTATAAGCAGCATCCCTCGACGGCACTTGGCCGGCGGGGACGAAGAGAAGGCGATGGCCTCCGCTTCGGATCGGTCTCTGAAAACTGGATAGCAAGTCTGAAGATGTGAGTAATTTTATTACGTGATAGAAACCATTCCATGTCGGATGCGACCCCTCCCCCCGGAGGTGTTGCTATCAACCGATGTAGAGCGGGTTCAAATCTTTCTATGGAGAGTTTGATCCTGGCTCAGAGCGAACGTTAGCGGCGGGCTTAACACATGCAAGTCGAGCGAGAAAGGGGCTTCGGCCCTGAGTAAAGCGGCGGACGGGTGAGTAACACGTAGGTAATCTTCCTTCGAGCGGGGGACAACGAGCCGAAAGGCTCGCTAATACCGCATACGTTCCCATGGACTCCGGTCTGTGGGAGGAAAGCTAGGTAGCAATATCCGGCACTCGATGAGGAGCCTGCGTCGCATCAGCTAGTTGGTGGGGTAACGGCCTACCAAGGCGAAGACGCGTAGCTGGTCTGAGAGGATGATCAGCCACACTGGGACTGAGACACGGCCCAGACTCCTACGGGAGGCA
>JACCTC010000062.1 GCA_013812655.1 Deltaproteobacteria bacterium | reverse complement strand
GCGGTACGGAGCCGGGCGAGCGCGAGCGCCGCGGCGCCCCGCACCGCCCAGTACGGATCGCTCTCGAGTGCCTGGCCGAGCGCGCGCTCGGCGGCCGGCCCACCACGCTTCGCGAGCGCATGGGCTGCGGCACCGCGATCGATCCCGAGCGTCGCGCCGGCGAGCTCGGCGACCCACAGCGGTTCGGCCTTGTCGACGCGCGTACTCGCGAGGACGACGCGGCCAGGATCGAAGATCGCCTGCGTCGGCTCGGCCTCGAGCGCGAGATGAAACACGTGGCGCGGCTCGACGATCTCGAGCGGCAGGTCGACATCGCGCTCGCCGATCCGGAAGCGGACCCTGGTCGGAATCCTGAACAGCGGCGTGCGCGCGTCGACCTTGTGCTTCTGGTCGACGGTGACGATTGCGAGCCGTCTCTCGAGATCCCACCGGATCGCGACCTCGAGGTCGGGGTGACCGGCGCCATCGATCACCCACTGGCTGAAGAACCAGTCGAGGTTCTTGCCGGTTGCCTCCTCGACGGCGCGCGCCAGATCGCGCGACTCGACGACGCTGTGCCGGTGCTTGCCGAGGTAGTGGGCGAGCGCGCCGAAGAACGCGTCGTCGCCGAGGAAGTGGCGGAGCATGTGCAACACACGCCCGCCCTTGTCATAGAGGTGGTGATCGAAGATGTCGATCGGCTCGTCGTAGAGCTTCGTCGCGATCGTTCGGCGATACCGGTTCGAGTCCTCGCCGAAGTACATCTCGGCCCAGTCCTCGAGCTCGAGGTCGGCCGCATCGCGACCCTCGTGGTGCTCTCGCCAGATGTACTCGGCGTACGTCGCGAAGCCCTCGTTGAGCCAGCTCTCACCCCAGTCGCGGCACGTCACGAGATCGCCGAACCACTGGTGCGCGAGCTCGTGCGCGACCAGCGAGTCGATGTCGTAGTCGAGCGCGGCTCGCTCGTCGATCAGCACGCTGTCGGTCAGCGTCGTCGCGCTCGTGTTCTCCATGCCGCCGAAGATGAAGTCGGCGACGAACACCTGCGAGTAGCGCGGATACGGATAGGCGACGCCGAACCGCTTCGAGAACAGCTCCAGCATCTCGGGCGTGCGCGCCAGCGTGCGCTCGGCTGCGGCTTCCTTGCCGCGCTCGACGTAGTAGACGACCGGCACGTCGCGCCATCGCGTCTCGATCGCCGAGAAGTCACCGACCGCGAGCGTCACCAGGTAGCACGAGTGCGGCACGTCGAGCCGCCAGTGCAGCGTGCGGCGCGCGCCGATCGTGACATCGGTGACGAGCACGCCGTTCGACAGCGCGAACAGATGCGCGGGCACCGTGACCTTGACCTCGGAGGTCGCCTTCTCGTTCGGCGTATCGATGCACGGGAACCAGTAGCGCGAGTCCTCGTCCTGACCCTGCGTCCACGCCTGCACCGGCTTGTCCGGATAGCCGTCATCGGGACCGATGAAGTAGAGGCCGCGTCGCGGAACGCCGTGGTACGCGACCGCGATCACCAGCTCGGCGCCGGCCGCGAGCGGCTTCGCGAGCTCGACGCGAAGCTTCTTCCCGTCGTGGCGAAACGTCGCCGGCTCGCCGCCGACCGTGACGCTGTCGATCGTCAGCTCGACCGCATCGAGCTCGATCACGCGCGCGCCCGACGCGATCGCCGCGCACCGCAGGGTCGCCGTCCCGCTGACCGTACGCAGCACCGGATCGATCTCGAGCACGAGCGCGAGGTGCTGGATGTCGACGACGCGGTCCGGTGCGTACCGCGCACGCGTGCCGGGAAAAGCGAACTCGCGATTCATGTCGCTCAGACGAGCGAGGCCAGCGCCCGGGCGATCCGGCCGACGCCATCCTGGATGTTTGCCATCGAGCAGGCGTACGACAGCCGCACGAAGCCCGGCGCGCCGAAGCCCGAGCCCGGGACGACCGCGACCTTGCCGACCTCGACGAGCCAGTCGCAGAGCTGCACGTCATCGTCGAGGATCGCCCCTTCGGGTGAGTGCTTGCCGACGTACGCGGAGACGTCGGGGAACGCGTAGAACGCGCCCTTGGGCTCGCGGCACGTGACCCCGGGGATCGCGCGCAGCAGCTTCACCATCTCGATGCGGCGCTCGTCGAACGCCTTGCGCATCTCGCCGACACAGTCCTGCGACCCGGTCAGCGCCGCGAGCGTCGCGATCTGCGAGATGTGCGTCGGGTTCGACGTCGACTGCCCCTGGATCTTGGTCATCGCCTTGATCAGCGCGAGCGGACCGGCGGTGTACCCGATGCGCCAGCCGGTCATCGCGTACGTCTTGCTGACGCCGTCGACGAGCACCGTACGCTTCGCGAGCTCCGGCGAGACCGCGGCGATCGAGACGTACTCGGCGTCGCCGTACACGAGCTGGCGATAGATGTCGTCGGAGATCACGAGCAGGTCCTTCTCGACGACGACCTTCGCGAGCCCCTCGATCTGTGCGCGCGTGTACACGGCGCCGGTCGGGTTCGACGGGTTGTTGAGCACGATCGCGCGGGTGCGGGGCGAGCACGCGGCCGCGACCTGCTGTGGGGTGACCGCGAAGTCATCCTCGGCACGGGTCTCGAGGATCACCGGCCGGCCGCCGGCGAGCATCACCATGTCGGGATAGCTGACCCAGAACGGCGCGGGGATCAGGACCTCGTCGCCCGGATCGAGCAGCGCCATGAACAAGTTGAACAGCGAGTGCTTCGCGCCGGTCGAGACCAGCACCTGATCGGGCGCGATCGTCGTCTTGTGCACGGCGGACAGCTCGGCCGCGATCGCCTTGCGGAGCGGCAGGACGCCGGCGACGTCCGTGTACTTGCCGACGCCCGGCTTGTCGAGTGCGGCACGCGCGGCGTCCTTGATGTGGGCCGGCGTGTCGAAGTCGGGCTCGCCGGCGCCGAAGCTGACGACGTCGATGCCGTCGGCCTTGAGCTTGGCTGCCTTCGCCGTCACCGCGAGGGTGATCGACGGCTTGATCGGATCGAGACGCGACGCGAGCTTCATTGGATAGGTCATGACTTCACTTCTTTTCGCTGCGTTGGCGGTCGTACTTCTCGGTGAGCGCCGCCTGGACGGACGCGGGGACGAGGCCGGTGACATCGCCACCGAGGCTGGCGACTTCCTTGACGAGCGACGAGCTGACGTAGTGGTTGCGCTCGTCGGTCATGAAGAAGACGGTGTCGACCCCGGGCGCGAGCCGGCGGTTCATGTGGGCGAACTGGAACTCGTATTCGAAGTCGGCGAGGGCGCGCAGCCCGCGGACGATCACCGACGAGCCGCGCGCGCGGCAGAAGTCGACGAGGAGACCCTCGAAGACCGCGAACTCGAGGCGGCCGCCGTACTGGGGCAGGGCATCGCGGATGAACCCGATGCGCTCGTCCGTGGTGAACAGCGGGTTCTTGCGAATGTTCGGCGCGATCGTCACGACGACCTGCTTGAACAGCGCGAGCGCGCGCTCGAGGATATCGAGATGACCGTTCGTGATCGGGTCGAACGTCCCCGGATACACCGCGATCGACGTGGATTGCGTCATGCCGGCACCTCGTAAAACGAGATCATGGTGTCTCCGTAGCGGCGCTGGTCCGTTCGTAGCAGAGATCCCAGCGCGTCGGGAGGCGCGTTGCGGCGATCGTGCTCGATGACGATCACCGCGCCCGGTGCGAGGCTCTCGGAGGGGATCGCGATCACCGCGCGGGTAGCGAGATCCGACGCGTACGGCGGATCGACAAACACGAGGCGCCACGGCTCCGCGGGACGGTGACGCGCGCATGCCGCCACCGCGTCCTGCGGCAGCACGGTGGCGCGATCGGTGAGGCCGAGGTCTGCGAGGTTGCCGCGGATCGCGAGCAGCGCCGCCTTGCCACTGTCGATGAAGGTCGCGTGGGCGGCGCCGCGTGATAGCGCCTCGATGCCAACGCCGCCCGAGCCGGCGAACACGTCGAGGACGTGTGCGCCGTCGATCGGGCCCAGAAGCCTGCCTAGAATATTGAACAACGCCTCGCGCACCTTCTCGGACGTCGGTCGCGTCGCAGCCCCTGCGGGAGCCCGCAGGACGCGTCCGCTGAAGGTGCCGCCGACGATGCGCACGGCGCGAAGTATTGCCCTGGCTGGGTGTCGTGCGGCTCGCGATTGGTCCGATCTTTTTTGTGGAACCGCCGGAAGTCCCTTACAATTTGCGGGCATGTCGGAAGCCGGGAACCTGGCGGCGTGGTTGCTCGAGGGTGCGCTGGCAAGCGGAGCCGGCCCTCGCAACGCGCTGCGCGAAGGCGCGCGCGGCTGGACGTTCCAGGAGCTGTCCGATCACGTCACCAAGCTGTCGTCTGCGCTGCGCGGCCTGAAGCTCCAGCGCGGCGAGCGCGTGCTGATCATGATGCGGGACACGATCGAGGCCGCGGCGTCGATCCTCGCGGTCATCCACGCCGGCGCGGTCGCGGTGCCGGTCTCCGAGCTCTCGACTCCGGATGATCTCAAGGAGTACGTGCTCCACGCCGGCGCGGTGTTCGCGATCGTCGACGACACGCACGAGCAAGTCGTCGACGCGATCCGCGCCGAGACGCCCGATCTGCGCGAGGTGATCGGCGTCGGCTCGATGCTGCCGCACACGCACGAGTACCAGAAGCTCGTCGACGCCGCGCAGCCGATGCCGCCGGTGCCGATGGGCGAGAACGATGTCTCGTTGTTACTGTACTCGGCGGGCTCGGGACCGGGCGAGCTGCGCGCGGTGCCCCACTGCAAGCGCACGATCGCCGCTGCCCACAGCTCGTTCGCGCGCGAGCTGCTGCAGATGACCTCCGAGGATCGGATCCTGTCGATCGCACGGCTGTCGACGGCGTACGGGCTCGGCGCTGGCCTGCTGCTGCCGCTCCTCGTCCAGGCCGAGTGCCTGCTGTTTCCCGCGCAGCCGCAGTCGACGCCGCTGTTCGAGCTGATCAAGAGCTACCAGCCGACCGTGCTGTTCGCGATCCCGTCGGTCTACGCGCAGCTCGCGTACGACGCCGAGAAGGCGGGGCTGGTCAAGCCGCTCGCCTCGCTGCGCCACGCGGTTGCCGGCGCGGAGGGCATGCCGGAGCGGCTGATCCCGCGGATCCGCTCGGTGCTCGGCACCGAGGTCGTCGTCGGCTACGGGCTGACCGAGATCTTCCAGTTCGCGCTCGCCGGCCGCAGCAACGACCCGGGCGCGCGGCCCGGCATCTGCGGCAAGCCGCTCGCGGGCGTCCAGGTCCGGCTGATCGACGAGGACGGCGATCCGGTCGGCATCGACGAGATCGGCACGCTCGAGCTGCAGTGCGGCTCGCTGTTCACCGGCTACTGGGGGGGCAGCAACACCGGCGAGGTGTTCCTGCGCAGCGATGGTTGGTTCACCACGCGCGATCGCTTCATGATCGATCGCGAGGGCTACTACCACCACTGCGGCCGCGTCGACGATCTGTTCAAGGTCGGCGGCAAGTGGGTGTCGCCGTCCGAGGTCGAGCGCGCACTGGTCGCGCACGAGGCCGTGTGGGAGGCCGCGGTGATCGGCGCCGATGACGAGGAAGGCCTGATCAAGCCGCTCGCGTTCGTCGTCACCAACGTTGGCCACGAGGGCACGGCGAAGCTCGAGGCCGAGCTCAAGGAGTACGTCAAGAACTCGCTCGCGCCGTACAAGTACCCGCGCTGGATCGAGTTCGTCGAGGCGCTGCCGCGTGGTCCGGGCGGCAAGCTGCTGCGCTTCAAGCTGCGTCCCCAGCGCCGTCGCCGGCGCGCCGAGACCGGGCACAACGACAAGCAGTCGTGATCGCCGAGGCCCTCGCCGCGGCCTGTCGCGATCCGGGCGTGCTCGCGCGGCTCGGCGGTCCGCTCGGCGAGCAGGCCCGTACCTTCGCCCGTGACCTCGCTGCACTCTCGCCCGATGCCCGCAAGGTCCGGCGTGCGGCGTGGGC